>DASWAR010000076.1:0-4241 GCA_036391015.1 Terriglobales bacterium
CTGCCGCCGGGGCAGTCGGGATTCGCGCAGTTGCGCTTCCGCCATCCACTGCTGGTGCTGCCCGGAGACCGCTTCATCATCCGCCAGTTTTCGCCGGTGGTGACCATCGGCGGCGGCGTGATCATCGATGCCGATCCACAGCGTTCGAAGACGCCCACCAGCGCACGGATAGCCGAATTGGAGGTGTTGTCGTCGCCTTCCCGCGACTTGGTACTCATCGCGCGCATCGCGCGACGGCTCGACAAAGGATTGAAACTTGCTGAGGCCGTGGCGGAAACCGGGTGGCCGGACAAGGATGTCGAGGCGGTTTCAGCCCGCCTGGTTGCGGGACGGCGAGTGCTGCGTGTCGGAGACATGCTCATTTCCGCTCCTGTGTTTGAAAACGCGAAGACGTTTGCATTCGACACGGTTGACAGCTTTCACAAAAGCAATCCGCTTGCCCCGGGCATCGCCAAGGGCGAACTGGCGGAGAAGCTCGGCCTTGAGGAAACCGTATTCAACGCTGTGCTGGATTCACTGGTCCGGGACAAGAAACTGGAAACCTCGGCAGAGATCGTGCGCGCCGCCGGCCGCGGCGTGGTGATGAAAGACGAGGAAGCAGAATCGAAAAAGATCATCGAAAACGCCTTCGCCAGCGCCGGGCTGAAAGTACCGGCGCTCAAGGACGTGCTCGCGGGCGTGAAAGTGGACCGGGTGCGCGCGCAAAAGATCGTCACCCTGCTGCTGCGCGACCGCGTGCTGGTGAAGTTGTCCGACGACCTCGTGTTCCACCGCAACGCCCTTGATCAACTTCGCCGGCTGATGGCCGGGGAGAAGGCGCGCTCGACGAAGATTGACGTCGCCAAATTCAAGGAACTTACCGGCGTCTCGCGCAAGTACGCCATTCCCCTCCTGGAATACCTTGATCGCGAGCGGGTGACGCGGAGGGTGGGGGATCTCCGTGAAATTTTGTAATTTGACTACTCTCTTCACCATCGGCCACTCCACCCGCTCGCTGGACGAACTGGTTGCCGCTTTGCGAGCGCACGGGATCCAGCGGCTGGTGGACATACGGTCTTTCCCGATGTCGCGGCGGCTGCCGCAGTTCAACCGCGAGAGCCTGGAATGCGAGCTGCCGAAAGGCGGCCTGGAATACCTCTGGATGAAAGAGCTGGGCGGCCGGCGCAAGAAGATCCGCGACAACTCGCCCAACACCGCGCTGCGCAACGATTCCTTCCGCAACTACGCCGATTACATGCTCACCCCGGAATTCCGAAATGCCGCCGCTGAACTGGTGCGCATGGCCGAAGAAAAGCCGACCGCCTACATGTGCGCGGAGCGGGTGTACTTCCATTGCCACCGCATGATGGTGTCCGACTACCTGGTGGCGCAGGGCCATGCGGTCATGCACATTGACGCCACCGGCCCAGTGAGGCCGCACAAATTGATGGATGTAGCGCGCATCCTGGATGGAGAGCTGGTCTACAACGGCGGGGAGCTGTTCTGAAACGTCGCCACGATTGCTCGCCTCGTTTACTCCGCAATCGGCTCCTTCTGGGGCCGCGCCATTCCCAGCATGATCTGGAACAGCAGCAGGTAGTGCTTCACGTTGCTGGTCATCAGGAAATTTTCCTTGGCATGCTCCCGCCCGTTGCGGCCCAGTTGCGCCGCGAATTCCGGGTGCGTGAGCAGGTAGCGGATCTGGTAGGCGCAACCCTCCACCGAGTGCACCAGCACGCCCGTGAGCTTGTGGATGACCTGCGTCGGAATGCCGCCCACCGCCCCGGCGATCACCGGCTTGTTCTTCCACAGCGCCTCGGTGACCGTAAGGCCGAAGCCTTCTTTGATGGACTTCTGAACCACGATGGTGGAGGCGCGTTGTAGGGCATTGATCTCCAGCGCCGACCACGGCGGCAGGTCGAGGATGATGACATCAGGATCTTCGCCCGCCTCGTCCATCACTTCCTGCAGCACGGCCGCGCCCTCGGGATCGTCGGTGGCGCCGCCGCCGGCCAGCACCAATTGGCAATCCACATATTTTTTCGCCAGCTTGTAGGCCTGGATCACGCCCACCGGGTCCTTCAGGCGATCGAAGCGGGAGATCTGGGTGACGATGGGACGGGTGCGGTCAATCCCAAAGTCGTCGCATACCTTGGCGATAAATTCTTCGGGGAGGTCCTTGTTCTTTTCCGACAACGGATCAATCGCGGGATAACACAGGTATTGCGGGATGGACAATTGCCGCGAGAATGCCGGCGCGGAAAACATGGCGGCATCGTACTGCTCGATCAGCGGGCGCAGGAATCCCCAGACTTCGGGGTGTGGATTGCTCACGTCAATATGGCAGCGCCAGATCCAGCGGCCGCGGTTGCGCGCGCGCGAACGGATCAGCCCCGCCGGCTGCGGATCATGGATTACGAACAGGTCCCCGCCGAACTCCATGCGTTCGCGGTTCTGTTCGTTGTACAGCATGAAAATTTCCTTCGCCTGCTGCGTCAGGTTGTAGTCGCCGCCATGCAGGGCGTTGTGGAAGCCCTTGGTGACCTCGTAGAAGTCGTTGCCGCCGGTGATGACCTCCCACTTGGTGCGCACTTCCAACTCGTTCATGAGCGGGACCAGGCGGTTAAGCATTTCGGCCACGCCGCCGCCGACCGCAGTCGAGTTCACCATCTTGACCGTCTTCCCGCGAAGCTGGCGGGCGAGGAAGTGCAGTTCATCCAGCTCGGGACGGCCGATGATGGGTTCGTAATCATCCAGCCGCGGCGGAGGCGGCGGCGCGGGAGGCGTTTCCGAAATCCGCGGGTGCTGGCGGCGTTCTTTCGCCGGGACCTCCGGCGGAGGCGCGGCGGTGCTGCCGGCAGCGGGACCGCGCTTCCCGTCGTCCTTGGCGTTCCGGCCGGGCAGGGTCGCTTGCTTGGCCTTCTTCCGCTCGTCCATGGATTCCGTCTCTCCTCAGTGCGCCGGCCGTCCGGCCGGCTGCGCGGCGCGTTCCAGAATCCGCAGGATTTGGTCGCGTACGCCGTGCAGGGTGGAAGTATAAATGTCGATCCGGTTCAGCCGGTCGGCGAGCGGGCCAAGGTCCATATCCTCTTCCAGCCACACGGAAAAATCGTTCGAATTCAGCTTGATCCGTAGGCGGGCCTCGATGAAATGGTGATGAATGCTGTGGATGCTGACCTTTTTCAGCGACTCAATGAACTCCACCAGGTTGCGCGCCACGAACGGCGTTGGAATGACCACGGTGTCGGACGCGCAGAAATAAAACGGCTCCAGCGCGGCGCGGTCGCGGGCGCGCGGGTTGCGCTTCAGGTAATCCTCCACGATCGCCACCAGCCGGTTCCGCAGGTCTGGAATGCTGGTGTACTCGCGCACGTCAATGGCGGCCAGCCTTTCCGCGAGTCCGACTTCGTTGCAGGCAGCAAAGGCCCAGTGCGCAAAGTCATTGGAAAAACCTTCGCGGATAAAATGGTGCTCCTGCAGGGTCTGGAAGGTGTGCTCGAAGATGGAATCGTTCGGGCACGCGCGCAATGCTTCCAGCAGCTCCTTCAAATTGGCGGCCCGCTCGCGTCCGATGCGCAGCAGGTGCGCCGCAGAGTTGAAATAGAAGGGCGCACGCGCCCAACGGTCCAACAGGGACGGTGACCGCACGGTCGCCATCAGGGTTCCTCCTCAGCGGGGATATTCCGCGCCGACGCTCGGTAGCTGCACCGAAAACACTTTATGACTATAAAACAATATGCCCTCGATGGATGGTCACGCCGCAGAAATCGAAAGCCGCTGGCAGCTTGAAATGCTGCAGCAACTCTCGATTTTTGTAGCCAGCAGCACGCGGTTGGGTTAGACAGAAGTTCTCCTGGAAGGTGCAAGATGCCCCAGCACGCCGACACGTTCGTGCTCGAATTGTTCGTCATTTTTGTCTGTGCGAAAGTGTTTGCCGAGATCTTCGAGCGATTGACTTTGCCGGCGGTGCTGGGGGAGCTTCTCGCCGGCGTCATTCTCGGCCCGCACGCTGCCGGGCTGATTGCACCGTCCGACACCGTCGGTTCGATAGCCGAGATCGGCGCCATCTTTCTGCTGTTCACCGTCGGCCTGGAGACGCGGCCGCAAGACTTGATCCGTGTCGGCCGGCAATCCATCCGAGTCGCCATCGCCGGCGTCGCGGTTCCGTTCCTGCTGGGTTTTGGCTACTTGCACCTGCGGGGCGAACCGGTGCGCGAGTCGGTGTTCGTCGCCACCGCCATGGTGGCCACCAGCGTCGGCAT
>DASWAR010000077.1:0-2490 GCA_036391015.1 Terriglobales bacterium
GACACCGAAAATAGACGGCGATGTTAAAACCGTCGATTTCGGGCTTACGTATCATTTCATCTGATCTCGCTCATTCGTCTTCTGAACAGCCGGTCCGTCGCGCGCGGACCGGCTGTTTTATTGTGCGCCCAGCATGGGCGCGCTCTTGTGGGTGTAAGTCCCACCGTAAGTTGGTCACGACGAACGAAGCGAAGCGCAACTGCATGAGGGTGACCGAGTGTGGGGAGGAAGCGTGGAGCGAAGCTGTGAGCCGATGAACAAGAACCGGATAGAAGGCGCTGGCGAGCAGGGCGAGCGGGCAATGAACCGCGAAGCTCTCGTGATCAAGGAGAAGCGGCGTAAATCCGGCGGTTGTGCAGCGAAGGAGTGCGTTCTTACCTGGGGAGATCTCGCCTCATGGCTGAAAGGCCGACGTGGTGACACGGAGCGAGAAGTCAGCCGAGGCCGTAGTAGCTGCCGGACAGGGAGCGAAGGGCCGAACGAGGAGAAGTGTTCAAGGCCATGCCGATGTTGAACGCACAGCGCCAGAAGTCCGCAACAGCGGAGCGGTCAGGGGAAGCGTCCGGTGAAGCCGGGAGAGAACCTGTCAGCGGCGAAGCGAGCAGCCCGCGGCATGATACTGAGAGCACAGGGTCGGCGCTGCTGGTGGCAGCGCTGACGAGAGAGAACCTGCAGCAGGCGTTCAAGCGCGTGCGGGCCAACAAAGGGGCAGCGGGTGTGGACGGTCTGGACATAGACGAGACCGCCCGTCACCTGTTCACCACGTGGCCGACATTGCGCGAGCAACTGCTGCGGGGGACGTACCGGCCCAGTCCGGTGCGACGGGTAACGATTCCGAAACCGGATGGAGGCGAGCGCGAGCTCGGCATACCGACGGTGACGGATCGGCTGATCCAGCAGGCCCTACTGCAGGTGCTTCAACCGATACTTGATCCGACGTTCAGCAAGCACAGCCACGGGTTCCGGCCCGGACGACGGGCGCATGACGCGGTTCTGGCCGCTCAAGCGCACGTGCAGTCCGGACGGCGAATCGTGGTAGATGTTGATCTGGAGAAGTTCTTTGACCGGGTCAATCACGACATCCTCATTGACCGCCTGCGGAGGCGCATCCATGATGCCGGGATTATCCGGCTGATTCGAGCGTATCTGAACAGCGGGATCATGAGTGACGGGGTGGTACAGGATCGGCATCAGGGGACGCCGCAGGGCGGCCCGCTGTCACCGCTTCTGGCCAATGTGCTGCTGGATGAAGTGGACAAGACGTTGGAGCAGCGCGGCCATTGCTTTGTGCGCTACGCGGACGACTGCAACGTATATGTGCGCAGTCGCCGAGCGGGTGACCGGGTGATGGCGCTTCTACGGCGGTGCTACGCCAGGTTGCGGCTCAAGGTCAACGAGACCAAGAGCGCGGTGGCGCGCGTTACGGGGCGCAAGTTTCTGGGCTACAGTTTCTGGTTTGCCAAGGAAGGGGTGAAGCGCAAGGTGGCCGCCAAGCCGCTGGCGACGTTCAAGCAGCGTGTACGGCAACTGACCCGGCGCTCAGGCGGACGCAGCATGACGGAAGTCATTGAACGCTTGCGGCCGTATCTTGTGGGATGGAAAGCCTACTTTAGGCTGGCGCAGACAGCGGGCATCTGGCGCACGCTGGATGAGTGGCTGCGGCATCGGCTCCGGGCGATTCAACTCAAGCACTGGAAACGCGGCATAACCATGTTTCGGGAGCTTCGGAAACTCGGCGCCAGCCCGCAGGTAGCACAACGGGTGGCAGCAAACTCGCGATGCTGGTGGCGGAACAGCGACGGCGACATCAAACGAGTACTGACTATTGCGTACTTTGATCGCCTTGGCGTACCGCGTCTCTCATAACCTCAACTTCTCGAACCGCCCGGTGCGGACCCGCATGCCGGGTGGTGTGGCAGGGGCGCGGACTTAATAGCCCGCCCCCTATGCCGATGATTTAAAAGCTGGGGAGGTTGACAACTTACAGCGTAATTTCGGTGCCCACGCCTTCCTTCGTGAATATCTCGAGCAGCAGGGCATGGGGGACGCGGCCATCGATGATATGGACCTTCATGCAGCCGGCATCGAGCGCTTCGAAGGATGATCTGGTCTTGGGCAGCATGCCGCCGGCGATTGTGCCGTTATGGACGAGGGCCTCAACTTTCTTCTTGTTCAGCGTTGGGATGAGGTTCTTGTCCTTGTCCATGATGCCTTGCTGGTCCGTGAGCAGGATGAGTTTTTCCGCCTTGAGAGCTCCGGCAACGGCCCCTGCCACCAGGTCGGCATTGATATTATAGGTTTCTCCATGGACCCCGACGCCGATGGGTGCGATCACCGGGATGAATCCGCCCTGCTCAAGCGCAACGAGAGCGCCGGGCCGGACCTCGGTTACTTCGCCGACGAGGCCGATATCGATGATCTCGGCTTCTCCCGTGCTCTCGGATTTCTTCGTCATTTTCAACTTCTTTGCCTGGATCAATCCGCCATCCT
>DASWAR010000078.1:0-3876 GCA_036391015.1 Terriglobales bacterium
GGGTGTTGCGGTCCCGTTCCTGCTGGGATTCGGCTACCTGCACCTGCGCGGCGAACCGGTGCGCGAGTCGGTGTTCATCGCCACCGCCATGGTGGCCACCAGCGTCGGCATCACCGCGCGCGTGCTCAGCGACATTCACGCTTTGCACACGCGCGAGGCCCGCGTCATCCTCGGTGCGGCCGTCTTCGACGACATCCTCGGAATGATCGTGCTGACCGTCGTCGCCGGGATGGCCGCCGGCGGCGGCATCCGCTGGCTCCACATGGCCGTGCTTATCGTCGAAGCCTTTGGCTTCGCCATCTTCATGATCTTCATCGGCCCGCGCGTGGTCGGCAGAATGCGCACCGGCCTGAAGCGCATGTCGACCCACAACGCGCCGCTGATCCTGGCGCTGGCCCTCTGCCTCGGCCTGTCGGCGCTGGCGACCAAGATTGGCATGGCGGCGATCATCGGCGCCTTTTTCGCCGGCCTGATGTTCGCCGACTACTCACCCGAGTGGAACCTCCAGCCCCGCGTGCACGCCATCAACGAATTCCTGGCGCCGTTTTTCTTTTTTGTCATGGGAGCGCGGCTCGACATTCACCTGTTTACCGGCCCGGTGTGGACAACCGCCATTGTCATTTCGCTGCTGGCCATCGTTTCCAAGGTGCTGGGCTGCGGCCTGCCGATGCTCGGCGAAGGCGTTTCCGCTGCACTCAAAGTCGGCGTCGGCATGATGCCCCGGGGCGAAGTCGCTCTCATCGTTGCGCTCATCGGGCTGCAGATGAACGCCGTCTCGCAGCAGGGGTACGCGGTGGTGATCTTCATGGCGGGCGTGACTACCGTGCTGGCCCCGCCCCTGCTGCGTTACCTGTTCCGCCACGTCGAGCCGGAACCTGGTCCGCCCGACCAACCGGAAGCGGAAATGCGTTCAGGCGGCAGTCGCCAGGGAGCCGTACTGGAACATCCTGCCGCCTGGCGACTAGAGACTGGCGACCGGTTGCTATAATTTCCGGGTTCCTCAGGAGAGTCATGTCCGAGTACCGCGGCATCCGGCTTGACGGGCGTGTGGCGCTGGTGACCGGCGCGTCGCAGGGCATCGGACGCGCCTGCGCCCTGGCGCTGGCCGAAGCCGGCGCTGCCGTCGCGCTGGCTGCGCGCAACGAGCTTAAGCTGGCGGAAACCGCCGATCAGATCCGCGCCGCCGGCGGCCGCGCCGAGACCTTCAAGATTGATCTCGCCAGCGAAGACGAGATCAAGTCCGGCGTCAAGGCGGCGATCGCCAAATTTGGCAAGCTCGACATCCTGGTCAACAACGCCGGCATTACCCGCGACCAGCTCGCCTTGCGCATGAAGCGCGCCGACTGGGACGCCGTCATCACTACCAACCTGACCGGCGCCTATCTCTGCAGCCAGCAGGCGCTCAGTTCCATGCTCCGCCAGCACTGGGGAAGGATCATCAATATCACCAGCATCTTCGGGCAGATCGGGCAGGCTGGGCAGGCGAACTACGCGGCCTCGAAGGCGGGTCTGATCGGCCTCACCATGGCGCTGGCCCGCGAGATGGCCTCACGCAATATCACGGTGAACGCGGTCGCGCCCGGATACATCGAGACGGCAATGACCGACGCGCTGGCCCCCGAGCAGAAGCAAACCGCGGTGAAAATGATTCCGCTCGGCCGCGTCGGCACGCCGCAGGATGTCGCCGCCGCCGTGCGCTTTCTCGCCTCCGACGAGGCCTCCTACATCACCGGCCACGTGCTCAGCGTTAACGGAGGCATGCTGATGGGTTAGCTTGCACTCCGCATCGGTCGGCACCATTGTCGCCCTGGTAACGCTCTCCCGGTTTCACGACCGCCAGTTGCAGGCGCTCGCCGCCGCTGCGAAATCAAACGCGGGCTGAAGATTCCTCTGGCAATCTGCCGCCACGGCCTCTCGGACGTTTATTCCAGGTCGGCGGGTGACAAAAAATGTGCTTGCGCAGCCGTTCTACTCTGGTTACTATGCACGCACCCCCAAAGAGTCCTAAGGCCGTCAAGCCAACATGAATATCGGCGAAACCATCCGTAGTTTCCGTCTCCAAAAAGGCATGTCGCAAGGCGACATCGAAAAGCGCACCGGGTTGCTGCGCTGCTATCTTTCGCGGGTCGAGAATGGCCACACGATTCCCTCGCTCGACACCCTGGCCAAGATCGCCGGCGCCATGGAAATTGCCCTGGCCCAGTTTTTCGCCGATAACCCGCACGATAACGGCGCCCGCAGCTTGCCCCAGTTGAGCGAGGACGAAATCCGCTTCCTGACGCAGATCCGGCGCTATTCCTCCAGCCTCAACGACAGCGACCGCAAGCTGGTGCTTGCCATGGTCAAGAAAATGGCTTCGGGTTCGGGGAAATAGTTGGCTCGCCGCCACGGCGGAGTTGCCCACCACATCGTCTTCGTACTTTTTGAGCTGATAGCTGAGAGCTGACAGCTAATACGGCGAGAACGTCAGCGTCTTATCCTTTTTTTCCACCCAGATGCGCGCCGGTTCCCGGCGTTCGTTGATGGTCACCACCACCACCACGCCACTTCCCTGCTTGGGATTGGCCGAGCCGTCAATGTGGAAGCTCTTGATGATTCCCCACTCTCCGCCTGGTCCCCAATCGTTCTGGAACTCGCGGAACGAGTAGTTGGGATAATTCTGCGGGTGCTGCTTCCAGGTGGAATCGTGCAGCCAGATTCCGTACGCCGACTCGAAATCCTTATTGACGAGGGCGGTGAAGAAATGGTCGACCACGCGCTCCTCCGGCCAGTTGCGGTACAGGTAGGCGAAGACCCCAATGACGATGACCGCCGCGGCCACCGCGGCCACGACAATGAGCTTGCGCCGCTCGCGCCGCGGATCGTATTCCGGAGCGGTGAAGATCGTGCTGGACACGGGACAATTCTAGCAGTCAGCACTTGCTACAGCGTGCGCTTAAACAACGGCGTCGCAATCGAGAGCATGATCGCGGCAAACAGCGTGAGGAAAAGCAGGTCGTACCAGATCGCCGCCAGTCCCGCCTCTTTCAGCAGCAGCGCCTTGAAGGCGTGCACCGCGTAGGTAAACGGGTCGGCGATGGCGATCGCCTGCAGCCACTTGGGAAAGGCATTGATCGGGTAGATTGCGCCGCTGGGAAAGAACAGCAGCGTGTTGAGCACGCCGAAGGTCGCGCGCGGTACCAGCGGGTCCTCCACGCGCACCATGAACAGGAACATCATGGCGTTGAAGGCGAGCGATGTCACCAGGATCAGCAGCGCCAGCAGGATCGCCTGCTGCGCGTGAAACGTGCTGCTAACCCCCGAGATCAGCGAGCCCACCACGGTGATCACCACCCCCGACGCGATCGCCTTGAGCGCCCCGGCCGTGTTGAGCCCGAAGATCAGTTCCAGCTTGGTAATCGGGGTTACCAGGTACCCCTCGTGGATACCGCGCGCCTTGTCGTCAATGTAGAGCATGCCGCCGCCGATCATCACCGACACGAACATCGCCAGCGTGATCGACCCCGGCAGCAGGTACTTCATGTACTCGATATAGGGATACAGTTCCACAATATCGAGCGCGGTCTTCTGCAAGATACGCGGGGAAACATCGGGCCGGTTGAGTGCGTCCGTCAATCCCGCCATCTCCTCTTCCAGGGTCGAACTCATGAAGTTATCCGAGTTGTCGACAACCAGAGCGATACGCGGATGGTTTTCCTCGTAAACCCGTCGGGAGTATTGGGGTGGAATGATGACCGCTCCCTGAATTTTTCCATTGCGCACGTCTTCCATAGCCTGCTTGTCGTTGTCGTACTCGACCGGAACAAACGTCCGCATGTTGGCGCGCACCGCGTTGAATGCTTCTTTGATCCTTAGCGATTGCGTGCCGTGATCCTG
>DASWAR010000079.1:0-5960 GCA_036391015.1 Terriglobales bacterium
GTTCACTGCCCTGCCCTGCACGCGGGCGATAATTTCCTCCGACACCGAGCGCGGCACCTCTTCATAGCGCGCGAAGTGCATGGAGAAGGTGGCGCGGCCCTGGGTGTTGGAGCGCATCTGGGTGGCGTAGCCGAACATTTCGCTCAGCGGCACCATTCCCTTGATGACCTGCGATCCGGCGCGGTGTTCCATGCCCTCGATGCGGCCGCGGCGGGAGTTCAAGTCGCCGATGATGGCGCTCATGAAATCTTCCGGCACGACAACTTCGACCGACATCACCGGCTCCAGCAGCACCGGCGTGGCCTTGCGCGCGGCCTCTTTGAACGCCATGGATCCGGCAATCTTGAAGGCCATTTCGCTGGAGTCCACGTCGTGATAGCTGCCGTCGTAGAGGATGGCCTTGACGTCCACCATCGGGTAGCCCGCCAGGATGCCGCCTTCGAGAGCTTCCTTGATCCCGTGGTCCACCGGCTTGATGAATTCCTTGGGCACCGAGCCGCCAACGATTTCGTTCTCGAATTCGTAGCCCTTGCCCGGGTTGGGTTCGAGCTTGATCTTGACGTGCCCGTATTGGCCGCGCCCGCCGGTCTGGCGGATGAACTTGCCTTCCGCCTGCGACGGCTTGCGGATGGTCTCCCGGTAGGCGACCTGCGGCTTGCCGACGTTGGCCTCGACGTGGAACTCGCGCATCATGCGGTCAATGATGATTTCCAGGTGCAACTCGCCCATGCCGCTGATGATGGTTTGGCCGCTGTCGGGGTCGGTGTTGACCTTGAAGGTCGGGTCTTCCTGCGCCAGGCGCCCGAGCGCGACGCCCATCTTTTCCTGGTCGGCCTTGGTCTTGGGCTCGACCGC
Organism: Terriglobales bacterium; assembly: GCA_036391015.1. Taxonomy (GTDB): domain Bacteria; phylum Acidobacteriota; class Terriglobia; order Terriglobales; family Acidobacteriaceae; genus JAIQGF01. The sequence goes on from DASWAR010000079.1 coordinate 856, forward strand.
CACCGCGATCACCGGCGCCGGGAACACGATCGATTCCAGCACGACCGGGCTGGTTTCGTCGCAGATGGTGTCGCCGGTGGTGATGGTGCGCAGGCCGACGCAGGCGCAGATGTCGCCGGCGTAGATCTCGCTGATCTCCTCACGCTTGTTGGCGTGCATCTTCAGCAGGCGGCCGATGCGCTCGCGCTTGTTCTTGCCGGGAAGCCAGATGTTGTCCCCGGTCTTGAGCTGGCCGGAGTAAATGCGGATGAAAGCAAGCTGGCCGACGAAGGGGTCGGTCATGATCTTGAACGCCAGGGCAGCCAGAGGAGCGCTGTCGTCGGGTGCGCGCTCCACTTCCTTGCCGGTGTCGGGATCAATCCCCTTGACCGGCGGGACATCAACCGGCGAGGGCAGGAAGTCCACCACCGCGTCCAGCATGGGCTGCACGCCCTTGTTCTTGAACGCCGAGCCGCACAGCACCGGGAACAGCTTCAGGGAGATCACGCTCTTGCGCAGCGACTTCCTCAGCTCCTCCGGGGTGATGTTCTCGCCTTCCATGTACTTGTGGAGGAGGTCGTCGTCGTTTTCGACGATGGTCTCGACCATCTGGCTACGGAACGCGGTGGCCTTCTTCTTCAGGTTCTCGGGAATGTCCTGGATTTCGGACTTGGCGCCCAGGGTCTCTTCCATCCATACGATGGCATTCATTTCGAAGAGATCAATGACGCCTTTGAAATTGGATTCGCTGCCGATGGGAAGCTGGATGGCGACCGGACGGGCGTTGAGGCGCTTGCGGATGGTCTCGACGGCATGCTCGAAATCAGCGCCGGTCTTGTCCATTTTGTTAATGAAGCAAATGCGCGGGACGCCGTACTTGTCGGCCTGGCGCCAGACGGTCTCCGACTGCGGCTCGACGCCATGTACGGCGTCGAACACGGCGACCGCGCCGTCGAGCACACGCAGCGATCGCTCCACCTCGGCGGTGAAGTCCACGTGGCCGGGCGTGTCAATGATGTTGATCCGCTCATCGCGCCAGGTGCAGGTGGTGGCGGCGCTGGTGATGGTGATCCCGCGCTCCTGCTCCTGCTCCATCCAATCCATCGTGGCGGTGCCTTCATGGACCTCGCCGATGCGGTGCGTCCGTCCTGTGTAGAACAGGATGCGCTCCGTCACCGTGGTCTTGCCGGCGTCGATATGCGCCATGATGCCGATGTTGCGGCAACGATCTAATGGAACCAGTCTTGCCACGTCTTACCTAACTTCCTTCCGAATCCCTGGGCTCGTTCGTCGTCGACCGTCGACGGTCGACCGTCGACAGCAACACCTACCACCGGTAATGCGCGAAGGCCTTGTTGGCTTCCGCCATGCGGTGAACGTCTTCCTTCTTCTTGATCGCAGCGCCGCGGTTGTTGGCGGCGTCGAGCAGTTCATTGCTGAGCTTGTCGGTCATGCCCTTCTCGGCGCGGCCGCGGCTGTAACCGATCAGCCAGCGGATGGCGAGCGAGGTGCGGCGATCGGGGTTCACTTCCACCGGGACCTGGTAGTTGGCGCCGCCGACGCGCCGGGTCTTCACTTCCAGCACCGGCTTGGCGTTCTCCACCGCCTTCTTGAACAGCTTCAAGGCTTCGTCGCCGCCCTTTTCCTGCATCTTCTTCATCGACGAGTAGAAAATGTTCTCGGCGGTGGACTTCTTGCCGCCCCACATCATCGAGTTGATGAACTTGGTGACCAGCGTCGAACCGTAGATCGGGTCGGCGGCAACTTCGCGCTTCGGGGTGTGTCCTTTTCTTGGCATATAGCTATCAGCTCTCAGCTATCAGCTCTCAGCTTGTTCCGCGAGAGTCTGAAATTTGTTTCGGCCATTCCCTCAGGTGCTAAAGGCCGGTATTGCTTTGGCCCCGAAATGGCACGGCTAAAGCCGTGCCCTACCACTAGGCCTTGGGGCGCTTGGCCCCGTATTTGGAGCGGCCCTGCTTGCGGCTGGCGACGCCCACCGCATCCAAGGTGCCGCGAATCACGTGATAACGGACGCCCGGAAGGTCTTTCACGCGGCCGCCGCGGATCAGCACGATGGAGTGCTCCTGCAGGTTGTGGCCGACGCCGGGAATGTACGTAGTCACCTCGATGCCGTTGGTCAAACGGACGCGGGCGACCTTGCGCAGGGCGGAGTTCGGCTTTTTCGGCGTCTGGGTGTAGACGCGGGTGCAGACGCCGCGCTTCTGCGGGCAGGACTGCAAGGCCGGACTGGCCGTCTTGTAATTCGGGGCTGTACGCCCCTTGCGCACCAACTGATTAAACGTAGGCACTCTTGGCTGCTCCTTCTGCCCCATCACGCGCAAAACCGGCGCGTGCCGGGGACGCCGATTGGCGCTCACACGCCTTCACTTCCGAGAATGCGCAACCGCGCCTCTCCGCAAACTCCGGCGGGCACAGCGCCGCACGCTCGTGCATTCGTTGCTGGCCGGCCTGAGGCCGCCATAAATCCCGCAACTGAGCGGGAGATTTCAGTTTCCGTTAGGCTGGGAAGGACGACGGTGACACCGAGCCGAAGCGGTAGGTGTTCCGTATCGTCTTCCTCGTCCTGCATACCCCCACCAAAGACGGTGAGGCAGCGCAGGAACGTTTCAGCGAGGGCACCCTCACGGGTGAAACTCAGCCGCCACAAGCAAGCCAAACTTAACTCGCAGAACCTTTTGAATATAACAATTCAGGCGCGAGGCGTCAACCGCGAGCCGGAAGGTTGAATTCTCGCAATTTATTGAATTCAGCAGGGTGGGCCGTCGATTCGTCTCGGCGCACCAGTGCTGCAGCAGTTTCCTCGCTCCGCTCGGGATTTCGGCAGGCGGCTGCCGCGGAGCCTGCCCTGAGCGAAGCCGAAGGGCTCACGCCGCCGGGGATCCCTCGCTGCGCTCGGGATTTCGCCTGCGGGCTCCCGCTCCCCCTTCGGCTGCGCCTCGGGTCGCTCACGCCCGCAAACGGCTCAAGTTGCCGAAAATCTCACCAGCTTCTACACTGAGTTCTTTCCCAAGACCTTGCAAAAGGAACCGTCCGGCCTGAAGGTCGGGCGGGGAGGCAGCATGCGGCGGTCGGCAGTCATATCCAGACTTCAGGCATCAGGCTTCAGGATCCAGGCGATTGGCAAGTTGCAGCTCACTGCCCGGCCGCGTATTTGCGCGGCGCTAGCGGTTGTCCTCATGTTCGCGCTCGCCGGATGCGGCGGCAGCAGTTCGAGTACAAGTACGACTCCGAATACGCTCACGGCGAATCCCTCCACCCTCTCGCTCAATTTGGGCGACGTGGCCGCGATCAGCGCCACAGTAACCGATTCGAAGGGAGCCGTGGTCAGCAACCCGCCGGCCTTCACCTACTCATCCAGCAATACCGCAGTCGCAACCGTCTCCACCGCGGGTGCTGTGTGTGCGGGAAAGTGGGACACGCTTTTCATCGTCTGTGACACGACGGGCGTGCAACCGGGCACGGCAAACATCACGGTTACCAGCGGCACAGTCACCGGCACGGTGCCGGTGAACACGCACCTGCACGTTGACCGGGTAACGGTCAGCCCGTCGTTGGTGAATTGCGTTTCGTCAGGCCAGACGCAGCAACTGTCGGCCAAGGCGTTCAACAATGGCGTGGATATCACCTCGACGGTGGGCCCGTTTACTTGGGCGACTCTCTCGATCGACGTTGGCACGGTGGACGCCAACGGGCTGGTAACCGCAAGGACGCCCGGCCAGGCTGGAATTGTCGCGTCTGTATCGTCGGTAAACAGCGCGGCAGTGCCGTGGGTGACCTGCCCGGTGCAGAGCATCAATATTCACCTCACTAGCGGACCGGACACGACGTTCTCCCTGGGCGCGGCGGGGAGCACGGTCAGTCTGGCAGCCGACGTGGTGGACAGCCACGGTTTGTCGGTAAGCGCGCCGCTCAACTGGTCGAGTACCCAGGCGGCGGTAGCGAACGTGAACGCGGCGGCGCTGGTCACGGCAGTGGCGGCGGGAACAACAAGCATTTCGGCGAGTTGCGCCGGATCATGCAACATCGGATTGGCCGCCGAGTACAGCAACGCGGTCACGGGAACGGTGGGGGGAACATCGGCGACAACGGTCTACGCCACCGGAACCGGCGCCACCTCTCTGGTGCCGATCGATACCGGCACCAACACCGCGGGCACCGCGATCACGCTGCCCGCCATGCCCAATTCATTCCTCTTCAACCGTATCGGCTCCACCGGGTATCTGGGCAGCAGTACCGGGTTGATAACGCTGGATACGGCCAGCAACACGGTGACCCAGAACACCGGCGTGACCGGTACCGTGCTGGCGACATCTCCGGATAGCAACCGGGTGATTGTGGCTGGCTCCAACACACTGTGGGTGCTGGGCGTGGGAACCAATATCACGACCGAGGCGTCGCCGATTGCCTCAGCCAACGCCGCCGACTTCACCCCCGACAGCCGGGGCGCGTACATCGTCGCGGGCAACACCGTGTACTTCTGGACGCCGGGATCGTTCCGCCCCATTCCCCTGGGCGGCGCCGCGAATGACGTGAAGTTCCTGCCGAACGGCGCGTTCGCCTACTTTGCCGGAGGCGCACCTGGTGCAGCCGTGACGGCGCGCGCGGCTTGCGACAATTCGCTGGACGACAGCATCGCGACACCCGGAGCGCCGAGCTTCCTGCGTCCGTTGCCGAACGCGGGCACCGTGCTGGCGGTGGATTCCCCGGGTATTGACGTGATCAATGTCGCGACCACCCGCGTCGGCTGTCCGCCACCGTTGTCCGATACGTTAACCAGCGTGAATCTTGGCGTCGGACCGTTCACGGCGCGCCAGTTGATCGTGTTATCGGACGGATCCAAGGCGTTCGTGACCAGCAACCTTGGACAATTGCTCGGCCTAACGACGGCAACGGCGACGCCGTTTGCCATTCCGCTGGCGGGCGGCGCCAATGCGTTTACCGGCGGTGCGACACTCGACGGCGCCAAGCTGTACGTCGGCGGCAGCGACAACAACGTTCATCGCATTGACGTGGCCGCCGGCACCGACGCGCAGCAGATTAGCGTGTCGTTCAAGCCGGACCTGGTGGCGGTAAGGCCGAAATAGTCTCCAGTCGCCGGTCATCAG
>DASWAR010000080.1:0-7401 GCA_036391015.1 Terriglobales bacterium
CATCATTGCCGGGGTCTTCCTGCAGCGCGCCCAGGTACTCCTCCAAAGCGGCGTCCTGCCTGCCTTTTTGCAGGTGCTTCTCGGCTCGCTCGAGGCGTCGGCTGATGTCCGGCATAGGGGGAATCCCGGTCGTACTGGGGCGGGTCCAGCACCTCTTCTGCGCGTGCCTGGGGGCCCCGTAGCGCGGGGGCTATTGTATGCAGAAGCACTGTTCGGGGCAATTGCGCATTCGCCTTACTTTAGTCCCGAGACCCGAGTCCCGAGTCCCGAGCTGGTCCGGGACTAGCTACTGTTCGGCTACAATTCCCTGATGCCTGACGACCTGCTGCGCTACCGACCGCAGTTCCCTATCCTGGAAGAGACCACGTACCTGATCAGCAACTCGCTGGGCGCCATGCCGCGCGCCGTCTTTGAGAGCATGCGCGACTACGCCGGCTCCTGGGCGCACCGCGGTGTCCGGGCCTGGGAGGAAAAATGGTGGATGCTGGCGGCCGAAGTGGGCGACGAAATCGGCGCCATCATGAACGCGCCGGCGGGCACGGTGTCGGTGCATCAGAACGTGACCTTTTGCCAGGCCATTGTGGCTTCCTGCTTCGACTTCACCGGCCAGCGCAACAAGGTGGTGTTCAGCGATCTCAATTTTCCCTCGGTCATGTATTTCTGGAATGCGCAGCGCTCGCGTGGCGCGCGCGTCGAAATGGTCCCCACCGACGGCATTCACGTGCCGCTGGACCGCATGCTCGCCGCCATTGACGAGCAGACGCTGCTGGTCCCGATCTCGCACGTCATCTTTCGCAGCGCCTATATCAATGATGCCCAGGCGATCATCGAGCGCGCGCACCAGGTCGGCGCGCTGGTCGTGCTCGATACCTTCCAGTCGCTGGGCACCGTGCCGGTGGACGTGCAGGCGCTGAACACCGATTTCGCCTGCGGTGGGGTATTGAAATGGCTGTGCGGCGGGCCCGGCGTGGGCTATCTCTACGTGCGCCCCGATCTTGCCTCCAGGCTGCAACCCACGCTCACCGGCTGGATCGCGCACCAGCAGCCCTTCGCCTTCCAGATCGGCGAGCAGCGCTACGCCGCCGGGCAGTACCACTTCATGAATGGCACGCCCAACATTCCCGCGCTCTACGCCGCGCAGCCCGGCGTGAAGATCATCCGCGAAGTGGGCGTCGACAAGATCCGCGAAAAATCGAAGCGCCAGACCGCCAAGCTGATTGAGTTAGCGGAAAAGCGCGGCTGGCGCGTGAACACGCCGCGCGATCCCGAGCGCCGCGGCGGCACCGTTTCCATTGACATGCCGTTCGCCCAGGAGGTCTGCGCCGAGCTGATCAAGCGCAACATCCTGGTGGACTTTCGCCCCAACGCCGGGGTGCGCATGTCGCCGCACTTCTACAACAAGGATGAGGAGTTGGAGGTCGCCATCCGCGCCGTCGAAGAAATCCTGAGTGCGCGCGGCGCACTGGCCCGATGAACTACCGCGCCGTCCTGTTCGATTTCGACTACACCCTCGCCGACTCCTCGCGCGGAATCGAAGACTGCGTCAACCATGCGCTGGCGGAATTGGGGTTGCCCGCAGCGTCGGCCCGCGCCGTATCGGAAACGGTCGGCTTGTCCCTGGCGGAGACGTTCTGCCGCCTCACCGGCCCCGCCACACCGGAGCAGTGCGCCGAATTCTCGCGCCACTTTATCGCCCGCGCCGACCGGGTGATGGTGGATTCGACCATGCTCTACGACACCACGCGCACCGTGATCCCCGATCTCAAACAGCGCGGCCTGAGCATAGGAGTGCTCTCCACCAAGTTCCGGCGGCGCATCGCGGCGGTGCTGGAACGCGAGAAAATGGGCGGCTATTTTGACGTGATCGTCGGCGGCGAGGACGTCGCCAACCACAAGCCTCATCCCGAGGGCGCACTCAAAGCGGTGGCAGCTCTGGGCGCCGGCGCCAGCGAAATTCTGTACGTGGGCGATAGCGTGGTGGACGCGGAAACCGCCCGCCGCGCGCAGCTTCCGTTTGTCGCCGTGCTCACCGGGATGACTTCCAGGCACGCCTTCACCAGCTACCGGCCGGTGGCGGTGGTTGATTCGCTGGCGGCCGTGCCTAGGTTGGTGTCGTAAAACTTTGCTCGCGCAAGCAAGTAGTTTGTCAGTTTCTCAGTTTGTCAGTTCGTCAGCCGTCATCACTCATCTCTCACCTCAAGCGGATGGTCAATGCTGACAACCTAGAATTCAAGGAACTTACAGCTAGTGCTGCCTAGTCATTACAAAGATGCCACACCAGTTCCTCGTTCTTGATTTCTGGGGTTGGTGGCGCTTGCAACCATTCGCACGTATCAAGATCGCGCTTCGCCCCTTTCCATCGTGACCACACGTAGAAATACCAACGGTCCTTCCCGCGCAATAGGCCGTCAGCACCTTCCTTCGACAACGGCGGCAAACTAATTGTGTTCCAAACTTGTTGACCAACTCCCACCATAGGCCTGTGTTCCTTGATTTTCCTGGCGTGGTCCTCAAGCGCCTCCCTGCGAAGCATCTTCGCCGCTTCCTTGTCCGTAGCGTCAGTGGCATTCGTGGCGACTGCCATCCCAAAATATCTCTCAAATCCTTCAACTGGTTCGCTGCCTTTGTTGATGACGAAAAAATTCGCTGACGGTATTGCTCCCGCCTCTATACGTTGCATACGAATTTCGATTCTTGAGAGCTGCATGAATCCGCCGCCTGTTGCTTTTGGTGACGGGGTCACAGGAGGAGCAACGATGATCTGAGGAGGGGCTGCTTGCGGAACGTTTACCGTGACCTGTGCCTGTTTCCCGGTATTGGTTTCGATCCTATTCAGTTGATTCTGTAGCGCCGTTTGCGCATTCTGGTTGCGAATCCCGAATACGACTACGACGACCATGCCGACTACCCCGATAATCCAGAACGCTAGCTTAAGGCCCGGCCTATCGGTTGCCACGTGGCCTCCGAGTGCCGCCAGTACTAGCGGAACAGCTGCTGCTGCAATCCACAGGAACGTATCGAGCGACATTCATACACCTCCGCCCGCCCTTGCGCGGATGCAGCATGATTAGCACGAGCGGTCATAGAATTATACCTTGACATTTCGCTTTTCATTCGCCAATACTGAGGCCAGAGGAGCGCTCCCATGGCCCTGACGCGCCGTCAACGCCAGGTTTACGACTTCATCGCCAACTTCGTGCACTGGCACGGTTACTCGCCCTCGTTTGAAGAGATTGGCGCCGGCCTCGGCCTCAGTTCCCTGGCCACGGTGCACAAACACATCAGCAATCTGGAAAAGAAGGGCCTGCTGCGCCGCGACTACAACCGCAGCCGCTCCATTGATTTGCTGCCGCCGCGCGGGCGCATGAAGCAGACGATGTCGGCGCCGTTCTCGCTTCCGTTGCTGGGACGGATCGCGGCCGGGCAACCGATTGAAGCTATGGAAAATCCGGAAACGATTTCGCTGCAGGATTTCACCGGTTCCAAGGACGTCTTTGTCCTCCAGGTGCGCGGCGATTCCATGCAGGACGAAGCCATCCTCGACGGCGACTACGTGCTGGTGGAAAAAGCCCCGGCGGCGCGCGACGGCGAGATCGTCGTGGCGCTGGTGGACGGCGCCGAAACCACGCTCAAGCGCTTCTACAAGGAAGGCGACCGCATCCGCCTGCAGCCGTCCAATGCCGCCATGCCGCCGATCATCGTGTCCGCGGCTGCCGTGCAGTTGCAGGGACGCGTCATCGGCGTGCTGCGCAAGTATTGACGATTTTGGCACAGCGCCTAACGGCCATTCGCTTCTCTGCGGTATAAGTAACGGCTGAGTAGCTTCCCATGAGCGAAAACAACTATCGTCTTGACTATGTCGAGTTTCCCGCCAACGACATCAAGGGCACCAAGATCTTCTATTCCACGGTTTTTGATTGGAAATTTGAAGACTACGGCATGGAATACACCAGCTTCCATGATGGCCGCATCAGTGGCGGCTTTGCCAAGGGCCTGCCGGTGGTTAAGGGCGGCCCGCTGCTGGTCATTTACGCCGACGACCTCACGCACACCTACTCCAAGATCATTACCGCCGGCGGCAGGATCACTAAACCGACCTTTGATTTTCCCGGCGGCCGCCGCTTCCACTTCACCGACCCCAATGGAAACTTGCTGGCGGTGTGGTCGGACAAATAGCTGTCGGTTGTCGGTTCACGGTCGTCGGTTTCCCATCCCAATCTGCTGAACGATAAAAAACCCGGCGTTCTGCCGGGTCTGTGACTTACCGAAAACCGAGAACCGAGAACCTAAGAGGTTATGTGCCGCTCCAGCGCCTTCTCGATCTGTTCCTTGGGCACATAGCCGACGATCTGCTCTTTCACCTGGCCGCCTTTGAAAATCAGCAGCGTGGGAATGCCGCGGATGCCATAGCGCTGCGGCGTAGCGGCGTTCTTGTCCACGTCCATTTTGCCGACCTTTACCTTGCCGGTATAGGTGCTGGCTACCTCCTCCACGATCGGCGCCAGCGCGCGGCAAGGGCCGCACCAGGCCGCCCAAAAGTCCACGATCACCGGCTGGTCCGACTTCAATACCGCCTGGTCAAAATTCGCGTCCGTCACTTCAAAAATCGCGTTGCCTGCCATCGATCCTCCCCGCCATGAGTGCCTACCACTGTTACCCGTCCCTGGGCCTTTCCGCCTGGGCGTGCCAGGCGGCCAAACATCGTACCATTACATTGGATGCGCCACAGCATGAGAAGAAGCAGCGCTGCCGGCCCTGAAGCCCGCGGCCTGCAGTCTAGGAGGCTGCTGAAAAAGTCAGAACAGCAGATTCCTCGCGGGCTCCCTCGCTACGCTCGGGACAAGTTCCGCCCGCTCGGAATGACAATATTAAAGGACTTCTGCGGCACGGCTGAAGCCGTGCCCTTCCCAAACGAACTTCACACGGAGTTTTTCAGCAGCCTGCTGGAGCCGGCAAACAGGCGTCGGGCTTGAAGGTTGAGAGTTGATTCGGAGTTGACCAGAGGCAGGGGACACTGAGGTGAGGCAGGTCCTGGCCTGCCCTGAGTTGGATGCCGACGCCTGAAGCTTGCCCTGAAATAGTGACGTCCCGGCTCATCACCGGGACGCCACGGCAGCCCTCCCCCAGAACTGCCTTCGAACGGCTGGATTATGACCCATCGCCAGCCGATGTAAATGTCACTTCCGTAACCCGAAAGTAACCCCTGAGTAATCAAGAAACCTGAAATACCGTGGTGGTTCGTGTTGGGCGAATACGCGCTGGCTGCGATACCATCAATCAGATCATTCCGCTTCATCGCCGGTGAAAGTCGCGTCAATTCACAACTTTTTACGTTTTTTTACTCCGGCTTCACACAAACCCGGCACGAATTCGTTATCGTGTGGCTCGTCATTCGCGGTGTTCCGAGTGAGGTTCCAATGGCAAAAAGACCGCGCAGTGAGCGGATGCGGCTGCTGATCACGCTGGCCTTCGTGGTATTCCCGGCGGCGGCGCTCATCGGCTTCAGCGTGCTCCACCTGCGCTCCATCCAGCGCGACCGCGCCATCGAGGCCGCCATCCAGCGCGATTTCCAGCACATGATGGCCATCTCCGAAAAGCGTATGGCGCGCCACGCCTATGACATGGTGGAAGAGGTGCAGCCCAAAGTTCCGTGCGTCTGGGACTCGGACGCGGGTAATAAGCTGCAAGCCGTCCTCGATTCTCGTCCGCATTTGGCGCATGTGTTTACGTGGAGCAAGGGAAAAACCGTCGTGCGCTCGCAATCGCGCTACGGCAGCACCGCCGACGTGCGCGCCGAAGGCGAAAAGATGGGCGCCATGATCACCGGCTGGTTCGACATGGAAGGCGCAGCCGTGCTGGCAAAGCTCCAAAAAATGCAAAGCAAGGGCGAGCGCCCGTACGTGGCCTACTCGGAATGGGTCAACCGCAACGGCAAACAGGTGTACGAGGCCACGATGTTTTTCCCGGTGAATGACAACAAAGATGCCGTCGGCGGCCTGGTCTTCGATCCCGATTTTCTCCAGGGAAAGTTTTTTCCCGAGATGATGAACAACCTGATGGCGGAGAGCGAGGCCGAAGCCAAGAAGGACAGCAACAACGCGCACTCGGAAGCGGTGATGATGATCCACGCTCCCAAGGAGCCGCCACTGGCCGCCTGCTCCGATTGGGACGGCGGTATGCCCGAGATGGAGCGCAAGCTGGAAGCGGGCTTCCCCGGGTTAATGCTGGCGATGAAATTCCGCGGCACCACGGTGGAAGCCATCGGACAGAAATTCCTGCGCACCAGCTTCCTGGTGCTTGGCGGATTATCGCTGCTGCTCGCCGCCGGGATCGTATTCACCTACCGCGGCGTCCACAAGGAAATGGAGCTGGCGAAGACCAAGTCCGATTTTGTCTCCAACGTTTCGCACGAGCTGCGCACGCCGCTGGCGCTCATCCGCCTGTACGCCGAAACGCTCGAACTCGGCCGCGTCTCCATCCCCGAAAAGCAGCACGAGTACTACTGCACCATCCGCAAGGAGAGCGAGCGCCTGACCGCGCTCATCAATAACATCCTCGACTTCTCCCGCATCGAGGCCGGGCGCAAGGAATACGACTTCCGCGCCACCGATCTTCCCGCACTGGTCCGCACCACCCTGGAGTCGTACCGTTACCAGATCGAGCAGAACGGGTTCAAGTTTGAGGAACACATCGCCGACGATATTCCGCCCGTCGTGGTGGACCGCGAGGCGATTGCCCGCTCGCTGCTGAACCTGGTGAACAACGCGATCAAGTATTCCTCCGACGACCGCTACCTCGGGGTCAACCTGCGGCGCAGCAATGGCTCAGTGAAGCTGGAAGTGGTGGACCACGGCATCGGGATTTCCCGCGACGAGCAGTCGAAGATTTTTGAAAAGTTCTACCGCGTGTGCGATCCGCTGGTGCACAACACCAAGGGCAGCGGCCTCGGGCTCTGCCTGGTGCGGCACATCGCGCACGCGCACGGAGGCGATGTTTCGGTGGAGAGCTCGCCCGGCAAGGGCAGCCGCTTCACGCTGGTGCTCCCGGTGGAGCGGCGCGCCGTGCCGCCGGACAAGGCTGCCGATGAACCCAACCTAAACCAGGATGTGGGGTTAGCGTAATGACGAAAATCCTGATCATTGAAGATGAACCCAACATGGTCGCCGGTTTGCGCGACAACTTCGAATTCGAAGGCTACGAGGTTGCCGCCGCCTACGACGGCGTCGAGGGCCTGGAGCGCGCGCTGAAAGATTCTCCCGACCTCGTGCTGCTGGACGTCATGATGCCCAAAATGAGCGGTCTCGACGTCTGCAAGCAGCTCAAGGTCAAGCGCCCGGGCATGCCCATCATCATGCTCACCGCGCGCGGCCAGGAGGTGGACAAGGTGGTCGGCCTCGAACT
>DASWAR010000081.1:0-6253 GCA_036391015.1 Terriglobales bacterium
TACTGCCCCGGGAGCGCCAGACCATGTGCTTTTCCGCGACCCTGGAAGCCTCGGTTGCCGGGCTGGTAAGTGATTACACGCACAACCCGGTCCGCATTGCGCTGGGCTCCACGCTCAAGCCGGTGGACAGCGTCGAACTGCAAGCGTTCGAGGTTGCGACGTCGGACAAGTTTCAGGCCTTGTGCCACCTGCTGCGCAGCGAGAAGGGGCGCACGCTGGTCTTCGCGCGCACCAAGCGAGGCACGGAGCGCCTGGCCAAGCACCTGGTGCGCGACGGCTTCCTGGCGGCCATGATTCATGGCGACCGCTCACAATCGCAGCGCACGGGCGCGCTCAGCGGCTTCGACGAAGGCCGCTTCAAGGTGCTGGTCGCCACCGACGTGGCTTCTCGCGGGCTGGACATCCAGGATGTGGCGCACGTGATCAATTACGATCTGCCGACACTGCCGGAAGATTTCATTCACCGCGTCGGCCGCACCGGACGAGCCGGAGCGCACGGAAAAGCGTCCACCCTGGTCTCGCCCGCCGAGACGCTGGAATTGCGGAACATCGAACGGGTTTTGAAGCTTCGCTTGCAGCGCAAGGAGATCAACGCCGATATCGCGGCCGAAAGATTGTCCCGGCCGCGGAATACGCTCGTCGGCCGCACCTTGCAGCCCCTGCCCGGCGAATTTTTCGCCTGATACGAGATCGGGAACCCGTGCGCGGCGATTGGGGATCATGGCAACGCCGCGCATGGGTAGCACCTGCGTCCGCGCCTCATTGACTTCCCTGCCGATAAGGACTAGGGTTGAGAATGAGCGAGATTGTCTCCTCTTTCAGATTCTCTGAACTAAGTCAGCTCATCTGAAGTCATCCCTCTTAGCTGCCAGAACCAGCCCAGCGCGGCTGAGTCTGTTCCACGGTGGAGCGTCCATGGCAAAGTACGGCTGGATCCTAGCATTTCCCGCAATTGCCGTGCTGTTCAATCCACTGGTCCCGATGGCTTTCGCGCGTAGCGCCTTCTTGACTTTGTATGTTGGGTGCCTGGCGACCTTCCTGCTGTCGTTGGGAATGGCCATGCCTGCGCCAAGACTATCCATGTGCACGCCGGGCAGTGAATCCCTGTGATCCAGCTAGCGCACAACACGGCCGGAAAATTTGCCGAGAACCATGCCGGGGCAACTTCGCTGCTCCAACCAGGAAGTTGTACGGAACTGGAAACCCTGGCAAAAACACGGGAAGCGGCGTTCACCCACTACCTCAGCGCGCGGCATCATTTGTCGTTGTGCTCGGAACCCGGCGCGGCCAGCCACTCTGCCGCACTGAAAACATTCGACGCAGCGTGCACGAAACTGCGCCTGAGTCAACGCAATTGGGAACATCACGTGGCCGCCCATCACATGGGATAAATCAGGAGGAGTTGTTGCTCAAAACCGAACCGAAACCGCCACAAGATCAAGATGAAGTGATCGGGTACTGTCCCGGCTGCGATCGGCCCATCAACGAAGGACAGCCGACCAAACTGGTGCTGGGCCAACTCTTCCACACCGCGCATGCTCCTCGCGCAGAAGAGCGGGGCTAGTATGCGCCCAAGTCAGACCTTCCAAAAACGGCAGAAAGAGCTGGCACGCCAGGAAAGGCAGCGCGCCAAGGCTCAGCGCAAGCAGCAAAGAAAGCTTGAGAAGCAGGCGCCCGCCGAAGATATCGTCCACCAGAGCGGCGAATCCAGCCTCTCCCCTGACGGAGATATCCATTGAACGCTCTGAGCACAAACTGCGAGTGCGGGCACGAGAAACGTGACCACGTGTTTCCGCTGATCGGGAAACACGGTCACGGCAAGTGTAAGGTGTGTCTGTGCGACCGGTACAGCAAGATACAGGCCCGCGACGTGGCCGCCCCAGCGACGGCAAGCCACCCATGAACAGCATTGCGGCACATAAGCAAGCCTCACCCATGACACGGGTGCTCGAGCGACTCGAGCAGAAGTGCTGCCCCCAAGGTTTGCATGTCATCCTCGAGGAACTGCGCTGGATGGGAGACCGGTCCATGACGTACGAACAATTGTCAGATGCGGTGCACACGGACCTGCGCGCCCCTCATCCACGGATCCGACGAGTAGCAGAAGGGGTTTACTGGTTCGCGGAATTAGACATTCCGCTGGGGTGGTCTCTCTTCCGCGATAAGCGGATGCTCCCTTGCTTTTACCGAAAATACCCGCCCGCTATCTCCTGGGAAGATCTCGATCTCCCCGAGAACGTTCTCCCGCCCCCACCCAAACCGCCGCGCCAGGCGTAGCCGCGGTTCTCCATCACTGCCTGCGCTTCGCGCTCTTACCCAAACAGACCAGAAAGATCGCGTTCTTGCCCGCGGCATGCGGCGAAAAGAAGTTGACGACATCGTCGTCATAGAAGGTCAGGCCGCTGGCGCCGAGATGCTGCGCGTAGGCTGCCAGGTAAATCTTGCCGCCAAGAATGCCCGCCTCCAGTTGCGCCGCACGGTAGCCGCGGTTGCCATACCGTGCCAGGATGGCCTGGAGGTCGGCAAGAAAGAAAACGTTGGCGGCAGCGTCGGCGGGCAAATCCTGCTCGAGGCCGAGATATCCGGCCTGCCGGCGGAAGTCGCCTTGCTTCAGCAGTTCCAGTTCGCGGCGATCGCGATGGAAGTAGTACGCGCCCGGCAGCAAGCCATCCACGGCATTCACCAGCACGTAGATGTGGTTGAGTTGCGCTCCCGAAGGGTGGTGGAAGTCGGCGGGAAATCCGCGGGTGGAGCGGTCCAGCATGATGGAAAGCTGCGCCAAACTGATCGCTTCGCGCTTGAACTGGCGAGTCGAGCCGCGGCGTAGAATCACGCGTTCGATGGCATCGCGCGAGAGTTCCTCTTCCGGCGCTGGTTGCAGCGCAATCGTGGGCCCGGGCGGCTCAACCGCACCGCCGGGCGTCTCCTGCTCGCGCCAGGCGCGGACCTCGTCGGCCGTGACCAGCGATGACGCGGCATGCATCTCGCGCATGGCAGGATAGTCGACCTCGTGATCCGACAGGGGCACGGTTTCCAGGTATAGCGCTCGCAACGGCGGGGCGAGCGGAATGTGGAGAGTGGCGTTCGACCCGACCGTCACCAGCGAAAACGCCACCTCGCGTTCGGTGTCGAGAACGAGCAGTTCGTTAACCGGATCATCGCTGAAGCCCATCACTACGGTTGCCGGTAGCTGCGTGGCAGTGCACATGGCCAGCATGTTGGCGAGGATTGTGCCGTTGTCCCAGCCAAAATGGCGATAGGTCCGCGCCTGGTACTTCCACGCGTTGCGCCAGTACGTTCCGGTGCAGATGATGGTGAGCGGAGCCGCCGCGACCGCCGGGTGTGCGCCCGTGGCCTCGACCAGCACGTGGCGGAAATCGCCGGCCCGCAGCAAGCGTACGCCAAATTCGGCAGGAGCAAACTGGTACACACCCGCTTGCAGTTCCGGCAAATCGCCGCAGACCAGGTACAACTCGACTTCGTACAACGCGCCCGTGCAGGCCGCCGCGCGCATGTAGTTTTCGCCGCCGGGATAGGTCTTGCGCCTGGTGATCCCCGCCGAGAAATACAGCAGCAGGGCGAGATCGTGCAGCGTTGGCAACTTCGTTTCGGCAGGACGAACGTTGTCCGCGATTACCGACAGAGCCGCCATGCCGGTCTGCGGCACTTCTTTCGGCAGGCGTATGGGAGTAAGGGTGGGATAAATCTTGAATGGCAGCGGCCGGTTCGACCAGTCCAGGTAGTGCGGGTTGGTGCGCACGCTCTGGTAGGAGTGCTTGGTGCCATTGTGATACCGCCAGGCAATACCGGTTTCAGCGTTGTTGGGGCCAGATGGCATGGAAAGCACGCTCGAGCAGCTTGCAAGACTACGTGACCGGAAGCGTAAACGAGAACAAAGACCCGCGTCCCAGTTGGCTGGTCACGGTGATGGTTCCGCCGTGCAGTTCGACGATGGCTTTGGCGATCGCCAGTCCCATGCCGGTGCCCTGCATGGAGACTCTCTGGTTGCGCCCGCGATAAAACTTTTCGAAGATCATTCCCTGCTCAATATCGTCGATGCCGGGGCCGTGGTCGGCGACCGAGGTGACCAACTGCCGGTCCCGCAGCTCGGCGATGAGATGGATCGGCGTCCCCGGCGGCGAATACTTGCCGGCATTTTCGAGCAGTTGCGCAAGCACTTCCGTAATCCGTTGCAAGTCCATGGACACGAGCGGCAGCGTCTCCGGAACGGCCACTTCGACGGTGTGGCGCTCCAGCGCGTGCTTGGACTCCTGCAGCGCCAAATCGACTGCTTCCCGGATGCGATGCGGCTCGAAATGGAGTTCTACCTGGCGGGCATCGAGTTGCGCGACTTCCGCGGCTTCGCCGACCAACCGGTTTAGCCGGTCGCTCTCCTCATTGATCACCGTGGCCAGCTCTTTCAATTGAGGCTTGTCTAGTTCCACCTCCGACAGCAGCGTTTCTGCCGACGCCTTGATGGCCGTAAGCGGGGTACGGAAATCATGGGTCACCGCATCCAGCAGCAAGGAGTGAAGCCGGTCGCTTTCACGGGTGGCCTCAGCCTTGGTCAGCTTCTCCATGGTGGAGGCGCGCTCGATGGCGATGGCGACCAGGCTTCCGATCGCCTCCAGCATTTCCCGAGACATACTGCTCCCAACAATGCCCATGCTGCCGATGGAGCGAACGCCCATGCGCAGCGGCATGAAGCACATGCCACGTTCGCGATTCAGCACCGGCTCTCCCCGGCCGCTTACTGCCTTCAGCTCGTCGATGGGGATGAGCGATTGAACGCTGATATCGGAGAAATATGTCTTCTGCTTGTGGTCAAGAAACACGGCGGCCCCGGCCACTCCAAAGGAGTCGACGATGTAGGAGGGCACGCTGTTGAGAAGGCCAAAGACGTTTTCCGAGACGAGCAGTTGCTGGCTGAAAGCGTACAGCCGCTCCACCTCGCGGCGGCGCTGATTGGAGTGCAGGGCCTCGCGCCGGGCGCGCTCCGACAGGTGGCTGCCGATGATTGCCGTAATCAGAAACGCAATCAGCGCTACCCAGTTTTGCGGTTCGGCGATGGTGAAATTCCCAACCGGCGGCAGGAAAAAAAAGTTATAGCCCAGCGTTGCCAGCACCGCCATGAAGATGGCGACCCGCAAGCCCCAAAAAGCGGAAACCGCAAGAATCGCGAGCAAAAATGTGAATCCCACGGTGGTGGGATTTACGTGGATGACCCGGAAATAGATCCAGCCGATGACGAAATCAATCGTGGCGGCGCCCAGGAAGCGTAGGATCAATTGCGCTGGTCTTCTCACGCCGAGATTGTAATCGACAGCCTGTCCCGATCTCGTCGAAAATAGCCGCGATGCCGAAGACACCTGAGCAATGGCTCGAAGAAGCGGCCCCACAGAAGAGCAAAGGCATTTTCAAGCTCTTCCTGGGTTACGCGCCGGGTGTCGGCAAAACCTACAACATGCTGAGTGAAGGCGCTCGCCGCAGGAGCCGTGGCGAGGACGTGGTGATTGGGGTGGTCGAAACCCATGGGCGGACGGCGATCGCCGAACTCGCCAGCATGCTGGAGACCGTACCGCGACGGCAGATCACGTACAAAGGCGCGACCTTCGAGGAAATGGATTTGGACGCCATCCTGACGCGAAAGCCGCAGGTCGCGTTGGTGGATGAGGCGGCCCACACCAATATCGAAGGCAGCAAGCACCGCAAGCGCTATGAAGACATCATTGATCTACTGGACGCGAACATCGACGTGCTCTCGACGATGAACGTGCAGCATATCGAGAGCCTGAACCCGATGGTACAGAGCATCACCGGTGTCCAGGTGCGGGAGACCGTTCCGGACTGGGTCATACAGCGGGTCAATGAAATCGTGATGGCCGATCTGACGCCGGAGGCACTGCAGAAGCGCATGAGCCGCGGGGACATTTATCCGGTGGATCGTGCCGAGCGGGCGTTAGGCCATTTCTTCCGTCCCGGCAATCTGATTGCATTGCGTGAGCTCGCACTGCAGCAAGTGGCTCGGGCGGTGGATCGGAGCCTGGAGTCCTACCTTGCCAAGGAAGGAGCGGAACTCAGCGTCGGGGTACGCGAGCGCATTGGGGTGTGCATCAGCTCCAATCCTGCGGCACAGTACCTGGTAGCGCGGGCGGCACGGATGGCGCAACGCATCGACGCGGACCTGCTGGTGATCTACGTCGATACCGGAGTCGACGAAACGCCCGAGAACACTCGTACCCTGGCGCAGAAC
>DASWAR010000082.1:0-13856 GCA_036391015.1 Terriglobales bacterium
TGCCGGGGAGGCAGTAGAAGTTTGACAAATCCGGCAGGTGCGCTTTCCCCCGTTCTTGTGGTCCGGGTTACCACATCGGCGTGTGGAGCTTGTGGTTTTGACTTTGACCGGTTGCGATCAGGCCCCTTTGAGGGGCCAGCAACCGGAAAAGCCTCCGGCTCTGCCGGAGGATCGTTACTAGCTAAGAGCTGCAGTTCCAGAAACAATGCAACTTTCTTTCTCCGGCAGAACTCCGTATACACTTACCAGGAGCATGGAACCATCTTCTCAATCTGTGGAGCGCGACCGCCGACGCCCCCGGAGCACGCTTTCGCTGCTGATGTGGGGGCGCGACCTGTTCGTATCCCTCATCATCTCTGCGTTCATCATCGTCTTCCTCTACCAGCCGGTGAAGGTGGAGGGCACCAGCATGCTCCCCGGTCTCGACGACCAGGAGCGCATCTTCATCAACAAGTTCGTATATAACTTCGAGCCCATCGAGCGCGGCGATGTGGTGGTGTTTCGCTATCCCCGCGATCCCTCCAAGAGTTACATCAAGCGCGTGATTGCCGTTCCGGGTGACCGCGTCCGCATTGACGACGGCCAGGTGTACGTCAACGGGCGCCGGCTGCGCGAGCCTTACGTTCCCGCCGAATTCGCCGACGACCGCTCGCTATCCGACTCCGTGGTCCCGCGCGGCTCCTATTACCTGCTCGGCGACCACCGCAGCTCGTCCAGCGACAGCCGCGACTTTGGCCCGGTCAGCCAGCGCTATATCTACGGCAAAGCCGTCTTCGGCTACTGGCCCGTGGATCGCATGGGAATGGTGAAATAGCGGGCAATCGACAACCGGCCGCGCTTCAGGTACCCTGCTTCGCCATGAAGCGCGCGCTCCTCGCTGTTCTAGCACTCACCCTTTTCGCCACCGCCCAAACATCTTCGAAGCCGCAGCCGAAAGCAAAAGCTCCCGCCAAGCTATCGGGCCAGCAGCTTCTGCTGAAGGCCGACCGCGCCTTCGCCCGCGACACTGCGGTGAAACGCCTGGAGGGCTGGATGGCTTACATGGCAGACGACGCCGTCCTGTTCTCCGACAAGCCCGTCGTCGGCACAGACGCCATCCGCGTCTTCTACAAGCCTGCCTTCGCCGACCCCGCCTTCATCCTTTCCTGGCAGCCCACGCGCGCCGAAATGTTTCGCTCCGGCGACACGGGCTACACCACGGGGCGTTACGAATTGCACGCCAAAGACGGTAAGGGCAACAAGGTGGTGCGCCACGGCTCGTACCTGACCGTCTGGAAAAAGCAGTCCGACGGGAGCTGGAAGGTCATCGCCGACGGCGGCGCCCCGGACGTGCATTGACCGGCACGCATCCGCTTTGGAACTCCATGCCATTCTCACCATGACGGCCAATAATCCGCGTTAGGCTTCACCCCCGAGGACCGAGGACACCGAGGGTCACCGAGACAAATAGGGAACGAGGCATTGAAGAAAGCAATTTCTCGGTGATCCTCGGTGATCTCTGTGTCTCGGTGGTGAAATAGGTTTCGTTTTTCACAACCCCGGTTCTGCCGCAAACCTGCTAGACTTGCAAAAATCCACTCCCCGGAGAGCTAATGCAGGCGATTTTGGCCCTGGAAGATGGGCGGATCTTCAAGGGTAAAGGCTTCGGTGCGCAGGGCGAATGTTACGGCGAAGTCGTTTTTAATACTTCCATCACCGGCTACCAGGAAATCTTCACCGACCCCTCTTACGCCGGCCAGATCGTCGTCCTCACCAATCCCGAGATCGGCAACTACGGCACCAACGACGACGACAATGAAGCCACCCGCCCCTACATTGAGGGCCTGATCGTCCGCGAGTTCTCGCGCATCAGCTCCAATTGGCGCTCGCAGCAGGTCACCGACGAATACTTGGAGCGCTACCGCATCCCGGTGCTGGCGGATATCGACACGCGCGCCCTGGTCCGCCACCTGCGCGACCATGGCGTCATGCGCGGCGTCATCTCCACCATCGAAACCGATGTGGACAAGCTCATCGCCAAGGCATGCTCCATCCCCAAGATGGACGGCACCGACCTGGCGAAAGTGGTTACCACCAAGCAGCGCTACGTGTGGGACACCGGCGAGCGTTCCATCGAGCCCACCGAAGTTGTCGGGGTGAAGGACGCCGAGCCGCAACACCACGTGGTCGCCTACGACTTCGGCATCAAGCACAACATCCTGCGCAAACTGGTGAGCGGCCGCTGCCGCGTGACCGTCGTGCCCGCGGAAACCAATGCCGAAGATGTGCTGGCGCTCAAGCCCGACGGCGTCTTTCTCTCCAACGGCCCCGGCGACCCCGAACCCTGCACGTACGCCCAGGAAAATATCCGCCGCCTGATGGGTCGTGTCCCGATATTTGGCATCTGCCTCGGGCACCAGTTGGTCGGCCTGGCGCTGGGCGGCAAGACTTACAAGCTCAAGTTCGGCCACCACGGCGGCAACCATCCGGTGAAGCAGCTCCTGACCAGCAAAATCGAAATTACCGCCCACAACCACAACTTCGCCGTGGACCCCGACTCGCTGCCCATGAGCGAGGTTGAGCTGACGCACGTGGACCTTAACGACAACACGCTGGAAGGGCTGCGCCACCGTAACCTGCCGCTGTTCTCGGTGCAGTACCACCCCGAAGCCTCGCCCGGGCCGCACGATTCGCATTACCTGTTCAACGATTTCGTGGCGATGATGGAAGAGTGGAAGGGAAGGAACATCGGATGATCTGGCGATCGGGTGATCGGGTGAACTGTGAACGCCACTGACAATGCCCCGTAGAAACGACATCTCGAAGACGTGCACTAGGTTTAAGTTGTGTCATCCCGAGGGAGCGCGCGCGGGCAGTTCCGCGCGCGAGCGAGGGACCTGCTGTTATGCGGCGTGAATGGCATTTCGCGGTGTACATCATGGCCAGCAAATCGCGCCGGTTATATACGGGAATGACGAACGACCTTCACAACCGCGTATTTCAACATAAGAACGATCTGCTGGATGGCTTTACCAAGCAATACAAAATCCATCGCCTTGTTTATTTCGAGCACTACTCTCAAGTGATCAATGCGATCAATCGTGAGAAAGAAATCAAGGGCTGGCGTCGCGAGAAGAAGATTGCGTTGATCGAATCAATGAATCCGACTTGGGAGGATTTGGCGGAACACTGGTACGATTCTCATATCTATACCCCGGAACAGCAGGTCCCTCGTCGCTGCGCTCCTCGGGATGACACACATCAAAAGTCTGGGTCAACCCCAAACGTAGAGGTAGGTCGAGAGGAACAGCAGGTCCCTCGTCGCTGCGTTCCTCGGGATGACACATTCCAAGATTTGCGGCCAAAATGGAAAACTGTCATTACTCATAAACCCTAAATGCCACGCCGCACCGACATCTCGAAGATCCTCATCATCGGCTCCGGACCGATCGTCATCGGCCAGTCTGCCGAGTTCGATTACTCCGGCACGCAGGCCTGCAAGGCGCTGAAGGCGGAAGGCTACGAGGTGGTGCTCGCCAATTCCAACCCGGCGACCATCATGACCGACCCCGAGATCGCCGACCGCACCTACATCGAGCCGCTTACCCGCCCCTACCTGGAAGAAATTATTCGGGTCGAGTCGGAATTGTCCGGCGGGCGCGGCTTCGCCTTGCTGCCGACGGTCGGCGGCCAGACCGCGCTGAACCTCGCCGTCGAACTCGCCGACGCGCAGGTGCTGGAGAAATACAACGTCCAGCTCATCGGCGCGCAGCTTACGGCCATCAAGAAGGCGGAAGACCGCCTGATGTTCAAGGACGCCATGACGCGCATCGGCCTCGACGTGCCGAAATCCGCGCTGGTCAACAATCTTCGCGATGGCCTGGAATTCTCCGGCAAGATTGGTTTCCCGGTGATCCTGCGCCCATCGTTCACCCTCGGCGGCACCGGCGGCGGCATCGCTTACAACCGCGAAGAGTTGGTTGATCTGCTGGCGCGCGGCCTCGACCTTTCACCGGTGCACGAAGTTCTGATCGAAGAATCCGTTCTCGGCTGGAAGGAATTCGAGCTCGAGGTCATGCGCGACCTGCGCGACAACGTCATCATCATCTGCTCCATCGAAAATTTCGATCCCATGGGCGTGCACACCGGCGACTCCATCACGGTCGCGCCCGCGCAAACTCTTACCGACCGCGAGTACCAGCGCATGCGTGACGCCGCCATCCGCGTCATCCGCGAGATCGGCGTCGAGACCGGCGGCTCGAATATCCAGTTCGCCGTCAATCCGAGCAACGGGCGCATGGTGGTGATCGAGATGAACCCGCGCGTCTCGCGCTCCTCGGCCTTGGCCAGCAAGGCGACAGGCTTCCCGATCGCCAAGATTGCCGCCAAGCTCGCCGTCGGCTACACCCTCGACGAAATTCCCAACGACATCCCGCGCAAGACGCCCGCCTGCTTCGAGCCAACGCTCGATTACGTGGTCGTCAAGATTCCCAAGTGGCAGTTTGAAAAATTTCCTGGCGCGGATGAAAGCCTCGGGCCGCAGATGAAGTCGGTCGGCGAGGTGATGGCCATCGGACGCACTTTCAAGGAAGCGCTGCTCAAGGCGGTGCGTTCGCTGGAAACCGGCAAGAAGCCCGGGACGGAAGAAATCGAGCCCAAGATCCTGATCCAGCGCCTGGTTACGCCGCATCCCGAGCGACTCTCCTACCTGCGCTACGCGCTGCGCCAGGGCCACACCGTGAAAGAGCTGGCGAAGATGACTTCGATTGACCCGTGGTTCCTTTACCAACTCAAGGAAATCACGGACGTGCAGCTTGAAGTCGAGAAGCACCCCATCGAGTCCGTGCCGACGGGCGTGATTCGTGAAGCCAAGCGCGCCGGCATCTCCGACAATCGCCTGGCGAGCGCGTGGCGCGTTTCCAACGGCCGCGGCGCGGCGGAGAAAATCCGCCACCTGCGCAAGTCGCGCGGTGTGATCCCCGTGTACAAGCACGTGGACACCTGCGCCGCCGAATTTGAGAGCTACACGCCCTACCTCTACTCGACCTACGAGGACGAAGACGAGGCCGCGCCGTCGGCAAAGAAGAAGGTCATCATTCTCGGCGCCGGCCCGAACCGCATCGGGCAGGGAATCGAGTTCGATTACTGCTGCTGCCATGCGGCCTTCGCGCTGCGCGATGACGATTACGAAACCATCATGGTGAACTGCAACCCGGAAACGGTTTCCACCGACTACGACACCAGCGACCGACTCTACTTCGAACCGCTCACGCTCGAGGACGTCATGGCGGTGTACGAGCACGAGGCGCAGAGCGGCGCGCCCATCGGCGTGATTGTGCAGTTCGGCGGGCAGACGCCCCTGAACCTGGCGCTGCCGCTAAAAGCCGCGGGGGTTCCCATCATCGGGACCTCGCCCGAGTCGATTGATCTCGCCGAAGACCGCAAGCGTTTCGGGAAATTGCTGGACGAGCTGCAAATCCCACAGCCGCCGGGCGCGATGGCAACGTCAATCGAAGAAGCGGTAGCGGGCGCGAACAAAGTCGGCTATCCGGTGCTGGTGCGGCCCTCGTACGTGCTCGGCGGGCGCGCCATGGTGATCGCTTACGACGACGAATCGGTCATCAAGTACATGAAGGAAGCGGTCGAGTACTCGCAGGAACGCCCGGTGCTGGTAGACCACTTCCTCGAAGCCGCGGTCGAGGTGGATGTGGACGCGCTCTCCGACGGCGAGGACGTAGTCATCGGCGGCATCATGCAGCACATCGAGGAAGCGGGCATCCACAGCGGGGATTCATCTTGCGTGCTGCCCTCGGTTGACCTGTCCGCCGAAGTGCTCGCCACCATGCGCGAGTACACCTTCCGCCTGGCGCGCGCGCTCAAGGTGATCGGACTGATGAACGTGCAGTACGCCATCCAGCGCCATAACGGCGACTCGAAAGTTTTTGTGCTTGAGGTCAACCCGCGCGCCTCGCGCACCGTGCCGTTCGTTTCGAAAGCCACCGGCGTGCCGCTGGCCAAGATCGCCGCGCGCCTGATGACCGGACGTAAATTGCGCGAGTTCCTGCCCGACAACATCGAGCGCGCTGCCGACCTCGACACCGGACCCTATTCCTACGTCAAGTCGCCGGTGTTTCCGTGGTCAAAGTTCCCCGGCGTGGACACCGTGCTCGGCCCGGAGATGAAATCCACCGGCGAAGTCATGGGCATCGCCGACAACTTCGGCGAGGCCTTTGCCAAGGCGCAGATCGCCGCCGGCAATCGCCTCCCCACGCACGGTGCGGTGTTCATCAGCGTCACCGATCGTGACAAGCCGCAGGCTGTGCCCATCGCCAAGCGGTTCGTGGATCTCGGCTTCAAACTGGTTGCCACCAGCGGTACCGCGCGCGTGCTGGAAGAAGCCGGGTTGACGGTGGAGCGTGTGTACAAAGTCAAGGAAGGGCGCCCCAACGTCGTGGACCTGATCAAGGGCGACCGCATCCAGCTCATCGTCAACACGCCGCACGGCGCCGAGCCCTGGTTCGACGAGAAATCCATCCGCCGCGCCGCTGTGACGCACCACGTCCAGACCATCACCACGCTGGCCGCCGCGCGCGCCGCCGCTGACGGCATCGCCGCCCTGCAACAGGGCCACACCAGCGTGCGCGCCTTGCAGGCACTCCACGCCCAGCGTAGCGCGGTCCGCTGACTACGGAATTTAGCCACAGAGGACACGGAGGAGGGATGCCAATCCCTCGGCTTTGGAATCGGGAGCTTCGCGTCCTTTGCGGTTGCCTTTCTCGCAAGTACAATCGGCTGTTTCGCGGGTGATCAAATGAAGAAACTCATCTGTGTTCTCTGTGTTCTCTGTGGTTCAGCGTTGGCGCAGACTTTGTCCGCACAGCCGAGGTTGGCTGTGCCACACCGCCCGGTCAATACCTTCTCGATCGTTGCCCGCGATCCGGCCACCGGACAGATCGGCGTCGCCGTGCAGTCACACTGGTTCTCTGTCGGTCAAATCGTGCCCTGGGCGGAAGCAGGCGTCGGAGCGGTGGCGACGCAGTCATTCGTCGATCCCAGCTACGGCCCGCTGGGGCTGGACCTGATGCGCGCAGGGAAGAGCGCGCCGGATGCGCTGAAAGGTCTGCTGCTGGCAGATGCGAATCGTAGCGTACGACAGGTTGCGTTCATCGATGTGAATGGAAAGGTCGGCGTCTGGACGGGAGGCAAGGACATTCAAGCCGCAGGGCACATGATCGGAGTGCCTGTCCAGCAAGATGGCGGGAAGGGCGGTTCTCCTCCGCGTCCTTGTGATCCGTGCTCCAGCCCTGATGGCGGAAGTTTCAGCATCGGCACACACTTCTCCACTGAAGCCAACCTCATGTCCAACGACAAAGTCTGGCCCGCGATGGCAAAGGCATTTGAAGAGGCTGCGGGCGACCTGGCCGAGCGCATGCTCGCTGCGCTGGATGCAGCGCAGGCTGTCGGCGGCGACATTCGCGGCCGGCAATCCGCGGCGCTGATCGTGGTGGAAGGAAAGCGGCAGAACGCGCCGTGGGAAGGACGCATCTTCGATCTGCGGGTGGACGATGCCGCCGAACCGCTCAAGGAATTGCGCCGTCTCGTCTCACTCCAGCGGGCTTATAACCACATGAATGCCGGTGACCTCGCGGTCGAACACAAGGACAACGAAGCCGCGCTGCGCGAGTACGCCGCGGCGGAGAAGATCGCCTCGAACACGCCCGGCGTTCTGCCCAGCCGCCTGGCGGAGATGATCTTCTGGCACGCCGTGGCGCTGGTGAACATGAACCGGGTGGACGACGCGCTGCCGCTGTTCAAGAAATGTTTCACGATCCAAAAAAGCTGGGCGGAGCTGACCCCGCGCCTGCCCGCCGCCGGCCTGCTGCCGAACGATCCCAAGCTGATCGAGCGCATCGTCGCCCAGGCAAGTCCCTGAATGGGCCTGCCTCACGGGGCGACGTGACGTGCGTCATGGCGGTGCAGGCGCGCGTCTGCGTCACTGCCAGATGCGACGGTCTCCGGTGGCACCAAGCATGGCCGACGCTGTATTCTTGGTGCGCGATTCCAGAAGAATCTGGCAACTGGCCACCGGCGACCTGATCATGCTTCTACACGGAATTTTTCCTCCCATTACCACGCCGTTCTATCCCGACGGCGATATTTACTACAAAAAGCTCGAAGCCAATGTTGACCGCTACTCAAGGTCGCCGGTCGCAGGACTGGTGGTGCAAGGCTCAACCGGCGAGGCGATCCTGCTCAGCGATCAGGAGCGGCGCGACGTGCTGAAGGCGGCCATGGAAGCGGCCGCGCCCCACAAGGTGATGATCGCCGGCACGGGCATCGAATCGGCCATCGAGACCTTGCGGCTGACCGAGTACGCCGCCTCGCTCGGGTACGACGCCGCCATGGTGCGCACGCCGCATTACTATCGCAGCCAGATTAACAAGCCGCAAAACATGCTGGCGTTTTATCGCACCGTGGCCGACCGTTCGCCGCTGCCGCTCATCATCTACAACTTCCCGCAGGCGACCGGCTACGACATGCCCGCCGACATTGTCGTTCAATTGGCGGAGCACCAGAACATCATTGCCATCAAGGAATCCAGCGGCTCCATCGAGAAGGTGCAGACAATGGTGGCGCACACGCGGCACATCAAGCGCGCCGTCGCCGTCACCGAAGTACAGGAAGCGGTAACCGGACGGATGACGAAGGCCGCCGCAGCGTCGGCTTCTTCCGGCAGCCTGCCGATTGCGGGGCAGCCGTCGTCGGCCGCCGTGGCCGTGATGGGCGGGCTCAGGACGCGGCAGAAGGATGTCGGGTTCCAGGTGATAGTGGGCGCGGCGCAGAAATTGGAGCCGTCGCTGGCCGTGGGCGCGGTGGGCGCAATCCTGGCGTTTGCCTGCGCCGCTCCGACCGCGTGCTTCGAGATCTTTGCCGCCTGGAAAGAGATGAACGAAAAGGTGGCGCAGGAGAAGCAGGCGCGCATCGCCGAGGCCGCGGTGAAGGTCGTCGGCGAGATGAGCATCGCGGGCGTGAAGTACGCCATGGACCTGAACGGTTACTACGGCGGCCCCGTGCGCCTGCCGCTGCTGCCGCTGACGGCGCAGGAGAAGGTTGAAGTCGAGAGGTTGATGGCGAATATCAAGAATTAGCTTTTGGCAATTAGCTAGTAGCTATCCCACCCTCCAGCTAATGGCAAATCGCTAATGGCTGCTTTCCCGCATCTTGCGCCTGCCCCAGGGGATCGAATAGTATTGAAACGAACGTCCGTTCGAGCCCGGAGAAGAGCATGGCAGGCCGGAAGAACACAGCCGCGGGCCGCAAGCTCGAGGAGAATGGCGAAAGCAGGTTCGATCGCCGCCTGGGACAAATTCTCGGACACGCCACCGAAGTTTTCTACACCAAAGGGTACGACGGCGCCTCGATGCGCGACCTGTCGCGCAGCAGCGGCATGTCTCTTGCCGGCCTCTATTACTACTTCGAGTCCAAAGAAAAGCTGCTTTACCTGATTCAGAAGCACACCTTTTCCACCATCATGAGCCAGTTGCAGGAGCGCCTCCGGGAGGTGAACGATCCCGAAGAGCGCGTCCGCGTGTTCATCCGCAACCACCTGGAGTATTTCCTCGCCAACCTGAAAGCAATGAAAGTTCTGTCGCATGAAGACGAGGCGCTCTCCGGGCCGCTCGCCGCCGAGATCGCGGCGATGAAGCGCGACTACTACCGCATCATCCGCGGCCTGGTGGAGGACATGCGGCGGCAGAAGGGCAAAGGATTCGACGGAGAGGTCTCATCGCGCGTGGGGGCGCTAAGCCTGTTCGGGATGATGAACTGGATTTATACCTGGCACAACCCACGCCGGGACGCAGGCGCGCCGGAACTGGCGGACGAGATGGCCGACATTTTCCTGCGCGGGCTGCTGGGCGCATCTTCTTCGAAGCCGGGCTCTGTGGGGGGCGCGGCGGGGCAGAAATCTACCGGACGCGGACAGCGCTCCGCGTCATCCAATATCTGAGCGATCGAGAGCGACAAAGGAGCTTAGGATGGCGAGCACCACCGAGACGGTTGCAGGCACCAAACCGCTTGTACAGTACCGCACCGACCGCGGCGTGGGGATCATCAGCATGGACGATCCGCCGGCCAACACCTACACCTATGAAATGAACCGCCAGTTGGACGAGGCGATCCTGAAGGCGCGCATGGACAACGACGTGTACGTCATTGTCCTGACCGGCGCCGGGGACAAGTTTTTCTCCGCCGGCGCCAACATCAAGATGCTGGCGAGCGTGGACCCGACCTTCAAGTATTACTTCTGCCTGCACGCCAACGAGACCCTGCTGCGTCTGGAGCACACGCCGAAGCTGGTGATTGCGGCGCTGAACGGGCACACCGTGGGCGGCGGGCTGGAGATCGCCATGGCGGCCGACCTGCGCATCGCGCGCCAGGACGCAGGCAAGATCGGGCTGCCGGAGATCAACTTGGGAGTGCTGCCCGGCACCGGCGGTACGCAACGGCTGTCGCGGATGGTGGGCAAGTCGAAGGCCATCGAGCTGATCGTGACCGGGAACACGTTTTCCTTCGAAGAGGCCAAGGAGCTTGGCATCGTGAACGACATCTTCGAGCGCGAGAACTTCATGGAGAACGTGCTCGAGTATGCGCGGCAGTTCTGCCCGCCGAATAAGGCGTCAAAGGCGGTGGGGAGCATCAAGCGCTCCATCCAGACCGGCTGGGAAATTCCCATGGAATCGGCGCTGGCGGTGGAACGCGAACTGCAAGCGCTGCTGTTCAACAGCCAGGACGCAAAGGAAGGTCTGGCGGCGTACGTGGAGAAGCGTCCGGCGGAGTTCAAGGCGAAATAAAGCTCAGCCACAGAGGACACGGAGGATGTCTTGAAAGAAAAATCCTCCGTGCTGCCTCTGTGACCACAGTGGTTGAGGTGTTATGGCAACTGCGACGCAAGCGAAGATCGAAGCAGGGAAGCTGCTGATTGGCGGCGAGTGGCGGGATGCGACGGGCGGAAAGACGTTTGCGACCGTCAATCCCGCGACCGCGGAAGTGCTGACCACAGTGGCGGAGGCGAGTGCGGCCGATGTTGATGCCGCGGTGCAGGCGGCGCGCAAGGCGTTCGACGACTCGAGCGGGCCGTGGCGCAAAATGTCGGCCAGCGAGCGCGGGCGCCTGCTCTGGAAAATTGCAGAGTCGGTGGAGCAGCACATCGACGAGCTTGCCGAGTTGGAGACGCTCGACAACGGCAAGCCCATCTTCGAGTCGCGTTACGTTGACATGCCGATGGTGGCGGACGTCTTCCGCTACTACGCCGGGTGGGCGACGAAGCTCCACGGCGACACGGTCAATATCAACGAGAGCGCGTTCACCTACACGCTGCGCGAGCCGGTGGGGGTGGTGGGCGCGATTGTAGCGTGGAATTTTCCGCTGCTGCTGGTGAGCTGGAAGCTGGGCCCGGCGCTGGCCTGCGGCAACACCGTGGTGCTGAAGCCGGCCGAACAGACGCCGCTTACCGCGTTGCGTTTCGGCGAATTGTGCCGCCAGGCGGGATTGCCGGCGGGCGTGCTGAACATCGTGACCGGCGGGCCGGAGACGGGCAAGGCGCTGGTGCAGCACGCGCAGGTGGACAAGGTGGCGTTCACCGGGTCAACCGTGGTCGGCAAGGAGATCATGCGAAGTGCGGCGGACACGCTGAAGCGCGTGACGCTGGAGCTGGGCGGCAAGTCGCCCAACATCGTGTTTGCCGATTCCGATCTCGACAACGCGGTGAAGGGCGCAATCAATGGAATTTTCTTCGGCAAGGGCGAGGTGTGCTGCGCCGGGTCGAGACTGTTCGTCGAGAAAAAAGTTGAAGACGAGTTCCTGACCAAGCTGGTGGCGAGGGCGAAAAAGCTGCGGCCGGGCGATCCTCTGGACCCCAAGACAAAGCTGGGCGCGATTGTCAGCGAGCAGCAAATGAAAACCGTGCTGGGGTATATCGTAGCCGGCAAGAGCGAGGGCGCACAGATCGTGATCGGCGGCAATCGCGTGGAGATCGGCAACGGCAAGGGATACTTCATCGAGCCGACGATCTTTGGCGGCGTGCGTAACGACATGAAGATCGCGCAGGAAGAAATTTTCGGGCCGGTGCTGGCCACCCTTGCGTTCGACGACGTCGAGCAGGTGGCGGAGTTGGCGAACCGCAATCCGTACGGGTTAGCGGCGGCGATCTGGACGCGCGATATCAAGAAGGCGCATGCGCTTTCGCGGCGGCTGAGGGCGGGCACGGTGTGGATCAACACCTACGGGCTGATGGATGCGGCGCTGCCGTTTGGCGGATTCAAGCAGTCGGGCTTCGGCAGGGAACTCGGCCAGGCCGCGCTGGATGCATATACCGAGGTGAAATCGGTGTGGTTGAGCTTGTAGCCGATGGTCGATGGTCGACGGCAAAAGCAGATTTCTCGCCGGGCTGAAGCCCGGCTCGGAATGACAAATTTCAAGGCCAGTTGCCGGCGCGGCTGAAGCCGCGCCCCTTCAAAGCACAAGACGGTCAAGAGGGAACATGCCAGGAAAAGTTTTGAAGATCGGGACATTCAGCGATTGGGTTGGACTGTTTGACGAGTGGCGCAAGGACATCGGCATCAACCAGACCGAGGTCGCCGATTTCAAGTTCGACACGCTCTACGGCGCCATCGAGACCGACGAGATTCAGTTCGGCCACTACAAGGGCCGGCGCAAGTGGGAGAACCTGCGCCAGATTCCGACGCAGCAGATGCGCGACGCGCTGATGAACCTGATCGTGTACCAGGGCGATACGGAGTTCGCCAGCGTGGAGCAGCAGCGCTGGCTGTACGAGACCGCGCCCACCGACTACGATCGCAAGGCGCTGCTGCGGGTGTGGATCGAGGAGATGCGGCACGGCTGGCAGATGTGCGCGCTGCTGGTGGACCACTTCGGGCACTCCGGCAAGGTGGAGGCGCAAAAGATGCTGGAGCGGCGGGCGTTTGAAAATAAGCGCCTGCTGGGCGCGTTCAACGTGGACGTGGACAACTGGATGGATTTTTTCACCTACACGGATTTCGTCGACCGCGACGGCAAGTTCCAGTTGCAGATGCTGAAGTATTCGGCGTTCGCGCCGCTGGGACGCTCGATGTCGTACATGCTGCGCGAAGAGGCGTTCCACATGGGCACGGGCAACGACGGCCTGGCGCGCGTGGTGAAGGCCGGAAAAGTCCCGGAGTGGCTGATACAGAAGTATCTGAACAAGTGGATTTCGGGATCGTACGACCTGTTCGGCACCGACCATTCGTCGTCGGCGCACTGGGCCTACGTATGGGGAATCAAGGGGCGGTACGACGAGCCGAAGAACGCGCAGCAGCCGGACCTGGACGACTTGAACGATTACAACCGCAACCTGTACCGCGACGAAGTGGCGGGGCTGATCGAGCGGCTGAACAAGTATCTGCCGGCGGGCATCGAGCCGCTGCACGCGCCCAACATTAAATTCAATCGCGCGATCGGGCGCTGGGCGGGACAGAAGTTCCATCCGAAGACGGGCGAGCCGATGGAAGACAAGGCGTACGAGCAGCAGCTCGATGAATTTTTGCCGACCGCCGCTGACAAACAGTTGCTGGTGGACATCATCAGCAACGAGAAGAACTGGATCGCCGAAAAAACCGGCGCGCGCGACCCGCTGGAAACGATTGGGGAAGTAAGAAAGTCGGCGATTAATCTCTAGTACGACCGGGAGACCCCCGGGCTCTGCCGGGGAGGCAGTAGAAGTTTGACAAATCCGGCAGGTGCGCTTTCCCCCGTTCTTGTGGTCCGGGTTACCACATCGGCGTGTGGAGCTTGTGGTTTTGACTTTGACCGGTTGCGATCAGGCCCCTTTGAGGGGC
>DASWAR010000083.1:0-21474 GCA_036391015.1 Terriglobales bacterium
GGTGGTGACCGGCAGAATCGAGCGCGGCAAGGTGAAGGTGGGCGAGGAAGTGGAGATCGTCGGGTTCCGGGAGACGCGCAAGACGGTGGTCACCGGCGTGGAGATGTTCAAGAAGCAACTGGACGAAGGCATGGCGGGCGACAACGCCGGCCTGTTGCTGCGCGGCACGCCGAAGGAAGACGTGGAGCGCGGCATGGTGCTGGCGAAGCCGGGCTCGATCACGCCGCACACGAAATTCAAGGGCGAGGTTTACGTGCTGAGCAAGGAAGAAGGCGGGCGGCACACGCCGTTCTTCAACGGGTATCGTCCGCAGTTCTACTTCCGGACGACCGACGTGACCGGCGTGGCGCACCTGCCGGCGGGCACGGAAATGGTGATGCCGGGGGACAACGTGAACCTGGAAATCGAGCTGATTACCCCGGTGGCGATGGAGAAGGGGCTGCGGTTCGCGATCCGCGAAGGCGGCCGCACGGTCGGCGCGGGAACGCTGACGGAGATCGTTTAGTGGATCGGGTGATCCGATGATCGGGTGATCTGAAGATCGACTGATCCGAACGCCAGCCGCGTAGCGGCGATATTTGTTAGCCCAGCGCAGAGGCGCTGGGTAGGGGAGCAACAAGAACCGGAGTCCCGTAGGGACGACACAACACGGACGGCATGCATCCAGCCGCACGCTCTTTGAGATGACACCATGATTGGAAAAGAAAGAATTCGGATCCGGCTGAAAGCTTACGACTATCGCGTGCTCGACCAGAGCACGGGCGAAATCGTGGAAACCGCGCGCCGCACCGGCGCACAGATCGCGGGCCCGATTCCGCTGCCCACGGTCAAGAACAAGTACTGCGTGCTGCGTTCCCCGCACGTGGATAAGAAGTCGCGCGAGCAGTTCGAAATCCGCACCCACAAGCGCCTGCTCGACATTCTCGAGCCAACGCAGCAGACGGTGGACGCGCTCATGAAGCTCGACCTCCCCGCCGGCGTGGACGTGGAGATCAAGGCGTTTGGGAAGGAACATAAATAGGCTGCAGGCTTCAGGCCGATTTTCCTGGAGCCCGGCGACTGGAGACTGGCGACCAACAAAGCTTCCGTGGCTGCGGCCCCCGGAAAGAGCAATCGCCGGACAGGAAGCGGAGTTAGGACAAAGAACATGGCAATCAACGGAATTCTCGGCAAGAAAGTCGGCATGACGCAGTTGTTCGACAGCAACGGCGACGTGCGTCCGGCTACCGTCCTGCAAGCCGGACCCTGCGTCATCACGCAGCGCAAAACCGGCAACAAGGACGGCTACGAAGCGGCGCAGATCGGGCTGGTCGAATTCGTCAAAGAAACGCGGCTGAACAAGCCCATGCGCGGCCACTTCGGCAAAAACAATCTGCCGCCGGTGAAGTTCACCAGGGAAGTGGACATTGCGGTGGATGGCGCCGCCGGCGACGGCGACCAGACCAAGGTCGGCGACCGCGTGCTGGTGGACATCTTCGACGGCGAGCGCTTCGTCGACGTTACCGGAACCAGCAAGGGACGCGGGTTCGCCGGCGTGGTCAAGCGCCACCATTT
The DNA here is from genome assembly GCA_036391015.1 of Terriglobales bacterium. Lineage (GTDB taxonomy): Bacteria > Acidobacteriota > Terriglobia > Terriglobales > Acidobacteriaceae > JAIQGF01. The sequence continues at coordinate 1,555 of DASWAR010000083.1, forward strand.
CCGGGCCGGCCCCAGTTCGCACGGTTCCATGTTCACCATCAACGGTTCGATCGGCTCCTCCGCTTTCCCGTCGCGCGTGTTTCCCGGGATGCGCATGGCCGGTCACATGGGCCACGCGCGCGTCACCACGCGCAATTTGCGCGTGCTCGGAATCGACAAGGACGAAAACCTGCTCGTGGTGGAGGGCGCAGTGCCCGGACCCAACGGCGGTTACGTTGTCATCAGCAAGTCGAAACGGCCTCCGCGCGAGCGCCGCGGATTCGCCGGCACCGGCACGGTTGATCCGTTGAAGGCTTCGAAGCGCGCCACGAAGAAGAAGACTTAATGGTGCCCCACATCTGCCCGGGTTTTTTGGCAGATGTGGGCAAAGACACCTGATAGCTGAGAGTTACTTATGGCTACGATTGACGTTCTAAATCTGAGCGGCGAAAAAACCGGCAGCTTCGAGCTGGCCGACGAGGTCTTCGGCGCTGTCAACCAGGACCTCCTCTGGGAAGCCGTCAAGCATTACCGCGCCGCGCATCGCGCCGGCACGCATGCCACCAAGAACCGCAAGCTGGTTTCCGGATCGGGCAAAAAGCTGTGGCGGCAGAAGGGCACCGGACGCGCCCGCGTAGGCTCCATCCGCTCGCCCCTGTGGCGGCACGGCGGCACGGTGCACGGCCCGCAGCCGCGCTCCTATGACTACACCTTCCCGCGCAAAAAGCTGCTGGGCGCGTTGCGCTCGGCGCTGGCGTCCAAGTTTGCCGACGGCAAGCTGACCGTGGTGGAGAGCTTCGATCTCGCCGAGGTCAAGGCCAACGCCTTTCGCAAGACGCTCGATGCGCTGAAGGTGGAGGGCACGGCACTGGTGGTGGACGGCGCGCACGAGAACCGCAACCTCGAACTCAGCTCGCGCAACCTGAAGGGTGTGGAGCTGGTGCGGAGCAACGTAGTTCATCCGTACCACCTGCTGCGCTATGACCGCGCCATCTTCTCCCGCCCCGCGCTGGAGAAGCTGCAGGACTCGCTCAAGAAGTCGGTGAGCAAGCGCCGGCATGAGCCGGGGTCCCCGGCACGTCGCAGGCGTGCCGGGGTGGACGAGGAGGTCGCATAATGAAATCGGCCTACCAGATCATCCGCAAGCCGATCATCACCGAGAAGGGCCTGGGCGTGAAGGAGACCGAAGCCACGCTGGTTTTCCAGGTCGCTTCCAAGGCGACAAAGACCGAGATCAAGGAAGCGGTGCAGTCCATTTTCAAGGTGAAGGTGGATTCGGTCCGCACCGCGAATTTCGTGGGCAAGGAGCGGCGCCGGGGCAAGTTCACCGGCTTCCGCCCCGACTGGAAGAAGGCTTACGTGCGCTTGAAGGCGGGCGAAAAGATGCCCGAGTACGCGCAAAACCTGTAACCGGCTTCAGGCTCCAGGCGTCAGGCGTCAGGAGCTGAAAGCTGAGAGCTAAGAGTTAAGAGCTGATTATGGCGATCAAAACATACAGACCGGTTACCTCGACGCTGCGCTTCCAGACGACGCTGGTCAATGACGAGCTTACGACCAACCGGCCGCACAAGGCGCTGACCGAGTCCAAGCAACGCACCGGCGGGCGGCGCAACCAGGGCGACATCACCAGCCGGTTCCGGGGCGGCGGGCACAAGCGCAAGTACCGCATCATCGATTTCAAGCGCGAGAAGGCGGGCATTCCGGCGGTGGTGACTTCTATCGAGTACGACCCGAACCGCTCGGCGCGCATCGCGCTGTTGAGCTACGCCGACGGCGAGAAGCGCTACATCCTGCAGCCCGACGGCCTCAAGCTGGGCGCCAAGATTCTCAGCGGCCCGGAAGCCGACATCCTGGTGGGCAACGCGCTGCCGCTGCGTAACATTCCGCCCGGCACCACGGTGCACAACATCGAGTTGCGTCCCGGCAAAGGCGCGCAGATGGCGCGCTCGGCCGGCGCTGCCGCGCAACTGGTCGCCAAGGAAGGCGACTACGCGCTGCTCAAGCTGCCCTCGGGCGAGACGCGCCGCGTTTTGGTGGACTGCATGGCCACCATCGGCCAGGTCGGCAACCTCGATCACGAGAACATTTCGATCGGCAAGGCGGGCCGCACCCGCTGGTTCGGCAAGCGCCCGCACAACCGCGGTGTCGCCATGAACCCGGTGGACCACCCGCACGGCGGCGGCGAAGGCAAGACTTCCGGCGGACGTCACCCCGTGACTCCGTGGGGCCAGCCCACCCGCGGCTACAAGACGCGCAATAACAAGCGGACTGACCAGTTCATCGTCAACCGCAAAGGCAAATAGGAACACGAATTATGCGTTCACAAAAAAAGGGTCCGTTCATTGACGGTTACCTCGCGCAGCGCATCGAGGGAATGAACCAGCGCAACGAGAAGAAGGTGCTTCGCACCTGGTCGCGGCGCTCGACCATCATCCCCGAGATGGTGGGTCACACCATCGCGGTGCACAACGGCAAGAAGTTCATCCCGGTGTACATCACCGAGAACATGGTCGGGCACAAGCTGGGCGAGTTCAGCTTCACCCGCCAGTTCAAGGGACACTCGATGAAGGCCGCCACCGAAGTTGCCGCCAGACCGGCCGGCGTGCCCGGAGGTCCGGGCGCGATTGTCCCGGCAGCGCCCGCGGCGCCCGCGGCACCGAAGGCGTAGAGAGACGAACATGGAATTCAGAAGCTCGGCAAAATACGTGCGCGTTTCGCCGCAGAAGGCGCGCCTGGTGCTCGACCTCATCAAGGGACGGCGGGTCGAGGACGCGATGAACACCCTCACCTTCACCAAGAAGGGCATCGCGCCCAACGTCCAGAAGGTGCTGCGCTCGGCCATCGAGAACGCCAACTACCTGAGCACGGAAAAGGGCGTGGACGTGGACGTGGACAATCTCTTCGTGCTGCGCGCCATCGCCAACGAAGGCCCGCGCATGAAGCGCATCCGCCCTGCTCCCATGGGACGCGCCTACCGCTACCAGCGGCGCATGACCCATATCGAGATCACCCTGGCGGAGAAGAACCGCAACGGCGCCTCGGCGGAACCGGCGGAAGCAACGCATGCTGCCGCTCCGGCCCGCAAACCGGCGCGCAAGCCGCTCGCCAAGAAGAAGCCACCCGCGAAGAAATTCGCGGGTAAGGGAAAGATGAAGTAGGTTTTCGCTGAAAGCTGGCAGCGGATCGCTGGCAGCTGGCAAAGAGGAACTATGGGACAAAAAGTCCATCCATACGGATTCCGTCTCGGCTACACCAAGCCGTGGAAGTCGCGCTGGTTCATGACCCGCGACTACGCCAAGTTCTTGCTGGAAGACGTCAAGCTGAAGAATGAGCTGAAGGACAAGCTCAAGTCGGCGGGCGTCAGCTCCATCGAGATCGAGCGCCCGGGCAACAAGCTGCGCATCATCATCCGCACCGCCCGGCCGGGCATCATCATCGGCCGCAAGGGCGCGGAGATCGACAAGCTCAAGGGCGAGCTGCAGAAGCGCACCAACCGCGATGTCTACATCGACATCCAGGAAGTGCACAAGCCCGAGCTCGATGCGCAACTGGTTTCCGAAGGGATTGCCCTGCAACTGGAAAAGCGCGTCGGCTTCCGCCGCGCCATGCGCAAGTCGGTGGATTCCGCCCTGCGTTTCGGCTGCAAGGGCATCAAGGTGCGCGTCAGCGGGCGCCTCAACGGCAACGAAATCGCGCGTTCCGAGTGGTACCTGCAGGGACGCTTGCCGCTGCACACGCTGCGCGCCGACATTGATTACGGCTTTGCCGAGGCGCGCACCACCTACGGCGTCATCGGCGTGAAGTGCTGGGTTTACAAGGGCGAAATCCTGCCCGCCAAGAAGCGCGAGCCGCAGAGCGCGGGCGCGTTTTGAAGGTCGACCGTCGACTGTCGACCGTCGACGGCGAGCCAAGAGATAGAGCTGAGAGCTGATTTATGTTGATGCCAAAGAAAGTGAAGTACCGCAAGCAGCAACGCGGCCGCATGGCCGGCAAGGCCTGGCGCGGCAGCGAGCTGTCCTTCGGCACTTACGGCCTCAAGGTCCTGGAGTGCGGCCACATCACCGACCGCCAGATCGAAGCCAGCCGAATCGCCATGACGCGCTTCGTCAAGCGTGGCGGAAAAATCTGGTTGCGCCTCTTTCCCGACAAGCCGGTCACCAAGAAGCCGGCCGAAACCCGTATGGGCAAGGGCAAGGGCGCTCCCGACCACTGGGTCGCCGTCGTCCGTCCCGGCAAGATCCTGTTCGAGATGGAAGGCGTCACCCCGACCGAGGCGCGCGAGGCCATGCGTCTGGCCTCGCACAAACTGCCGCTGAGGACGCGTTTCGTCCAGCGCGATGGCGCCGGAGCGCATTGAAGGTCGTCGGTTCTCGGTTTTCGGTTCTCCGTACTCGAACTGAAAACTACCGACAACCGATAACCGATAACGAGAATTGATATGGATGCCGAAAAGATTCGTAACCTGACCGAAGCCGAACTCAAGCAGCAGGAGCGCGAGCTCAACGATCAGCTCTTCCGCCTGAAGTTCCAGCTCAACATGGGCCAGACGGAAAGCCTGAAGAAGATCCGCGGCCTGCGCAAGGACATCGCGCGCGTGCAGACCATCGCGCGCCAGCGCCAGATGGCCGCGACGGAGAAGCCATAATGCCGGAAATTACCGCCACCGAGAAATCGTCGGCCCGCAAGACGCTGGTCGGCGACGTGGTCTCGACCAAGATGCAGAAGACCATCATCGTCGAGGTCACGCGCAAAAAGTCGCACCATCTTTACGGCCGCGTCGTCGCCCGCTCGCGACGCTTCTATGCGCACGACGAGAAGAACACCGCCAACGTCGGCGATGTTGTCCGCCTGGAAGAAACGCGCCCGCTGTCGAAGCTGAAGCGCTGGCGCCTGAAAGATGTCATCCGCCGCGCCAAGTTGGTCGGACCCGAGGCGGTGACGCCCGGCAAGGAAGAGCAGGCCGGCGCCTAGCCAGGAGATTGAACATGGCAGTCATGATGAGATCCATGCTCGAAGTCGCCGACAACTCCGGCGCGCGCAAGCTGCAGATGATCCTCCCCCTGGGCGGGTCCACCGGGCTTAGCGCCGGACTCGGCGATGTCATCACCGCCGCCGTCAAGGAAGCTTCGCCCGACGGCACGGCGAAGAAAGGCACGGTGGTGAAGGCGGTGATCGTGCGCACGCGCAAGGAACACCGCCGCCGCGACGGCACCTACATTCGCTTCGACCAGAACGCCGCGGTGCTGATCAACGACGCCCACGAGCCGGTCGGGACGCGCGTCTTCGGCCCCGTCGCCCGCGAGCTCCGCGAGAAGAAGTTTTTGAAAATCGTCTCGCTTGCGCCCGAGGTTCTGTAGGAAGTAGGGAAGGGCACGGCTTTAGCCGTGCCGATCACGCGAACTTAGAAGAGGGGCTTTAGCCCCTGAGGCAACGAGGACAATGCAACGAGTACACAGCGATATCCGCCGCAACGACACCGTGAAGGTGATCACCGGCCGCGACCAGGGCAAGCAGGGCCGCGTGCTCCGCGTCTTCCCCGAAGAGGGCAAGGTTCTGGTCGAGCACGTCATGATGGTGAAAAAGCACGTGCGTCCCAACCCGCAGCGCAACGTCAAGGGTGGCATCGCCGAGCAGGAGAGCCGGATTTCCATCTCCAACGTGATGCTGATCTGCGGCGCCTGCGGTCCGGTGCGTATCCGCCACGAAGCGCGTGGCGACCGCAAAGTCCGCGTCTGCCACAAGTGCGGCACGACGCTGGAAAAGTGACGATTTACTGATTTACCGATTTGCCGATTGGCAATCGCCCAATCAGCAAATCGGCAAATCACAAATTGATGACCTCACGAACCGGTACCCACTCCGAAACCGTGAGAGGAAGTAGAAGAGGACATGGCAGACGAGAAACAGAAAAAGCCGCAACAGCAGCAGGGCAAGAAAGGCGACGGCAAGGCCAAGGGCAAACCGGCCGAGGCCGCCCTCGAGGCCAAGGGCGACGGCAAGCCGAAGCGCGCCAAGGCTAGCAGCCGTTCCACGGCGCGTCTTCGCGACCGCTTCGAGAAAGAAATCGCGCCCGCGCTGATGAAGGAATTCGAGCTCAAGAACCCCATGGCGGTTCCGCGGATCAACAAGGTCGTGGTCAACATGGGCGTCGGCGAAGCTACGCAGAACGCCAAGGTGCTCGATCCGGCTGCCGCCGAGTTGCAGCAGATCACCGGCCAGAAGCCGATCATCACCAAGGCGAAGAAGTCCATCGCCGCCTTCAAGGTGCGCGAAGGCATGCCTATCGGCGCCATGGTCACGCTGCGCGGCGACCGCATGTACGAGTTTCTCGACCGGCTGATCAACGTGGCGCTGCCGCGGGTACGCGATTTCCGCGGCGTCTCCACCAAGTCGTTCGATGGCCGCGGCAATTACACGCTCGGCCTGCGCGACCAGCTTATCTTCCCGGAGATTGATTACGCCAAGGTGGACAAGCTGAAGGGAATGAACGTGACCATCGTGACGACCGCGCGCACCGACGACCAGGCGCGCGCCCTGCTGAAGGGCTTCGGCATGCCCTTCCGCGCTTGAAGAAATCGGGTAGGTCAAGGCTTTAGCCTTGACCGAGGCGCGAAGCGCCGAGGAGATACATGGCTACAACCGCAAAACGAGTGAAGGACGCGAGGATCCCGGGAAAACCATGCCCGGTTTGCAAAGGGAAACGCGAACTCGAGGGGAAAGCTTGTCTCATTTGCAAAGGGACGGGCAGAAGTTATTCATCCCGGCAGCACAACCGCTGCCAGATCTGCGGGCGTCCCCGCGGATTCCTGCGCAAGTTCGGCATTTGCCGCTTGTGCTTCCGCGGCCTGGCGCTGCGGGGCGAGATCCCCGGCGTTTCCAAGTCGTCCTGGTAAGAGTACCGAGTACTGAGTACCTGGTACCGAGCCAAACCCGAGTCCGATTTGCTCGGTACTAGGTACTGAGAAATTGCCGCAGGTTCTCCGCATCAGCGGAGCGAACGGGCAAAGGAGAAGTAACACAATGAGTTTGACCGATCCGGTCGCAGATTTCTTGACCCGCATCCGCAACGGCATTCGCGCCCGCCTGCAGAAGGTGGACGTTCCTGCCTCCAAGCTGAAGCTTGAGTTGGCCCGCATCCTCAAGGAAGAGGGCTTCATCTCGAACTTCAAGGCCACCGAGGAAGAAGGCCGCAAGGTGTTGCGCGTTTACCTGAAGTACGGCAACAACAACGAGGCCGCGATTTCGCGCCTGCAGCGCGTGTCCAGTCCGGGCTGCCGCGTTTACGTCGGCCACGACGAGATTCCGCGCGTGCTCGGTGGCATGGGCATCAATATCCTGACCACCCCGCGGGGAGTCATGACCGGCCGCGATGCGCGCAAGCAGGGCGTGGGCGGCGAGATCCTGTGCGAGATTTATTGAAAACGGTTGTCGGTTATCGGTTGTCAGTTATCGGTACTCGAAACTGACAACTACGGAAACCGATAACCGAGAGCCGATAACTGGTAACGATTTGACGCTGGAAGCCGGCCGAACCAGCCGCGAGCCGACAGCCGAGAGCTGAGAGTTGATATGTCACGAATTGGAAAAAAGCCGATTGCCATCCCCCAGGGGGTGAAGGTCTCCATCGAAGGCAACCTGGTCAAGGTCCAGGGGCCGAAGGGCGCGCTGGAAACCCGCGTCCCGCAGGGCATCACGGTCGCGCAGCAGGACGGTCATCTCCTCGCCCAGCGTGAAAAAGACGACCAGGCCGCGCTTCATGGGTTGACGCGCGCGCTCATCAACAACGCCGTCGAGGGCGTCACCAAGGGTTGGAACCGCGATCTGGAAATCGTGGGCATCGGCTACCGCGCCGAGTTGAAGACCAAGAACGTCGTTGTGTTTACGCTGGGATTCTCGCACCCCATCGAGTACCCGCTGCCCGACGGCATCTCGGTCGCCGTGGACCCGAAGCAGACGCGCCTTAGCATCAGCGGCATTGACCGCCAGAAGGTCGGCCAGGTCGCCGCCGAAATGCGTGCCCTGCGTCCGCCCGACCCGTACAAGAACAAGGGCGTGCGTTACGCCGGCGAACGGTTGAAGAAGAAGGTTGGAAAGACGGGGGCAAAGTGAGCGCGTTTGCGCGGCGTCTCGGGGCCCCCGACCTGCGCCGCTGTTGCGCAGGGCGGGGTGATCGTCTGAGTCGCGCGCGCTCATCCTGAGCGAGACTCGCGCAGCGAGCCGAGCCGAAGGATCTTTGAATTAAACAACGGCGCGTGGCGCCGCCCGGTATGGAAACCCGGGACTAGGACAAAAACGATGCTGACGACAACTTCGAAAAATCAGTCCCGCTCCAAGGTTCACGACCGCATCCGCAAGCGGATGATCGGCACCCCGGAGCGCCCGCGCCTCAACGTGTACCGCTCGCTCAACCACATCTATGCCCAGGTCGTTGACGACCTGCACGGCAAGACACTGGTATCGGCGAGCACCGTCGAGGGCGCCAAGGCCAGCAAGCGTACCGGGGGCAACGTGGCCTCCGCCAAGGAAGTCGGCAAGCGCGTCGCCGAGCGCGCCAAGGAGAAGGGAATCGCCAAGGTCGTCTTCGATCGCGGCGGCTACCTCTACCACGGGCGCATCAAGGCCCTGGCCGACGCCGCCCGCGCGGCCGGATTGCAGTTTTGAAAGGTTATCGGTCCTCGGTTTTCGGTTGTCGGTTCAACCGGCGCCGACCGATAACCGACAACCGATAACCGATAACGAGTTAGACGAATCGAGATGCTCATGGCTACCGCTACTATCAAAAGAAAACTCGACGCCGGCAACTACCAGCTCAAGGACCAGGTCGTCGCCATCAACCGCGTCACCAAGGTTGTGAAGGGCGGCAAGAACCTGTCGTTTGCCGCGCTGGTGGTGGTCGGCGATCCCTCGGCCGCTGTGGTCGGCTACGGCGCCGGCAAGGCCAAGGAAGTGCCGCAGGCGATCCGCAAGGGGATTGAGGCGGCCAAGAAAAATCTTGTCCGGGTCAACATCAACCAGACCACCATCCCGCACGCCGTTCTCGGACGCTTCGGCTCCGGCATGGTGCTGTTGAAGCCCGCCCCGGAAGGCACCGGCGTCATCGCCGGCGGCGCGGTGCGCGCTGTCATGACCTCGGCCGGCATCCAGAACGTGCTTACCAAGTCCATCGGCACCACCAACCCGCATAATGTGGTCAAGGCCACGTTTGACGCGCTCAAGAAATTGCGCGATCGCCAGGAAGTCGCCACCATGCGCGGCAAGACGGTACAGGAGCTGTGATGACTCCGGCAAAAAAGAAGACGAAGTCGAACCAGGCTACCCTGCACCTCAAGTGGGTGCGTTCGGCTATCTGCGCTCCGGCGAAGCACAAGAAGGTCGTTCGCGGCCTCGGCTTCACCCGCTTGAACCAGGTGATCGAGCGCGAAGATTCGCCCTCCATCCGCGGCATGGTCGCCAAGATTCCCCACCTCGTAAAGGTGGTCAACCAGTAGTGCTCTTGCGTTTAGCCAGAGGCCAATGGCCAACGGCTAAAAGCTAAGAGCTAAAAGCAGTAAGAGCTAAAAGCTATGAATCTTTCGAATTTACGAGCACCCAAACGCTCCTCCGAAAACCGCAAGCGCGTCGGCCGCGGCATGGGTTCGGGCATGGGCAAGACCTCCACCCGCGGACACAAGGGACAGCGTTCGCGCAGCGGCGCCCGCATCCTGCGCGGCTTTGAAGGCGGCCAGATGCCCCTGCACCGCCGCCTCCCCAAGCGCGGGTTTTCTAACATCTTCCGCGAAGAGTACGCGATCGTGAATCTTTCCCAACTCGCCGACCTCGGCGAAACTAACGTCACGCCCGACCTCCTCCGCACCCGCGGTCTGGTCAGCGGCAGGAACAAACGGGTGAAGGTTCTCGGCGACGGCGATCTGAAATCCGCCCTGACCGTGCACGCGCACAAGTTTTCCAAGTCGGCGGAAGAGAAGATAAAGACTGCCGGCGGTACCATTACCGTCATCGAAATTAAGGCGGTTGCTCCGGTGAAGAACAGGTTCGAAGCCGCCCGCGCCCAGAAGCGCGCCGGCAAGCAGAAGAAGCAAGCTTAGGACAAGGGTTATATGCTGGAAAAGCTATCCAACGTATTTCGCGTTCCCGACCTCCGCAAGCGCATCCTGTTCACGCTGGGTTTGCTGGCGGTGTACCGCCTCGGCGGGCACATCCCGACGCCGGGCATTAACGCCGACTTGTTGCAGCAGTTCTTTGAGCAGAACCGCGGCACCTTCCTCGGCTTCGTGGACCTGTTCAGCGGCGGCCAGCTTCGCCGTCTGACCATCTTCGCCCTGGGCATCATGCCCTACATCACCGCCTCCATCATCCTGCAATTGCTGACGGTGGTTTATGAGCCGCTGGCGAAGTTGCAGAAGGAAGGCGAACTGGGGCGCAAGAAGATCACCGAGTGGACGCGCTACCTGACGCTGATCCTCAGCGCCATGCAGTCGTTCGGCATCGCCATCACGCTGGAACGCCAGACCGCCTCCGGCGGCGTGGCCTTCGTCACCAACCCGGGCTGGGGATTCGTTGTGATGACCGTGCTCACGCTCACCACCGGCTCGGTCTTCATCATGTGGCTGGGCGAGCAGATCACCGAACGCGGTATCGGCAACGGCATGTCGCTGCTCATCTTCGCCGGCATTGTCGTCGGTCTGCCGCGCGCAATCGCCGACCTGGTTGACAAGGTCCGCACCGACGCCTGGGGCGCCTTCACCGCGCCCGCCGTCATCATCCTGATCACGCTGATGATCGCCGTCGTCGGTTTCATCGTCTTCGTCGAGCGCAGCGAGCGCCGCATCCCGGTGCAGTACGCCAAGCGCGTTGTCGGACGCAAAGTGATGGGCGGCGGCTCCACCCACCTGCCGCTGCGCGTCAATTCCGGCGGCGTCATGCCCGTGATCTTCGCCTCGTCGCTGTTGACTCTGCCGCAGACCGCCGGCTTTTTCCTGCGCGACAACCGATATTTCGGGCCGCTGCTGCGCGCGCTCTCCTGGGGCGAGCCGCTCTACACGCTGCTGTACGCCATCGGGATCATCTTCTTCGCCTACTTCTACGTCTCCATCGTCTTCAACCCCAACGAGGTTGCCGACAACATGCGGAAGTACGGCGGGTTCATCCCCGGCATCCGGCCCGGCAAGCGCACGGCGGATTCGATCAACGAAATCCTGACGCGCATCACCCTGGTGGGCGCCTTCTACCTGATCATCATCTCCTTTATTCCGGAGTGGATGATCGCCGGCATTCACCTGAACCACCTGCCCGGCGCGCTGGGCGCGTTCTTTGATAAGCTGCCGGCCTGGATCACCAACGGATTGGGCGTCACCTTTTACTTCGGCGGCACGTCGCTGCTGATTGTCGTCGGCGTCGCCATGGACACCGTGCAGCAGGTCGAGGCGCAGTTGATCATGCGCCATTACGAAGGCTTTACCCCGCGCAGCGGGCGCATCCGCGGCCGCCGCACCTGGGCGTAGCCGAAGTAAGAATTAAGAAGTAGGAAGTAAGAAGTAAGAACGGAAACTGTTTTTATGGAAGCACAAGCCGCGGTGAACAAATCGATGGCGACGGTTGGCCCGGTCATCTTGCTGGGCGCCCCGGGCGCCGGCAAGGGAACGCAGGCGAAGGCCATCGTGGAGCGCTATGCCATCCCGCAGGTCTCCACCGGAGACCTGCTCCGCGATCACGTTTCGCGTTCGACCGAGCTCGGCAAGCAGGCCAAGGCCATCATGGATCGCGGCGAGCTGGTGCCTGACGACCTGGTCAACAACATGGTTGCCGAGCGCCTGTCGCGGCCCGACACGGCTCACGGGTTTATTCTCGACGGCTATCCGCGCACGGTTGCGCAGGCCCGGTGGCTCGATGGCTACTTGGCCCATAAGCTCTTTGAAAATCAAGGGGATCGCAAGCTTCCCCCGGTTGTGATCAGCATCCAGGTGAGCTATAATCAGTTGTTGCGCCGGCTTACCGGCCGGCGTTCTTGTCCCACCTGCGGGCGCATTTACAACGTGTACTTCCAGCCTCCCCGCGTTGCTGACCTCTGCGACGTCGATGGCGCGAAGCTTGTTACACGCCGTGACGATTGCGAGGAAGTGATCTCCGAACGTCTCAAGGCCTACGAGCGGCAGACCCTGCCCCTCGTCGATTTCTACCGGGCCAAGGGGCAGTTGGTCGAGATCAATGGTGACCAGGACATGAACGCCGTCACCGCCGAAGCGTTGAAAGTGATTGATGGCCATCGTTTGTAAATCGCCGTCCGAGCTGGATAAGATGCGCGCCTCGGGGCGCATCGTTCGCCAGGTGCTCGACACGGTCCGCGCCATGGTGAAGCCCGGTGTCAGCACCATGGACCTGGAGCGGGCGGCGGAGAAGAAGATCAAGGAACTCGGCGCCAAGCCGGCCTTCAAGGGGTATTACGATTACCCTTGCGTGCTGTGCACCTCGGTCAACCAGGAGATCGTCCACGGCATTCCGTCGCCGAAGCGGTTGCTCAAGGAAGGCGACATCGTCTCCATTGACTGCGGCGTCGTGCTCGACGGCTATTACGGTGACGCGGCCATCACCGTCCCGGTGGGCGAGAAGCTCGCTCCCGAAGTGCAGAAGCTTCTGGAAGTAACGGAAGCGTCGCTGTACCGCGGCATCGCCGCCGCCCAGATCGGCAACACTGTGGGCGACGTGGGCGCGGCCGTGCAGGAACTGGTCGAGGCCAACGGTTTCAGCGTGGTGCGTGAGTTTGTCGGGCACGGCATCGGGACGCGGCTGCACGAAGACCCGCAGGTCCCGAACTACGGTACCCGCGGACACGGCGCCCGCTTGCGTGAAGGCATGGTGATCGCCATCGAGCCGATGGTGAACGCCGGCACCCCCGGCGCCCGCGTGCTCGACGACAAGTGGACCGCAGTGACCGAAGACGGCAGCTTCAGCGCCCACTTCGAGCATTGCGTCGCCGTCACCGAAAACGGGCCGCTGATTTTGACGCAGTAGTGGCCAGTGACCAGTAGTGAAGAGATCGGCGACAGCCGCATTTGCGGCGGCTGAAAATAGCCCGGCACTTCAGTGCCGGGTAGCAGTACGAGAAACAACGCCAGTCCCGTAGGGACGACTGAGACTGGCGCCTGAAGACTAGATCTGGCCACTGACCACTGGTCACTGGCCACTGGAGTTGAATGAGTAAAGAAGACGCGATTGAAGTCATGGCGGTGGTCGTCGAGCCCCTGCCCAATGCAATGTTCAAGGTCGAACTGGAAAACAAGCACCAGGTCCTGGCGCATGTTTCCGGAAAGATGCGCAAGAACTTCATTCGCATTTTGCCCGGTGATCGGGTCGCGGTGGAGCTTTCTCCCTACGACCTAACCCGCGGGCGGATTGTGTACCGATACAAATAGGTTTGCGTTTTCATCTGACCACTGGCCACTGGCCACTGGCTCTGGAAACTAGAAACTAGAAACTGGAAACTGGAAACTGCGATGAAGGTACGGGCATCCGTAAAGAAGATTTGCGACAAGTGCAAGGTCATCCGCCGCAAGGGCGTGGTGCGGGTGATCTGCGAAAACACGAAACATAAACAGAGACAAGGTTGAGGCGTTTTGCAGGCGTGAGCGACTCCGCAAGGAGGAGCGGGAGCCTGCAGCCGAAATCCCGAGCCGGAGCCAAGCGCAGGCGAGGGAACTAGAACCGGGACCGCGGTCCCCCAAGGGAAAAAAGTTATGGCACGTATTGCCGGCGTGGATCTTCCGCGCAACAAGCACACGCGCATCGCGCTGACCTACATCTACGGCATCGGACACCCGCGCGCCGCCAAGATTGTCGCGGCCGCCAACGTGGATGGCGAGAAGAAGGTGCAGGACCTCAACGAAGAAGAGGTCAACCGCATCCGCCAGGTCATCGAGGGCGAGGGAAACGTCGAAGGCGACCTGCGCAAGGACGTCTCCATGCACATCAAGCGGTTGATCGAAATCGGCTCGTACCGCGGCTTCCGTCACCGCCGCAACCTGCCGGTTCGCGGTCAGCGCACCCACACCAACGCGCGCACCCGCAAGGGCCCGCGCAAGGGTACCGTTGCCGCCAAGAAGAAGACGGCGACCAAGACGTAATCGGCGCAGCCACGGGCGCGCGGGCCCGTGGGTTTGGGAAGGCCACGGCTTTAGCCGTGCCAATCAGGGCCGCCATAGAACTGGGGGCTTTAGCCCCTGAGGGAACGGCTCCTGATAGATAATGGAATTTCGCTGTTGCCACGGCTCAAGCTGATGGCTGACAGCTGAGAGCTGAGAGCGAATCAATGGCCAAGCCAGCAGCAGCAGAAACCGCCGCCGGAGCACCGGCGAAAAAAGGCAAGACCAAGAAGTTCAAGAAGCGTGAGCGCAGGAACGTCCCCTTTGGGGTGGCTCACATTCAGGCGTCGTTCAACAACACCATCGTCACCATCGCTGACAGCGAGGGCAATGTCCTCGCCTGGAAGAGTTCGGGGTCGCTGGGGTTCCGCGGATCGCGCAAGGGCACGCCCTTCGCCGCGCAACAGGCCGCCATCACCGCTGCCAACCTGGCGCGCGAGCACGGCCTGCGCTCGGTCGAGGTGCGGGTCAGCGGCCCGGGATCGGGCCGCGAGTCGGCTATCCGCGCCCTGGCCGCCGCCGGCATCGAGGTGCGCAACATCAAGGACGTCACCCCGATTCCGCATAACGGCTGCCGTCCGCCGAAACGGCGCCGAGTTTAACCAGTCGTCAGTCGTCCGTCTTCAGTCTTCAGGCCGAGCGGCTGTTCCTGACGACTGAAGACTGACGACTGAAGACTATTTTCAATCGGGACGAAGGGATAGCCAATCCTGTAAACCGATTTCTAAAAGGAGAAGAAACTTGGCTCGATACACAGGTCCAGTCTGCCGCCTTTGCCGCCGCGAAGGCACCAAGCTCTTCCTCAAAGGGGCAAAGTGCTTCAGCGATAAATGCCCCATCGAAAACCGCAACTTCGCCCCCGGCCAGCACGGCAAGGACCGCAGGGCGAAGATCGTCGGATACGGCCTGCAGTTGCGCGAGAAGCAGAAAGCCAAGCGCATCTACTTCACCAACGAAGGCCAGTTCCGCAACTACTACGAGAAAGCGACGCGTTCCAAGGGCGTCACCGGCGAATTGCTCTTGCAGCAGCTTGAGCGCCGTCTCGACAACGTCGTGTATCGCCTCGGTTTCGCCACCGCGCGCCGCCAGTCGCGCCAGTTGGTGCGCCACGGACATATCCAGGTCAACGGCCGCAAGGTCGACATTCCCTCGTTCCAGGTGAAGGCCGGCGACGAGATCGCGGTGCGCGAGGCCAGCAAGAAGCTGCCCATCATCGCTTCCTCCATCGAGTACGCCAGCCATCAGCCGGCTCCGAACTGGCTCGAGCTGGACCGCGAGAACATGAAGGGACGCGTCACTGCGCTCCCCAAGCGCGAAGATGTCAACCTGCCGGTCAACGAGCAGCTGATCGTCGAGTTGTACAGCAAGTAGTCGCGTTTGGCGGGCGTCTGAGCCCACCGCGGCTATCCTGAGCGGCGCAGCCGCGAAGGATCTTTGAAGTGGTCTCTCGGTCTATCAGTCTTTCGGTCTCGCAACGACCGAGTGACCGATAGAGCGACAGACCGATAGACATTTCGGCCCCCGTTCGTGCCAGATCAGGCCCGTGCGACGAACCGCCTCACGCCTGGGCCGCGTGAGGATGTCGCCTCGACCCGCATGGCCGAAGGAGAACAATGCACATGCTTTGGAAAGGCTTCCAGAAACCCAAGCGGCTGGCCGCTGACACCGAAACCCTCACCGACAAGTACGGTCGCTTCTGGGCGCAGCCCTTTGAGCGCGGCTTCGGTACGACCATCGGCAACGCACTGCGCCGCGTGCTTCTCAGCTCCATCGAGGGCGCGGCCGTCACCGCCGTCAAGATCGAAGGCGTGCTCCACGAATTCCAGTCCATTCCCGGCGTGGTTGAGGATGCCACCGACATCATCCTCAACCTCAAGCAGGTCCCGTTCAAGCTGAACGGCGAAGGCCCCAAGGCCATCTACCTGCGCTCCGACCAGCCGGGCGTGATCACCTCGGGCATGATCGAGGCCGACGCCGACGTCGAAGTCCTCGACAAGGACGTCTACATCGCCACCGTCAGCGAAGGCGGCAAGCTCGAAATGGAAATGCGCCTCAAGCGCGGCCGCGGCTACATCTCCGCCGACAAGAACTTCGAAGAGGACCTGGGCATCGGCTTCATTCCCATCGACTCGGTGCACTCGCCGGTTCGCAAGTGCAACTACACGGTGGAAGCTGCCCGTCTGGGCCAGATCACCGATTACGACAAGCTCACGCTCGAGGTCTGGACCAACGGCTCAGTCAGCCCGGCCGATTCGATTGGATTGGCCGCCAAGCTGGTGAAGGACCACATGAACATCTTCATCAACTTCGAAGAGGAGATGGAGACCACCGCCGCCAGCGACGAGCGCAAGCCGGAAATACGCAACGAGAACCTCAACCGCTCCGTCGAGGAGCTGGAGCTTAGCGTTCGCAGTTACAACTGCCTGAAGAACGCCAATATCCAGACCATCGGCGAGCTGGTGCAGAAGTCCGAAGCCGAAATGCTGAAGACCAAGAATTTCGGCCGCAAGTCGCTCAACGAGATCAAGGAAATCCTGGCCTCGATGGGACTCAGCCTCGGCATGAAGATCGACGAGCACGGTAACGCCGTTGCCGTGAGTCTGCCGCCGCAGTCCGCCGGCATCGGCGCCTTCGAGCATCAGCAGTAGATCACTGGGGGCTAGGGGCTAGCTGCTAGCCCCTAGCTACTGACCCCTAAGGAATGAAATCATGCGTCACTTAAAAGCTGGCAAGAAGCTGGGAAGAAACACCAGCCACCGTCGCGCCCTGCTGCGCAACCTGGTCACCTCGCTCATTCTCGAAGAGCGCATCGAGACCACCGAACCCAAGGCCAAGGCCATGCGCCCGCACGTCGAGAAGATGATCACCCTCGGCAAGCGCGGCGACGTTGCCGCCCGCCGCCTCGCCGCCTCCTACCTGATGACGCGCGCCGCCGTCGACAAGCTGTTCGACACCGTAGCGCCGCGCATGGGCGACCGCAACGGCGGCTACCTGCGCATTATCCGCACCGGGTGGCGAAAGGGCGACGGCGCCGAGAAAGCGTTTGTCGAGCTGATCGGCAGCGAGAAAGCCATCGCCGAAAAGCAGCACAAGCGCGCCGAAGCCCGCACCAAGCGCCGCGAAGAAACCAAAAAGGCGATGGAAGAAGCTGAAGCCCAGGCCACTCCCGAAGCTTCCGCCGAACCAGAATCCGGCAAGGGCGAAAAAGAATAATCAGGAGGAGTCATTCTCCTTCGATTTCTGTAGGCCCCGGCGCCCTCGCCGGGGCCGTACTCAAATTGGGAAACGAACTCTCTTTCCGAAT
Source organism: Terriglobales bacterium (assembly GCA_036391015.1). Classification (GTDB taxonomy): domain Bacteria; phylum Acidobacteriota; class Terriglobia; order Terriglobales; family Acidobacteriaceae; genus JAIQGF01. Next base: position 18,973 of record DASWAR010000083.1, read on the forward strand.
TCTCCCCACAACTTTTCCCCGGCTGATCGGTTCCTACTATTAAGTCCCGAAATCGTAAGGAGACCGAAATCATGCGGACATTCACTCGAATTTCTATCGCCCTGTTGTCCATGTTCCTCGCCGCCGCGATGGCTGCGCAAACCGCGCCTGCGCCCAGCGACAACGCCGCCGCTGCTCCCCACAAGATGATGCCCCGTCATAACGGCGGCTTCGAGGGCATGGCGCAGCAGCTTAACCTCACCGACCAGCAGAAGACCCAGATTCAGGGCTTCAAGCAGGCCGGGCGCCAGCAGGCGCAGTCCATTCAGCAGGACACCACGCTCACGCCGGAGCAGAAGCGCGACAAGTTTCGGCAACTCCGCGCCTCCACCCATCAGCAGGTCCTCGGCGTACTCACGCCGGAACAGCAGCAGCAGATGAAGCAACTGCGTAGCCAGTATGCCGGCATGGGCCGCGGCAAGGGCGCCGGTATGGGTCGCGGAATGGGACCCCTGGCGCACCTCAATCTAACCGATGACCAGCGCGCCAAGATCCAGCCCATCCTGCAGTCCTCGCGGCAGCAGGTGCAGGCGGTGCGCAACGACACCACGCTGACGCCGGCACAGAAGCAGGCCAAGATCCGCGACATCCACCAGGGCACCATGACCCAGATGAATTCGCAGCTCACGCCGGAACAGCAGCAGCAGTGGCAGCAGATGCGGCAGCACCGCGGCCCTGGCGGCAAGCACGGCCCGCCGCCCGCGCCTCCGAGCGGCATGTAAGTCGAGTACCCAGTACCGAGTTCTACGTACCGAGTCGCCGAGTTCTTTACTCGGTACTCGGTACTTTTTTTCCCTCCTGCACATAAGTTCACGGATCAACGAAATCCTGAGATACTGACGTGCCGCTTGCGTGCCAACGACCCATCCCGCAATCTCACTGTCTTCGGCCTCACCTCGTTTTTGAACGACACGGCCAGCGAGATGGCGTACTGGGTGCTGCCTGCGTTTCTCAGCTCGATCGGCGCCGGTCCCGCGACGCTCGGCCTCATCGAAGGCATCGCCGAAAGCGTCGCCTCCTTCGGCAAGCTCTTCTCCGGCTATCTCACCGACCGCGTGCGCCGGCGCAAACCCATCGTCGTCTTCGGCTACGCAGTCGCCAACGTCCTCAAACCATTCCTCGCCATCGCGCAGGCGTGGTGGCAGGTGCTGTTCATCCGCTTCGGAGATCGTCTCGCCAAGGGGCTACGCGGGGCGCCGCGAGACGTCATGCTCGCCGAATCTGTTCCGCGCGTGCGCCTGGGCGCATCTTATGGATTGCTGCAGGCCATGGATTCCGCCGGCGCCATCGCGGGCCCACTGCTCGCCCTCGCGCTGCTCGCGCACTACGGTCTGCGCGGCGTGTTCTGGGCGGCTGCGATTCCCGGACTCGCCTGCATCGTTGTCATCACTCTCTTCGCGCGCGAAACCGGCGCACCTGCGTCCGCAACGATCTCGCGCGCCGCCGAGATTGCTTTTCCATCGACCATCGGCCAGCGACCATCGACTGCTTCCACGCCGTCGAGCGCTCATCTTCCCGCGCGCTATTACTACATCCTCTTCGCCGTCGGCTTGTTCTCGCTGGGTAATTCCAGCGACATGTTTCTGGTGCTGCGGGCGCAAAGCGCGGGCATTCCCGCGGCCCACGCGCCGCTCCTCGGGCTGGTCTTCAACCTTACCTACACTGCTTTTTCCTGGCCTGCGGGAAAACTGGCCGACCGCGTTTCGAAATACGCGCTGGTCGCCGGCGGTTACATGGTTTTCGCCATCGTCTATGCCGTCTTCGCATTCGCACCGTCGCGCGCGGCACTGTGGGCCATGATGGCGTTCTATGGACTTTTCTATGCTTTCACCGCGCCGGTGCTGAAGAGCCTGGTCGCCTCGAGCGCGTCGGCAGAGGCGCGTGGCCGCGCCTTCGGCATCTTCTATTTCGTCACCAGCGTCGCCGCGCTGCTCTCCAGCATCCTCACCGGCGAACTGTGGAAGCACTATGGCGCCGGGCTTCCGTTCCTGCTTTCCGCCGCGCTGGCCGCGCTGGCCGCGGTGCTGGTGATGATTGCGCCGAGGCTAAGAGTTAAGAGCTAAGAGCTGTTTGCTTCCCTCTCAGCGCACGCGCGGCGACGATCACCAACTGCACGAATGCCGCGGCCATGGTATCCAGCGCCACGTCGCGGATGGTGCCAGTCCTTCCCGGAAGGGACGCCTGGTGCCATTCATCCAGGCCCGCGACGGCCGCCGCTGACAGCAGCGCGAGCACGGCCGCGCGCGCGCTCCAAGTTGTCACCATTGCCGTCCACGAGGGCAGGCGGGTGGCCGAGCGCGGCAGCATCAGGGTTGCCCACCAGGCGCGCAGCATCAGCAGGCTGAGGATTCCATAACCGATACCATGTCCGATTTTCCGCACTACCGCGTTGAGCAACAGCAAATGCGCAAGTGATATCTGCGGATCGAGAAATCTGGCGATGGCACGCAGCAGATGCGCGGT
>DASWAR010000084.1:0-7963 GCA_036391015.1 Terriglobales bacterium
TGCGCTTTCCCCCGTTCTTGTGGTCCGGGTTACCACATCGGCGTGTGGAGCTTGTGGTTTTGACTTTGACCGGTTGCGATCAGGCCCCTTTGAGGGGCCAGCAACCGGAAAAGCCTCCGGCTCTGCCGGAGGATCGTTACCCACTACCTAGGCTTTGGCCGCCATTTTATGCGAATAAGCAAAGTGAGAGGTCTGCTGGTCAATTTCTTTGCGGAGATCGTGCCAGATGGATTCGGGGATGGTTTTGAAGACCTCGACGACTTCGGGATCGAACTGCCGGCCTGACCAGCGGACAATCTCATCGCGGGCGGCGGAGAATGGCTGCGCCGCGCGATACGGCCGGTCCGACATGATGGCATCCAGCGTGTCGGCGATGGAGAACAGGCGCGACCCCAGCGGAATTTCGTTGCCCTTGAGCCCTCGCGGGTATCCGGTGCCGTCCCATCTTTCCTGGTGCGAATAGACGATCTCGGCCGCCTCGGTGAGAAAGGGAATCTTGCGCAGCATCTGGTAGCCGCGATAACAGTGTTCCTGCATGATGGCGATTTCTTCCTGGGTCAGGGCGCCGGGCTTGCGCAGGATGGAATCCGGAATGGCCATCTTGCCGATGTCGTGCAGGAAGGCGCCGCGGGCGATGACGCGGATCTTTTCGCCCGGTAAGTTCTTGGCCCGCGCTATGGTGATGGTGAACGCGGTGACGCGCTTGGAGTGACCCTCGGTTTCGGCGTCTTTCAAGTCGAGCGCGTCGCCGAGGGCTTCCAGGGTGATGTCGTAGGAGCGTTCCAGGTCCTGCATCGTCTGACGCAACTGCTCGGTGCGAGCCGTGACCAGCGCCTCCAGGTTGGTCTGGTAGGCGCGGTTTTCGACCTTGAGGCGTCGGTTCTCCAGCGCGCGCCGGGTAATGGCCAGCAGTTGCTCGCGCTCGAAAGGCTTCAGCAGGTAGTCGTAGGCGCCGTTACGGATGGCCGCCAGGGCGACGGAAATATCGTGGACGGCGGTGACCATCACCACCGGCATGTCGGGATATTTTTCCTTGGTGCGCTCCAGCAGGGCAATGCCGTCCATCTCGCCCATCATCAGGTCCGACAGCATGAGTTCGAACTGCTCACCGGACTGAAGAATGGCGAGGGCCTCGGCGCCCGAACCGGCCTGGTGGCAGCGGTAGCCCGCCATGGTGAGCATGGAGTGAACAATTTCGCGGATTGCTTCCTCGTCGTCAACAATGAGGATTCGGTCGGCGGGCATGATTTTTCCGTGAATAGCTGATCCGGCGCATTGTACCCCACAGTGCTGCCGACCGCGCCTCGAAAGGCACCGGCGGCAGTACCAAATTGCGCAACGTCCGGTGCCGATTCCATGCTATACAACGCTCGGGAGATCCACCGTAAATGCGCACACACACGCGCCAATCCAGCGCATGAACCAGGCAGTGCTGAGTACGATTTGGGATCGCGGCGGCCCGGCCATCGAACTGCTGGCCGACTCCTCCGGAGTCTTGATCCTGCTGGCCGCCGGCTTTCTGGTCTTCCGCACCTTTCGCGAACGCTACCTGCTGGCGTGGATCCTGGGATGGTCGTTCTACCTGCTGTACCGGGTATCCACCGCCAGCTTTTCGCTGGTCACGCCGCCGGCGTGGCTGATCGCGGTTTCGCAGGGCGCGTATGGGTGCGCGATTGCCCTGTTCGTGGCCGCCATCCTCTACTACACCAGGACGCAGAAGTATTTCATGCCGCTGGCGGTCGCGGGCGTTGCAGTTACCAGCTTGGCGGTGGCGCGAGCGGAGTGGTGGCCGGGATCGTCGCTACTGCTGGCGGTGGTTCGCGGCATATGTGCGCTGATGGCAGTTGGCGGCGGAGTGCAGTTGGGGATCTTCAGCCGCGGGCGCCGCCAGGTGGGGCCATGGGTGCTGATTGCCATGCTGCTCCTGCTCCACATGGACCAGGACACCACCAGCCCCCACTTCCTCACCGGCATTGACATGGTGATCGAGCTGCTGCTGGGGCTCAGCATGCTGGTGATGGTGCTGGACGATTCCAAGCAGCGAACCGACCGGTTGGGCGCGGTCAACGCGATTTCCGGCGCCATGGCGGGCGCGCAGGAACATGGCTCGATAGTGCTGACCGCGCTCGAGCAACTGAAGAAATTGACGGGAGCGCGCGCGGCGTGGTTCCGAATTCTCGATGGCAACAAGCTTGTGCTGACGCGGCAGATCGGTTTGTCGGAAAAGTTCATCCGCCAAAGTTCAGCCATGGATGTTCGCACCGCCGACGGCGCCAGGGTCGCGCAGCAAGGCGTTCCCGCCATCATGCGCGCAGCCTCCCTGGAGGAAGATAACCGGCGCCTGGTGCGGGAAGAAGGCTTCGACCACATCCTGCTGGTGCCGATCAGGGGCAAGACCGCGGTGATCGGTGCGATCGCCCTGGGACAGGCGAGAAACCGGTCGTATCCGCCCGACGAACTGGATTTCCTGACCGCGACCGGGCACCAGGTCGGCATCGCGGTAGAGAACCTGCGGCTGCTGGAAGAGATCATCCGCTCACACCAGCAATGGATCAGCACCTTCGATTCCATCGAGGATATGGTCCTGGTGCACGACTCGGACTTCCGTATCCTGAAGTTGAACCGCGCGGTGGTGCAGCGCCTTGGAGTGGGCTTCGCGGACGCGGTGTTTCATCAGTGTGACAAGGTGCTGCCGGGCGCGGGCGCGAAATGGCAGCAGTGCCCCTATTGCGAACACGCGCGCGCCAACTTCGGCGAAGGCACTGACCCGTGTTTCGGAGGGTACTCGATCGTCTCCACGTCCTCCTTCACCGAGGGGGGCGCGTTTCGCGGGACGATTCACGTCATCCGGGACACCACCGAACGCCGTGCGGCGGAAGAACGTTACCGGTTGCTGTTCGAACAGGTGCAGGAGGGTGTGTTTGTTTCCACGCCGCAAGGCCGCATCCTCGAGTGCAACCAGGCCTTCGCCAACATGCTTGGCTACGAGCGTCGCGAAGAGGTGCTGGCGCTCGACATCGCGCAAGAAATGTATGCATCGCCGGAGCAGCGCCAGTCATTCTGCGCCCTCATGAACGAGCGCGGCTTCGTCCGCAATTACGAGGTCGACCTGCGGCGGAAGGACGGCACCATCCTGCACGCCCTGGAAAACAGCTTTGTCACCCGCGATGCTGCGGGGAACATTGACCGTTACCAGGGGTTCCTGATGGATGTCACGGAGAAGCGGCACGCCGAGGACGCGATCCGGAGGCGCAACCGCGAACTGCACGCGCTCAACGCCATCGCGGTGATCACGGCGCAGTCCTTCGACCTGGACGAGATCCTGAATACTGCGCTGCGCCACGTGGTGGATATTTTCGCAGCGCACACCGGGGCCGCGTACCTGTTGGACAATTCCAACGTCCTGCATCGTCGGGCCGGTTACGGGCAGCGGGCGCCCTCGGCCAACGCCGACATTGCGCTGCCGCCCGAATTCCTGCAGCGCATCCGCGACACGCGGGTAGAGGTGGTGACCGAAGCAGAACTGGATAACATGCCGGAGGTCATCAGCGAGTACGTTCGCAGCGAGGGCTTGCGGCGCTGGATTTGGGTCATCATGCGGACCAGCGATGTCGCGGTGGGCGTGCTCGGCATCGGCAGCCGCGAAGAACGCCGGTTCAGCGAAACCGATCAGCACCTGATGGTGGCCATCGCCCGCCAATTGGCGACCACCATCGAGAAGGTCCGCCTGTACGAAGAGACCTGCCGCGCTTATGAGAACCTGCGGCGCACCCAGGAACAACTGCTGCAGAGCGAAAAGATGTCGGCCATTGGGCAGTTGATCTCGGGCGTGGCGCACGAGATCAACAACCCGCTAACCGCGATCCTGGGATACGCGCAGCTGCTGGAGAACGAAGGTTTGAGCGAGCGGGCGCTTGACTTCGTCGGCAAATTGTTCAAGCAGGCGCAACGCACCCAAAGGCTGGTGCAGAACCTGCTGTCGTTCGCGCGCCAGCGCAAGCCGGAAAAGAAACAGGTGGACATCCGCCAGGTGCTTGACGACACCCTGGCGTTGCGCGATTTCGATTGCAACCTCCGCAACATTAAGGTCACCCGCGATGTCGCGCCGGATCTGCCGGCGGTGATTGCCGATGCCCATCAGATGGAACAGGTGTTCCTGAACGTGATCAACAACGCGGTGGACGCCATGCTCGAGCACGAGCGGGGAGGCACACTTTCGGTCAAGAGCTACGCGCAAAGCGGGCACGTTTGCATCGAATTCCGCGACTCCGGCCCGGGCATCCGCGAGCCCAAAAAGGTTTTTGACCCCTTTTACACCACCAAGGGCGTGGGCAAGGGGACCGGCCTGGGGCTGAGCATCTGCTACGGAATCGTCAAGGAACACGGGGGTGATATTGTCGCCCTCAACTCCCCGGAGGGCGGCGCGCTGTTTCGAATCCTGTTGCCGGCGTGCGCCTCCGCTCCGGTGGTGGATACACCCGCGGAGTCGTCACGGCACGTACCGCCGTTGAGCGGGCGCGTCTTGCTGGTGGACGACGAAGAAGCGGTCCTGGAATTCGAACGCGAAGCGCTGGCCGGCGCGGGGGCGGAGGTGGTGGCCGTCTCCTCCGGCGAGCAGGCCATCCAACGATTGCGGCAAGAGAAGTTTGACGCCGTGCTGGTGGATACCGCGATGCCGGGCGGATGGTCGGGAATGGACCTCTACCGTTGGGTGGCGGCCAACCTGCCTGGGGCGGAGAAAAACATCATTTTCACCATATCCGACATCCGAGACAGCGAAACCGGCTCGTTTTGCAACCAGGGAAGCGTGCCATGTATCGTGAAGCCATTCCAAGTGGCTGACCTGATTGCCGCTACCCGGTCGCTGTTATCGCGATCGGAGAAAGCGGTCGCCAACTGACGCCGCGGTCAGCCTAGCCCAGCCAGAACAATTCCTGCACAGCCAGTGCTCCGGTTCGCGTTGAAATGTAACGATTTACGCCATTGCGACCAGGATTGCTTTGATGGCGGCGGTTTTCCGAGTGCCTGAAGTGGTTTTGCAAATGCAGTTAACCTCCCCCATGATGGCAAGGAAAGAGATTAGAAGCGACATTCCCAAGGACTTAGCAATGGGAGACGACATGGCGAGCATCTTTCAGCAGGTAAAAATTTCAGGGTACGCCACACTCTTACGCGCGGTCGCCCCGGAACGAGTGGAAAAGTTCCAAGCCGTGTTTCAAGAGAACAGGCACCGCATTTACGCCCTGGCGTTCTGGATGACCGACAATGAACTGGCGGCCGAAGAACTGATGCGGCTGACGTTTTGCCGCGGCTTCGCCCATAGCTCCGAGCCCACGGCGGAAGCGCTGGATGGCGCGCTGATTACCGAGTTGCGCGAGCAGATGCCGATCGGGGTGCTGACCCTGGACGAAGGCATTTGCTGCGAAGCGCCCAGCGTGCGCCGGAATACCCTGCGGGTTCACCTGGAGCGCGCCGTGGTCCAATTGCCGGCCACCGAGCGCATGATTTTCCTCCTCCACGACGTCGAAGGCTACGACCACGCGCGCATCGTTCGCACGTTGGGTGTCAGCGAGGACGAATCGCGGATCGGGCTGCATCAGGCGCGGCTCCGCATACGCAACCTTCTGGCGAAAATGGTCCGTTAGCAGCACGCTCAGCAGCGGCTTTTTCCATCGCCTCTCTCCTACAACTGGCCCCCTCGAAAGAGGGGCTTTTTTCATTGAGTGATTTAGTGATTGGGTGATTTAGTGATTCAGACGTCCATGACGGTCAATCACTCAATCGCTAAATCCGGTCCGGCCTTCGACGGCGGTAGAATAGTCGATAGGTTTATGCTCCCCGTCTCCAATGCCGCCCGCCATCCGGCTCGCTGGTGGGAGACCATGCCCGACGGTCGCCTGCACTGTTACCTGTGTCCGCGACATTGCCACATCGGCGAGGGGCAGACCGGTTTCTGCTTCATTCGCAAGAACGAAGGCGGGCGGCTGGTGCAGCTCGGCTACGGGCGTCCGGCGGCGCTGCAGATGGACCCGGTGGAAAAGAAGCCGCTCAACCACTTTTTCCCCGGCTCGAAAATCCTCTCCATGGGCACGGCCGGCTGCAACATGGGCTGCTTCTTCTGCCAGAACTGGGACATCTCCAAGGCCAAGGCCGACCAGGTCAACTCCGCGAGCCTCAGCCCCGAGCAGGTGGTGGACCTGACGCTGCAACACGGCGCCCCCTCCATCGCCTTCACCTACAACGAGCCGACGATCTGGGGCGAGTACGTCATTGACATCGCGAAAGTGGCACACCAAGAGGGTCTGAACACGGTGATGGTGTCCAACGGCTACATTACCCGCGAGGCTTTCTTCGACGTTTACCAGCACATTGACGCCGCCAACATTGACCTGAAAGCATTCACCGAAAATTTCTATTCCAAAATCACGCTCACGCACTTACAGCCGGTGCTGGACACGCTGAAATGGCTGCGGCACGAAACCGACGTGTGGTTTGAGATCACTAATCTCATCATTCCCACGCTGAACGACGGCAACAGCGAGTTCCGCCAGCTCTGCGACTGGGTGCTGCAGAACCTTGGCGACGATGTCCCGCTGCACTTCACCGCCTTCCATCCTGATTTCAAGCTTCAGGACAAGCCGCCGACGCCGCCGGAAACGCTGCACCGCGCCCGCGCCATCGCCTTTGAAATGGGACTGAAGTTTGTTTACGAAGGGAACATCTGGTCGGAAGGCGGCAACACCATCTGCCCCGGCTGCAAGCGCGCCATCATCCGCCGCTCCTGGCACGACATCCTCAGCTACGATGTGCGCCAGGGCAAGTGCGGCCACTGCGGCACGAAAATTCCCGGCGTTTTTTCGAAGGCGGAAGCCGAGCGCCGACGTGGAGCAACCCAGCGCCATCCATAAGGGAAGGTCGATTTTATGCGGGACTGGCTGAGTGCGACCGAGATCGCAAGTAGTCAAGCGAGCTTGATAATGACATCTGTGACATCGTCTCGCTGAGGTTCGTCACCTGCAAAGGCCCGAGCGGCACGATATATGCCTTCAGCGAGCTCGCGAGCGGAATGATGCCGATGGTCACGCACGTATTCGAGAACTCTGTCGGTGCCGAAGTCCACGTCTTCTGAGGTAGTCGTCTCAGCGGCGCCGTCGGTCAGCAAAATCACAAGCTGCTGGGGCGCCAAGGGGAGTGCGGAGGTCACAAAGTGAGGATGATCAAACAGTCCCAGCGGCGGGCCCGAGCTTTCGAGCACACTCTCGATCTTGCCGGAGCCATTCATCAGGAAACCTGAGATGTGTCCTGCGCTGGCATAGGACAAGGAGCCATTCGGTCCATCCAGACAAACCAGCAACAAGGTGACGAACCGATCGTTCTCCAGGTGGTCGGCAATAAGCATGCGGTTAACGCTGCTCAGGACCTTCGCCAAATCCGTTTCGACCTGGGCGAATGAGCGCACGTAAGCCCGGGTCAGCGCCATTACAAGCGCAGAATCCAGGCCATGTCCGCTGACATCGCCAATGCCGATGCAAATGCGGCCGTCCGCCAACGAGAACAAGTCCAAGTAGTCGCCGCCTGTCTCCAGGGCGGGGTAGGCGGCGCTAGCAATATCAAAGCCGGCGCCGGAAATCGCTGCGCCGGTGTAGAACCGCTGTTGTACTTCGCGCGCTAGGCGTAACTGAAGTTCCTGCTCCTGCTGTTTGCGGAACTCCGTAATGTCCTGGAGCACGGAAACAAAATGGGTGATGGCGCCTGCGCTGTCCTTAATCGGGCTTATTGTCTGCTCGGCCCAGTACAGTTGGCCAGATTTCTTGCAGTTCACGAGCGTTCCGCGGAAAGTCCCGCCTTCCAGAATCTGCTTCCATAGGCGGCTGTAGAACTCCTTCTTGTGCAGGGTGGACTTTAAGATTCTGGGCGTCTTGCCAATGGCTTCCTCAGGACCGTAACCGGTGGTGGCCTTAAA
>DASWAR010000085.1:0-2229 GCA_036391015.1 Terriglobales bacterium
AATCCGCGACGTGCACCGGCGGCAATTGATCGAGCCCGGGGATTAGCAGGTTGAAATCGCCGCCCTTCACAAAGACCATGCCGGGTGGCACGCTGTTCTCCTTCCGCAACTCGACCTCAAAACCGCCCTTGGTCTCCGGGAACATCAGCGTCCGCCCGGCCTTGCCTCCGCTGGCAAGCTCGGCCTGACATAACCCGGCTTTTCGATTCGCCACCGGAAGAATGCCCATGGCATGCGGCGGTTTTCGATCGGTGTCTGCCCCAAATACTCCCATGCGCCGTTCTTGGCGCTGTATTCACGTACATACACGTCGGCGCCTTCCGGTTGCGAGTGAATGGTGACGGTTCGCGAAATCTCTGGCCAGAGTTTTTGCAGCATCGGATCGTTGGGAACGTACAGTTCCGCCTGTCGCGCGAGCCTGTAAGCCTCGGTCGCTCGCATGTTCTCCGCGAGCCGAGCAATCTCGGGAATGGCCTGCTCCCTTGCCCAGCGTACCCGGGCGTTGCGCCGCACTAGCCAGGTTGCGCCCAATACAACTGCTAAGAACACCACCATCAGCGGCACAGCCACCCGCGCCCGCCGCACCAACCGTGCGACCGGCACCTGGGTTGACGAGCCGCCGAGTTCGAGCTTCAGCCGCTCCAGGTCGTCGCGCATTTCAGCGGCGGACTGGTAACGATTGATCGCCTCTTTCTCCACCGCCTTCCGGATAATTGCATCGAGCTGCCGTGGAATTGCCGGGTTCAACTGCGAAGCCGGGGGTGGCGATTTGTGCAGAATGGCATCGAAAACGGCGGCGATGGTCGAGCCGGGAAAAGCTTCGCTGCCGGTCGCCATCTCATGCAGCACGACTCCGAAGGAGAACAAGTCGCTCCGCGCATCCAGTTGCCGGCCCAGCGCCTGCTCCGGCGACATATACGCCACCGTGCCCACCGTACTCCCGGCATGGGTCAGGTGCGCGCTCGATTGCACCGTGGCAGCGGCGGAAAGCGCCGCGGCGCCGCGCGCCTCCTGTTCGCGCAGAGCAAGTTTTGCCAATCCGAAATCGAGGATCTTGGCGTTCCCGCGCTCGGTGACAAAAATATTAGCCGGCTTCAGGTCGCGATGGAGAATCCCGCTGGCGTGGGCCGCATCGAGCCCGTCGGCGGCCCCAATCGCGATCCGCAGCAGTCGCTCGATGGACAGCGGCTTGCGATTGATCTCCTGGGCCAGGGTTTGTCCCTGCAGCAGCTCCATGGCGATGAACTGTTGCCCATTCGCCTCATCAATGTCATAGACAGTGCAGATGTTGGGGTGATTCAAAGCCGAGGCTGTGCGCGCTTCGCGTTTGAAGCGCTCCAGCGCGAAGGCATCTTCCAGCAGATCTTTTGCCAGGAACTTCAGCGCCACCTGCCGGCCCAGCTTGGTGTCCTCCGCCCGGTACACCACGCCCATGCCACCGGCACCGAGCTCGGCCAAAATGCGGTAGTGGGAAATGGTCTCTCCAACCATGGGGCGACCCGAGATGGACCGAGATACTAGTCCAGCACTCCCGTTGGGTCAAAATCATTTGTGATTTAGTGATTTGTGATTTAGGGATTTTCGGCCCGATCGCAGTCGAGGGCGAGCGCTCCAAGTCGCTAAATCACAAATCACTCAATCACAAAATGGGATTACTTCATCATGCCGTGCTGCGCCACGGCGATGTTGTCGCGGCTGGTGTTTTTGACCTCGTACATCATCTCGTCGGCCTGGCGGATGATTTCGTGCGCGCTCTTGGCGTCTTCCGGATAGGAGGCCACGCCGATCGAGGCGCGTACGTTGAGGTTCAAGCTTTCTTCTTTCAGCAACTTGCTCTTGCGGAATGAATCGAGCAGGCGGCGGGCGACGATCAGCCCGGAATCCTTCCCGGTCTGCGGCAGCAGCACGACGAATTCGTCGCCGCCGTAGCGGAATGCGTAGTCAATCAGGCGCAAGTGGCTCTTGATGGTGTAGCCGACTTCCGCCAGCAGCTTGCTTCCCACCAGGTGTCCGTGCGTGTCGTTGACCTGCTTGAAATGGTCCAGGTCAATAAACAGGACGGTAAACTCGTAGCCGAAGCGCGCCGAGCGATAAACCTCGGATTCCAGCGTTTTGTAGAGATGGCGCGCGTTGTACAGGCCGGTGCAGTCGTCGGTAATGGTGAGTTCCTGGATGCGCTCCACGGCGCGCGCGTTATCAATGGCGATGGCGGCGTAGTCGCAGATGGCG
>DASWAR010000086.1:0-2721 GCA_036391015.1 Terriglobales bacterium
CCGGCGCCGACGGGACTGGAATCGTGGCAGGACGGCGGAACGCCGCCTACTGTGGCCAACGCAATGGTCTCAATCGCGCCGCCGGCGGTTCGCCCGCGCAAAGATGTCCGTCACCCGGGCGATGTAATGCTCAAGGTCGCGGGTTCCCTGGGCGGTTCGGTCGCGGCGGCGCTGCCGTTCTCAGGTTACGAAGAGTTTCTCCGCAGCGAAGTAAACGGCCTGTATGCCGCACAGGCCGGCGCCGTGTTCGGCTCGACACTTGAAGACAGTTGGAACCGGCTGATGGAGCGCTCGGGGTGGTGGGCGCCGAGTTACTCGAATGCAGATGAGCTGTGGCAGCAGATGAAGAAGCAAGGCGGGTGGTGGGAGCCGGCGTATTCGCATGGCGAGTGGAGCCGCGTGTTGCGTACCAAGTCCGGGCGCTTCGAGTTCTATTCGCAGGTGCTGGCCGACACGGCAAAGCAGCGGCGGAGCACAGCAAAGATCGAGGATCGGGAATGCCTGCCGCACCAGCCCACGATTCCGGAAGCGACTACCAACTTCCCCTTGTTGTTGATGCCGGTCGAGCAACTTCCACTTGCTGGCGGCGAGGGGGCACACCTGCCGTACTTGCAGCAGATCGCCGGCGTGCACGTATTTGCGAACTGGGATAGCTGGCTGGAAATTCACCCTGAAACAGCGCGCACCTTCGGCATCGGCGATGGCGATTCGGTTTGGATCGAGTCACGCCGTGGACGGGTGCAGGCGCGCGCTCGTTTTTATGAAGGCGCGCGGCCCGGGGTGGTGCACCTGCCGCTTGGTTACGGACACAAGTCAGGGAGCGAATGGGCGTGCCGGGGCGCCAATCCGCTGGAGATCGTAGAGGGGCAACCGGACCAGGTCACTGGCCTGCCATCAGCCCATTGGACATACGTTAAGGTCTATCGCGCATAACAAGGACGCAGCATGCCACGTTGGGGAATGGTGATCGATCTTGCGAAGTGTACGGCTTGTCAGGCGTGCACGGTCGCCTGCCAGACGGAAAACAACGTTCCGTGCGTCCCGCCAAAAGAAGCCGCGCGCGGGCGCATCATCTCGTGGATGAGCCTGCTTCCACAACTCGAGGGCGAATACCCGCGGCTGAGCATGCGACCAACGCCACTGCCGTGCGTCCATTGTGACAACCCACCATGCATCCGCGTCTGCCCGGTACAGGCGACCGCGATCAACCCGGAAGGCGTGGTGCGACAGATTTATGCCCGATGCATCGGCTGCCGATATTGCACCAATGCGTGCCCGTACACGCGGCGCATGTTCAATTGGTACAAACCCGAGTTTCCCGGGGAGTTTACCGAAGCGCTGAATCCCGACGTTTCCGTGAGGCCGAAGGGCGTGGTGGAAAAGTGCACGCTCTGCCATCACCGGCTGCAAAAAGCTCGCGACGAGGCACGTGCCGCGAAACGCGAACTGGCGGAAGGCGATTACGTTCCGGCATGTGTCGAGATCTGTCCCGCGGGGGCCATGTACTTCGGCGATCTCGAAGACCATAACTCGACGGTGGCCACATTGGCCCGCAGCCGTCGTGCGTTCAAGCCGCTGGAAGAACTCGGGACTCATCCCAAGGTGATTTATCTGGCGCAAGGAGAGTGGAGCGGTGGAGACGGACAGGGACCACGCACATAACGAGCAGGACTGGGTGCTGTTGCAACCGGTGATCGCGACCCGCAGGCCGTTTTACTACCTGGCCTTGTTTTTTCTCGGATTCACCACGATCGCCTTTTTCGCCTGGATGCGCCAGTTAAGCCAGGGCCTGGGCGTGACCGGCCTGAACGTTCCGGTGTATTGGGGCTTTTACATCACCAACTTCGTGTTCTTCATCGGAATCAGCCACGCGGGCACGCTGATTTCGGCCATCCTCCGCCTGTGTCACGCAGAATGGAGACGCTCCATCACGCGCGCTGCCGAAGTCATCACCGTGCTGGTGCTGTTCTTCGGTGTAGGCAGCGTGATCATGGACCTGGGACGTCCGGAGCGCGCGCTGAACGTCCTTCGGCATCCGAACTTCCACTCGCCGTTGCTGTGGGACGTGTGCAGCATCAGCGTCTACCTGACCGCCAGCACCATTTACTTGTTCCTGCCGCTCATACCTGACATTGCCATCCTGCGCGACCACGGCGCGAAGCCGACATGGCTGTATCGCCTGCTCGGCGTTGGATGGTGCGCGAGCGAGAAGCAGAAACGATTGCTCAACCGTGCCATCTCGGTGATGGCCGTGCTGGTGATCCCGATTGCGATTTCGGTGCACACGGTGGTGTCATGGGTATTCGCCATGACCGTGCAGCCGATGTGGCACTCCAGCATCTTCGGTCCGTACTTCGTGGTGGGCGCGATCTTTTCCGGCATCGCCTCGTTGCTGATCGTGATGGCACTGATCCGGCGTATCTATTTGCTGCAGGATTACCTCAAGCCAATCCACTTCAACAATCTCGGGCTGCTGTTGCTGGTTATGGCCCTGCTGTGGTTCTACTTCACATTTGCCGAGTTCATCACCACGTTTTATGGCAGCGATCCCAGCCACCTGGTTGTCTTCTATTCCAAGCTCAGTGGCCGCTATGCCGTACCTTTCTGGACGATGGTGGTGACCTGTTTCATCATCCCGGTCGGCATTCTTGCCCGCCGGAAAACGCGCACCATCACGGGATGCGTGATTGCCTCGATATCCGTGAACATCGGAATGTGGCT
>DASWAR010000087.1:0-11845 GCA_036391015.1 Terriglobales bacterium
GGGCGCGACCCCAAAGACTTCGGCATTCCATGACGGACGGTGCCAGCTTCGTTCACTTTTGTCTTCGTCAGTGCAAGCAATGGGAGGAGATATGGCCGGGACTTGCGATGAAGCTAGTCGGCCCGCTTGCTGCTCGCTCGCCGGGGCTTCGGCTTGCTCTTGCCCTTGAGATTGAGCGCCACTGCAGCGCGGATGAGATCCTTCAAGGCCGCGTCATCGACCTTGTCGCCTTCGTGGATGTCGATGGCGCGCCTGGCATTCCCGTCGAGGCTGGAGTTGAATAGACCTGAAGGGGCCTTCAACGCAGCTCCCTTGGGAAATGTCATCTTGACGACGTTCTTGTACGTCTCTCCCGTGGAGACGATGCCGCCGTGGGACCAGATGGGAGTCCCCATCCACTTCCACTCTTCGACGATCTCAGGGTCTGCCTCGTGTATGATTTCGCGCACTTTCGCGAGCGTCTTCCCGCGCCAGTCCCCAAGTTCCTTGATCTTCTCGTCGATTAATGCAGAGGCAGATTCCACCGGGACGGGCCTTTTCATGTACAGCTCCAAATCTCGCACCTATTTTAGCTGAGATAACGAGTGCTAAATCGCCTTCACACAAGTAACCGGGGCGGGAGTGCCGTTTCGGGCGTAACTTGTGTGAAGCGCTTGGCACGCGGTTTTCGCCGGATCTAACAGGATCAAACCACTCCGCTGCCGACGACGCAAGCCTCTTTTCGGCGCGCGAATCGCTACGCCCACATCTCCCCCAGCGCACTCTCATCCGGCCGTACCCACGGATAACTGATGTCATAACGACGTCGGCCTCGCGACGTCCGAGTAGACTTTGCGGTGTCTAACCCAAAGGCTCGGGCGAAGGAGGCCGAGATGAAAATTGTAGGTTGTGACCTGCATGCAAGACAACAGAGCATCGCGCTATTGGATACCGAAACGGGGGAGTTGATCGAGCGGACGCTCGAGCATGAAGCCGACCAGGTACGAGAGTTTTACGCCAGCCTGACGGGTCCGGTGGTAGTAGGGATCGAAGCGACCGGGGCGATGCAGTGGTTTTTGCAGCTGATGGAAGAGCTCGAGATTGAGTGCCGGGTGGGGCATCCAGCCAAGATCCGAGCGGCGGAGACACGCAAACAAAAACATGATCGGCGGGATGCGCTGCTGGCGCTGCGGCTGCTGCTGGAGAAACGTTTTCCCACCATCTGGATGCCGAGTACGGAACAACGGGATTTACGGGCCCTGCTACGCGATCGTCATCAATGGGTCAAGATGCGAACCCGGGTGCAGAGTACGTTGCAGGCGATCGCCTTGAATCACGGGCTGCGAAAAGGCAAGGCGCTGTGGAGTCAAGCCGGAGTGGCGTGCTTGGAAGCTTTGCCGCTGCCTGCCTATACCGGACAACGGCGGAACGAACTGCTGCGCCTCTATGGGCAACTGCAGAAGCGAATCCAGGAACTCAACCAGCAGGTAGAACAGGCAGCGGAGCGACGTCCGCAAGCGCGACGGTTGTTAACCCATCCGGGCGTAGGAGCAGTGACGGCGTTGGCGACCGAGGTGTTCCTGGGTGATCCGCGTCGCTTCGCGGATGGCAAAGCGGTGGCCAGCTACATCGGGATGATTCCTTGTGAACACTCCAGCGGCCCGCGACAGCACCTGGGCCAGCTGAGCAAGCAAGGCAACGCGCTGCTGCGCTATCTGTGGTGCGAAGCGGCAATGCATGCGGTCAACCAAGATGCCGAACTCAAGCGCTTCTATCGTCGCAAGCTGGTCCAAAAAGGAATGGGAAAGGCCCGGGTTGCAGCCGCTCGCAAGCTAGGGATCCGACTGTGGATCATGTTGCGCGACCAAATCGATTACAAAGAGTTCTGTCGTCGTGGACGGCAGGAAGGGGAAGCCCATGCGGGGATGCCTGATATCGACAGTGGTCCTGCGGTGCAGTGACCGGGTAACTGAATAGGCTACCTGCCTCCCCAAGGGGGAGTTCGCAGAACTCATCATGATCGAACGTGACCGAAGAGATGTCTGGTGGGCACCACCGAACTGATGCAGTGGGATCGGGCCGAGCTGGGTTAGACGCGATGGGAAAAAACAAAGAACCACGCCAACGAATGTCGAAGCAAAGCTTCTACGTCAACGCATTCGTTCGCCCTCACGTACCAAAGAATGAGACCGAAACGCTTGACGTAGCCGGCGTCGTTAGAGATGTCGATAAATCGCCATATCACAAGTTACCGGGCGCGAGCACCGGGCTCTAGGGGCTCTTTTCCCGCCGGCAGGCCCTGGTTGATGAAGGGCAGGGCATCGGGATCGGCGACCTGGACCCGGCCGTCGGGCATCAGCTTGTAAGGATTTCCGACCGGGTCGACGGGAACGCCGCGCAGCAGGCCGGCAGTAATCAGGTCCGCCCATGAGGCGGGCTGGCGGTCGGTGCGGCGCTGATACTCGGCGGCGAGCCCTTCGAGTTTGGGGACATCTTCATCCACCTTGAGCGCGCGAAGGTGCTTGAGCGCGTTGGCGCGGATCATCGGGTCTTCGGTGGATTCGTAGGTGGTGGTCCAGAGCATGCGCGCGGTTAGCAGTTGCCCGGCGTGCTGCGCCATGGCGGCGGCGAGAATTTTCAGGAACGGGTGTGCGCCGGGAATTTGCGATCCGCGCTCGAAGGCGCGAGCCGCGGCGGCGGGATCGTGCAGTTCCATGTATTGCAGGAATCCGAGCTCGTAGTAAAGCTGCCAGCGATTGCGATTGGCCTGGATGCCGCGTTCCACCAGCGCGACCGCCTTGTTGGGCTCGCCGGCGCCTTCCGGCGGCTTCTGCGCCAGGAACGTGGAGCCGAACTGGTAAGCCACGATGAGGTGCGGATCCAGTTCCGTGGTGATGTCGAGCAGCGGCGCTAGCAGTTGGTACTGGGTGGCGCGGGCGCGATGCTTGGCCCCGAAGTACTGCACGGCGCGGGTCCAGTAGATGTCGGCGACCAGGCCGTTATAGCCCAGGCTCATGCGCTTCAGGATCTTCGGCGAAGGAATGTACAGCACCTCTTCCAAGGTCGCGCCGGAGCGCAGGCGATCAATGCGGCGCAGAAGCAGGACGGCGCCGCTCATGCACACTACCAGCACAGTGGCCAGCGTGACGGTGATGGCGGCGCGGTGTTTCATGGACGACCAAAGGACCCACGCTTTGGCGATCGGCCAAAGCCTGTCCCGAGCGGAGCCGAGGGGACCATCGACCATCGACCGCAGTTCGTCATTTCAGATTCCTGCGTTCAAAAATCAGCGTTGCAGCCGAAATCGCGGCGGCAGCGTAAAGCACAGCGTAGCCCGTGTTGTACGCGATCAGGGTGCGCGCCACCGGCTCGCCGTGAGCGACGGAAGAGATGACGTTGAGGGCGGAGAAGTTCGGCACCAGATAGGCCGCGACGGTGGCGATCCAGCCGGCAGGGCCGTGGGCGAGCGCGGCAAACGCGCGCAGGTCTTCGGCAAAAGTCCCAATGATGAATAGGGCGAAGGCGAAGACAGCCGAAAGCAACGGCGAGGAGAATGACGAAAACAGCAGCGCAACCGCGGTGACGATCACGAACTGCAGGACGATGAAGTAGAGCGCCACCAGCAGGTAGGCGTCACCGCGCTGGAAGTGATGGACCAGGTAAAGCAGCGCGGCGAAAAAGCCGATCGCCATGAAAAACGTGTTGACCACCAGCGTTCCCACCAGGCCGAAAAACTTGCCGAGAAGAAATTCCCAGCGGCGCACCGGGCGTGCCAGCACGCTGTAGAGCGTGCGCTTGTCAATTTCCTTCGAGACCAGGCCGATCCCGATGAAGATGGCGATGACGATGCCGAACATGGAAACCGCGGTGAGGCCGAAATTGATGAGCACCATGCGCTCGATGCCGATCGAGATCTGGCCGAACAGCAGCGCCGAGGCGACCAGCAGCAGGGCAAAAAAGATGAGGTTGTAGAGGACGCGGTCGCGCACGGCTTCGCGGAAAGTGTTGAACGAAATGGCGGCGACGCGGTTGATCATGCGCGCGCTCCAATCCCAGAGAGGTCCCTCGGCTGCGCCTCGGGATTTCGGCAGCGGGCTCCCGCTTCGCTCACGCCCGCTAAGCGCCTCAAGTTGATCATTGCGCTACCTCCACCGGCGTGCTCTCCGCAAGCTGCTCCAGGAAATAATCCTCCAGCGAGGCGCGGACCGGTGTAACCGACATCAGCCGGCCGTGTGCGCGGCGGATGGCGTCAATGGCGGCGTCGAGTTGTTCCTGCCCCAGGACGGCGCGGATGCTGTCGCCGGTGCAGTGACATTCAGAGCCCAGCGCCTGCACGGCGGTCATGGCCGCGGGCCCATCCCAGATGATTTCGACTTTTCCACTGAAGCGGGCCAGCAAGTCCTGCACCACGCCCACGCCGCGCAACTCGCCTTTGTGCAGTACCGCGACGCGGTCGCACAACGCCTCGGCGTCGGAGAGGATATGGGTAGAGAAGAAGACGGTCTTGCCTTCGTCTTTGAGCGACTGGATGAGGTCGCGGACCTCGCGGCGGCCGACTGGATCCAGGCCCGACATGGGCTCGTCGAGAAATACCAGCTTGGGATCGTGAATGATCGCCTGTGCGATCCCGACGCGCTGCAACATTCCCTTGGAAAATTTTCGCAGCTGCGTGTGTCCGGATTCAGCCAGGCCGACACGTGAGAGCACGGCGGAAATGCGGCGGCGGCGCTCGCGGGCATCGAGGCTGGAGAGCTGGGCGTAGTAGTCGAGAAGTTCGCTGGCGGTCAGGTAATCGTAAAAGTACGGCTGCTCGGGCAGGAAACCGATCTGCGCCTTTACCCGCGGGTCGCGCCAGTCGGCGCCCAGGACCTTCGCCGAGCCGCCGCTAGGAAAAATCAGCCCCATAAGGAGCTTGAGCGTAGTGGTCTTGCCGGCGCCATTGGGACCAAGGTAGCCGAATACTTCGCCTTCGGGGACGGTGAGAGTCAGCGGCTTCAGCGCGGTTTTGGGACGCTTGCGCCAGAATCCGGCGAGATAAGTCTTTTCCAGCGCGTAGGTCTCGATGGCGTTCATGTGAACTTGAAGAAGCCATTATATTTTGGACGGCACGTGGCGGGTAGTTGTTGATGGCGGTAGGCCGGACCACCGGCTTCGGACTACCGGCTACCTCTTATTAATCAAAAGATGAAAATCGCGGCGGCGATCACCGTCGTCCACTTGCCCTTCTTGTCGCCCACCGCGGACTGCGTGATGTTCAGCGTGCGCACAATCTTGTTCGACAGCCGGTACACTTCTTTCTTTTCATCCCAGGATTTGTCGGGGTCGAACTCGACGTCGAGCGTGGTAGCCAGCATTTCGGCGGCGAGTTCCTCGGCGTAGTCGCCGGCCTGATCATCGGTTTCGCCGAAGGAGTGGTGCTCGCTGAGATAGCCGTAGGTGGAGCGGTCGGCAGGGATCGCAAGTCCAATACTGGCGGCCAGCAGCCGGTGGGGCTCGTGGGTGGAGTTTTCAGCCACCACCGCGAATACAACTTCACCGTGGCTGAGATGGCGAAGGCCGAGGGCGCGCGGGATCACCTTGCATTGGGGAGGAAAGATCGACGAAACCCGCACCAGGTTCTGCGCGGCGATGCCAGCGTCGCGCAGCGCCAGTTCAAATGAGGTGAGACGTTCTCGGTGCTTACCAACGCCTTTTGTCAGGAAGATCCGCCGCGGGACCATGATTTTGCCCAATTCGCTTGCCTCCGGTTTTCGCTGGACAGTTGAAAAATAACACGCTGCCGCGGAAGTGGTTTACGCAAAAATGCATGCTGGGAAAGATTTTTCTTTCTGCAACAAAGCCAGGGCCCCGGCGATTACCGGTAGCCCTCGGGAGTACCGAATCCGAGCCTGCCTATTTCTTGAGCGCCGCGACGGAAGTCGCCTGGATAACGTTGCCGGAAACCTTGCCGGTGACCGTAGCTTTTTCGCCGGCAAACTTGTCGATATCCGCCTTGTTGCCTTTGAGGGTGTAAACCTTGCTGCCGACAACCAGGGCATAGTCGCTACCGGCTTTTACACACGTGCGGACACACTGGGCATCGGACGATCCGGGCATCATGGTGTGATGGGCGCCGCACATGGTGTCGCTGACCGTGCCGGTGAGGGTCTGGTCCTTGGCGTCGGCGGCCAACAACCCGAGGGAAATCAGCAGCAGGACAGCCAGGGTGCGAATCGCGAGTTTCATCAGTTCCTCTCCTCACTGATCTTGGAAACCAGTATAGGGCATGGTACGACACTGCTAGAAATGCAGAGATCTGCGTAGGTTTTAGGCATTAGGTTTTGGGCGTTAGGCGACAGCAAAGCAGGTTTGGGCGTCAGATAGTGGGCGTTGGGGAAGACTAGAACCTCACGCCCAAAGCCCAAAACCTTAAGACCTAAGACCTAAGACCTAAAACCTCAAGACGTGGCCTGTTTCGCGGTCTTGAGTTTGACCGCGATGTCAATGAACGCTAGGGCGGCGCGGGAGAGCGCCTTGTCCTTGCGGAAGACCAGGGCGAGGTCGCGGCGGATGGTGGCGTCGGCGATAGGCAGGGCGACCAGAACGCCGGCGCGGACATCTTCCAGCACGTTGGAGCGGGCGATGAAGCCGATGCCGACATCGGCAGCAACAAAACGCTTAAGTAGTTCGCTGGAATCAAGTTCCATGGAAACGTTCAACTTTAACTTGCGCTCATGGAAGTACTGTTCGATGGCATCGCGAGTGTGCCCGGCCTCGGGCACCAGCAGGGGGTATTGCGAGGCGTCGGCCAGCGTCGCCGATTTCACTTTCGACAGCGGATGCCGCGGCGGCGTGATGATGACCAGCTCGTCGCGGTGAACGGGCACCACGGTAAGGCGGTTGTCATTGACCGGCAGCGACACCACGCCGAAGTCCACCGAGTTATCAATGACGCCGCCAAGAATGCCGGCCGATTCCAGCCGGTTGATATTTACCGACACGCCCGGGTACTGCTTCTTGAATTCGGCGAAGACCTCGGGCAGGACGTGGAGACAGGTGCCCTCGTTGGCGCCGACCACGATTTCACCGCGCGGCACGCGCTCCATTTCCGCCATCGCGGTGACCACGGCGCGGCGCGCCTGAATCGCATCCTCGGCGTACTTCTGGAACGCCTTGCCGGCGCCGGTGAGGGAGACCTTGCCCCCGGAGCGGTCCAGCAGCTTGGCCCCGATCTCGTCCTCCAGGCCGCGGATCTGGGCCGAGATCGCCGGTTGCGTCCGGAAGCGCTTCTCGGCCGCCCGGGAGAAGCTGCTGAGGCGCGCGACTTCGAGAAACGTTTCCAGTTGGTCGAAATCCATAAGGGAGCTATCAGCTGTTAGCTCTTAGCCAGAGCAAATTGCGAGCGCCCATAACAGCATCTATTGGCGCGATAACAACTATCAATTTCCCGATGTGGCGCTCGGGATGTATTCTCGACTGTTTCTGATAATGCCAGAATTGTAGCAGTCGGCAGCGCGGAAGGATCAACGCAGAGGGCGCGCCGAGGGGCAAAGGACGCACACATGAATGTGACCAAACCAAAGCCGCCGGGCGTAACCGTGGATGCGATGGTGGCCGGCGATTGGCCGGACGTCTCCGCCATCTACCTGGAGGGAATCGCCACCGGGAATGCGACGTTCGAAACTTTGGCGCCAACCTGGGAACAGTGGGACCGGGCGCACCTGGCGGTGGGGCGCCTGGTGGCGCGCAGCGGGCGGACGATTTCCGGATGGGTGGCGCTGAGCAAGGTCTCGCAGCGGTCCTGCTACGCCGGCGTGGCGGAGATGAGCGTGTACGTGGCCACGTGGGCGCGCAGCCAGGGAGTCGGCGACGCGCTGATGAAGGCGGCCATCATTGCTTCCGAGGCGGCCGGCATCTGGACTCTCCAAGGCACGGTATTTCCAGAGAATAAAGCGAGCCTGCGGCTGTGCGCGGCCAATGGCTTTCGCGAGGTCGGGCGCCGGGAACGCGTCGGGAAACGCAAAGGGGTGTGGCGCGACACCGTGCTGGTGGAGAGAAGGAGCAAGCTAGTGGGGACCGATTGAGGGGCCGGGATCAAGAGTCCGCATTCAGCGCATGCACACTCGCGGCCTGCTTACGGCGCGCCTCGGTTTCCAGCAGGACGCGCCGGTAGAGCGCGTAGTAACGCACCAGCTCCGGAATGGCGCCAGACTCCAGTTGCTTCTGAATGGCGGCGTGGTCGCCCGCCTCAATCAAGTCGAGCACATGCTTGATGGCGGGGTCCTCGGCGCCACGACGCCGGCAGTTCGCGATTAATTCGTAGTCGCTCGGGGGAACAAACGAGGCCAGTTCCCGGAACATCGTTTGCAGCGACTCGGCGCGCGCCGGTTCGCGGACTTGGGCAATCTCCTCCAGCAGCGCTTTTTCGAATTGGTATTTCGCTCCGCCGAAGAGCGCGTCGGAGCTGAAGCGCTCCTGGCGGCTGGAGAGGATCTGCTCATACTGTTGAATCAGCGAGTTGGTCGCGCTTGAGTCCACAATTGGTCCTTTCTCGCGGGAGGATATAAGCCCAGGTTATCGAAGCGATAAAAACTATGAATTTCCCGCCGCCGCGTTCGGGAATTTATGCTCCAATGGTGCGGCTGCGATCGCGAGGATTGTAGCAGCCGCCAAGAACTACTATCCCAATAACCGATACGCCGCGCGCCTGAGTGCGCGGAGAAGCACGCGCCGAGCGCGCGCAAGGAGCAGAAATGGCCGATGCAAAATCCGCCCTGCAGTTCGCCAAGGATAACGGGGCAAAGCTGCTGGACCTGCGCTTTACCGACCTGCCCGGGCTTTGGCATCACGTTTCCTACCCCATCTCGCAGTTCAGCGAAGGCTCATTTGAAGAGGGCTTCGGGATGGATGGCTCGTCGATCCGTGGCTGGGCCGCGATCCACGAGAGCGACATGCTGCTGATCCCGGATCCGAAGTGGTGCATGATGGACCCCTTCACCGAAGTGCCGACGCTGGTGATGATCGGCGACGTGCAGGACCCGGTAACCAAGCAGCGCTACGACAAGGACCCGCGCTACATCGCCAAGAAGGCGGAGATGTTCCTCAGCTCCACCGGCCTGGCCGATACCGCATTCTTCGGCGCCGAGGCCGAGTTCTTCATCTTCGATAACGTGCGCTTCGATCAGCGCGAGCAGCACGGCTTCTACTTCATTGACGCCGAAGAGGGCCGCTGGAATTCCGGCCGCAAGGAAAACAACCTGGGATACCGTCCGCGCTACAAGGAAGGGTATTTTCCCGTCCCGCCCACCGACCACTATCAGGACCTGCGCAGCGAAATGACTTTGACGATGGAGCAGTGCGGGCTGGTGGTGGAGTGCCACCATCACGAGGTCGCGACCGGCGGGCAAACCGAAATTGACTTGAAGTTCGACGCGCTGGTGGACTCGGCCGACCACATGATGCTCTACAAGTACATCGTGCGCAACGTCGCCAACCAGTACGGCAAGACGGTCACCTTCATGCCGAAGCCGCTCTTCGGGGACAATGGCAGTGGCATGCACTGCCATCAGTCGCTGTGGAAGAGCGGAAAGCCGCTGTTCGCCGGCGACGGCTATGCCGGCTTGTCGCAGATGGCGCTGTGGTACATCGGCGGGCTGATCAAACACGGCCCGGCGCTGGCGGCGATCATCGCGCCCACCACCAACTCGTACAAGCGCCTGGTGCCCGGCTTCGAGGCGCCGGTGAACCTGGCGTACTCGCGGCGCAACCGCTCCGCGGCCTGCCGTATTCCGATGTACTCGGCGTCGCCGAAGGCCAAGCGCGTTGAGTTCCGGCCGCCCGACCCGAGCTGCAATCCGTACATGGCTTTTGCCGCGATGATGATGGCGGGGCTGGACGGAATCGACAACAAGATTGACCCCGGACAGCCGCTGGACAAGGACATCTACGATCTGGGTCCGGAGGAGCTGTCCAAGGTGCCGTCCATGCCGGGGTCGCTGGAGGACGCGCTCGACGCACTGGAGAGCGACCACCAGTTCCTGCTCAAGGGCGACGTCTTTACCGAGGCGCTGCTCGATACCTACATCAAATACAAACGCGAGAAGGAAGTGGACGCCGTTCGGCTGCGCCCGCATCCCTACGAGTTCGCGCTCTACTACGACATCTAGAAGACAGGAGTTCGTAGTTAGGGGTTAGTAGTCAGTGGCCCGGCGTAAATGCCGGGCCTGTTTTGTCTACGGTCTGGTCGGAATTGAGCGAACACCAGCCCTGAAGGGGCGCGCAGAATTTATTTCGCTGAGGCCACTGCGAACCGGGGTTGCAAATTGCCCCGTTGTTGACCTACCGTCCTCCGCGAAGATAGCATTCCGTCAAGCTTAGGTTCGGGTGAGGGTAGTATGCGGACCCGATGGCGATTCCCGCTTCGCGCGGTGCTTGTGGTGTTCGTCGCGGCGCTCGCTCTCGCGCGTGGCTCTACCATCGACTGGAGCATCTATCCCGCCGCGTGGGAGCCGCAAACCTCCCCGCATGCCCGCGGTACCACCAATCGTAGCTTCGAACGCACGCCGGCCCGGCTTCAGCGTGGTGAGTACCTCGCCGACAATGTGCTCGGCTGCTTCCGCTGCCATTCGGAGCGCGATTGGAACTCGCCGGGCGCTCCGCCCGTGACAGGCAAGAAAGGTGCCGGTTACGTTTTTGTTAAGGGAGCTGGACCGGTCGACCCGCGCAAGCCACCGTCCCAAGTATTCGCTCCGAATATTACGCCCGATCCGGAAACCGGCGCCGGCCGGTGGAGAGATGACATGCTGTCAAGCGCTATCCGGGAAAGCGTCGACCACGATGGCCGTCCATTCTCGTCGCCCAAGTTTCACAAGGGCTTTCGCAATCTGTCGGACGAGGACTTAGCCTCCGTAATCGTCTACTTGCGAAGCATTCCCGCCGTGCACAATCCCGTGCCGAAAACAATGGTGAACGCTTCGCAGAGCGCAGAGCTTGGAAAAAGGATTCCTCCCCTCACCACTACCATGCCAGAACCGGAACTAAGCGATCCTGTCCGGCGGGGCGAATATCTCGTTGGCATTGCCGCTTGCGCTGCCTGTCATACCAGCGATGTGGCGGAGGCCTCGGTGCACGAGAAGGAGTTCGGCGGGGGCACCTTGATGAGCGACAACCCCGACCATTACGTCATGAGCCCCAACATCACAATGGATCCCTCGGGGATCGGCTACTACGACCAGGCGATGTTCATCCGGGTGATGCGAACTGGCCAGGTGGGTACCCGCAAACTCTATCCGATCATGCCATGGGGCCACTTCCGCAAGATGACCGACAAGGACTTGAAGGCGATCTTCGCATTCCTGAAGACCCAACCTCGCGCGCAGCACATCGTGGACAACACCGAGCCGCCCACGCAGTGCCGCCGATGCCTACAGCGGCACGGCGCCGGTGATCGAAACTAACAGTGTTTATCCGGACGGTCAGACCAGATGATCTACTGCGAAAGAAGCACTTCAGTCGGGCAAGCCCATGCGGAGGAGTAGCTTTCTGAAGCGCGGGTCGTGGCGCAGGGGCTCGAACCTCCGGCCCACTTTGAGATACGTAAGTTCAGGGTCACGCTCCTCATAAGCCTTTTCCAGCCAGCCGAAAGCCGCGTTCAAATCACCCAAGGCTCCATAGAGAATCGCGATCGAACCGGATGGTACAAGCTTCTGCTCGTGTTGCTTTTTCAGTTTGGCGAGTATCCTGCTTGCCTCCTCTCGGTTGCCCACTGCGGCGTAAGCGTAACCGAGGTCTACTATGAGGTCCGTATCGTCAGTTCCGGAGAGTTGTATCGCCTGTTGAAACTCTCGAATGGCTTCCTCGTACTTTCCCTTTTTCAGGTATGCCCAGC
>DASWAR010000088.1:0-6473 GCA_036391015.1 Terriglobales bacterium
CGTTGAAATTGATGATAACAACTTTGAACTCAGCTATTTACGCATGGGATGGATAGTTTGGTCACAATGAAATCTCGGCGCACCTCATCAGTAAATGCGGCAACCTTTTGCGACTTTCAAGGAAATTACTTGCACCAATAATTGACTTCATTCTTCTATTCTCTTAATATCAACGGAGTACGAAGCTGCCTGCATCGTCCTTTCTCCCCCTTAAGACTGCCGGCCTTCGTGTGTCATGCCTGAACACGCCGACAACACAGCCGCCACGCCCGCAAAACGGTCCGACGTGCCTCTTGCCTCCGGTGACAATGGCGAGCACAAGGTTCGCCCTGTGGGCGACGATTTGGAGCGCGCGTACCAGCAGTTGGAGATTGAATACCAGCGCTGCGCGCAGGCCCTGGCCACGGCGGCGCATGATCTGCGCACGCCTCTGGCGGTGGTTTCCGGATACATTGAACTGCTGATAAGCGGCAAGCTTGGCCCGCTGACCGATCGCCAATCCCGCTGCCTCGATGACATGAATTCCAGCAGCCAGCGGCTGCACCGACTGATCACCGACTTCCTGACGTTCAGCGCGATTCAAACCGGCAATCTCAATCTGCAACTGGACGAGCCGCGCGATTTGCACGGCTGTCTCACCGAAATTTGCGGCTTCTGGATGCCGCGCTTTCAGTCGAAGGGGGTGGCATTTTATTATCTGCCCAGCGAACACCTGCATCCGTTTCCCTTCGATTACGACCGCATCCAGCGCGTCATTTCCAACTTGCTGGAAAACGCCCTGAAATTTACCCCGCAGGGAGGGACGGTTTGGTTGAATGCCGAACCGCAGTTGTGGGAGCGGCGCACGCTGGAGACTCGCCCGCGAACTCGCGAACGACGCCGGCAAGCAGTTGGGGTGCCCAATGCGGTACGCGTCAACGTGGCCGATACCGGGCCCGGCATACCGCCGGAGTTTCACCAGGAGATTTTCGGCGACTTTTTTCAGATCCCGAATGGGGACATGAGCGGCGGCATGGGACTGGGCCTCGGCATTGCGCGGCGCCTCGTCCAGGCCCACGGCGGCAAGATCTGGGTGGAAAGCGAACCCAGTTGCGGTAGCAAGTTTTCTTTCGTTCTTCCTCTCAAGCACGGATGATCGCGGATACAATCAACCTCACTGGCCGGAAAGGCAAATTGCAGACGTGATGGCGAACCCGCCTAGAATCCTTGTGGTTGACGATGAACCGAGCATGCTGCGCTACCTGCAGATGCTGCTCGAAGTGGAATCCTACAACGTCGATACCGCCCCCAGCGGGGAGGCGGCCCTGGAGAAATTGCAGAAGGGCGCGCCCGACGTGGTGCTGCTGGACGTGCTCATGCCCGGCGGCATGGACGGACTGCAGACGCTGGAGAAGATGCGCGAGCGTTACCCGCAACTGAAAGTCATCATGCTCTCCTGCGTCAGCGACACCCGCAAGGTGGTGCAGGCGATCCGCCTCGGGGCGCAGGATTATCTCACCAAGCCATTTCAGAAGAACGACCTCGAAGCCGTGATTCAGCTGTGCGTCGGCGGCAACGCCAACGCGATCATGCCGCAGGGCGAAATCGAAGACCTCGGCGACGAGGTGTTCTTCGTCTGCGGCAGCGCGTCCATGCGCAAGATTCGCTCCCAGGCGAAGCTGGTTGCGAACGTCGACATCCCGGTGCTGATCCTGGGTGAAAGCGGCGTGGGCAAAGAAGTCATCGCCAAGATGATCCACAAGTATTCGCCGCGCTCGCACCGCACGTTCTTGAAGGTGAATTGCGCGGCGGTGCCCGCCGACCTGCTGGAAAGCGAGTTGTTCGGCTACGAGCCGGGAGCTTTCACGGGAGCGACCCACGCCAAGCCCGGCAAATTTGAGCTCTGTAACAAGGGCACGATCATGCTGGATGAAATCGGCGAAATGCCGACGTCGCTCCAGGCCAAGCTTCTCCACGTGCTGCAGGACCAGCAGTTCTCCCGCCTGGGCAGCCGCACCGTGCAGAAAGTGGATGTGCGGGTCCTTGCCGCCACCAACATCAACATTCAGGAAGCCATCGCCACCCGCAAGTTGCGTGAGGACCTCTATTACCGCCTGAACGGATTCACCATCACTTTGCCTCCGCTGCGCGACCGCAAGGAAGAGATCTCCCTGCTGCTGAAACACTTCATGAGCCAGGTGGCGGAACGCTATGCGCGCCCGGCGCTTCCTCTGACGCCGTCGCTGATGCAGGCGTGCGAGCGCTACAACTGGCCGGGAAACCTGCGCGAGTTGAACAACTTCGTCAAGCGATACCTTGTACTAGGCGACGAAGAAATGGCGATGGCAGAACTGGCGCCGCGGGGTGAGAAGACGTCTGCCGGCGCATCCGGCGGCGGAGCAGGCGCGGCCGGCAGCGAAGGTCTCAAGTCCCTGGTCCGCAGCGTGAAAGACGAAGCCGAGATGGAAGCCATCAGCCACGCTTTGACGGAAACCAATTGGAACCGCAAGAAAGCCGCGGCCCTGCTGAAGATCAGTTACAAGGCGCTGCTCTACAAGATTCGCCAGTACGACATCCAGCCTTCCGCCAATACGAACTGAGGCGCCGGCGACGCGCACAGAAAGGCCCAGCCTTCCCAGACTGTTACGAAACTCGTGCCGTCCCTAACGGGACTCGAATTTTATTCCACTCGCATACCCGGCACTCACGTGCCGGGCTATGTGCTGTCGCCCCTGCGGCGCTAAATGCGAGTCTTCGGTCCACTCAAGCTAGAGGCCTTGGCGTTTTGTAACAGTCTGTTCCAGCTGGGCCTCTTTCTGCCGACGAACATTCAGATCGGGACGGCATTGCCGCTAGTCCTTCATCTTTTCCCTGACATGGTGGGCGAGCTTTTCGATCTCCTCCGCCTTGCGCACGACATCGAGCGAGAGCACGTGCTCGTTGGACTTGTCCACGTAGTTCTTCAATTCGGTTGCCAGAGCCAGCAATTTATCGGTGTCGCGCTTGATCGCCTCCTGGCGGTCTTTGTTCAGTTTCTTGGCGCGGTCGCGCTCCATTTGTTTTTCGACAGGGTCGACTTCGTTGCGACGCTGCCGGAATTGCGGATCGGTGCTGCCGCTATCGTTGCCATCGCCCGGCGTGCCGGCACTGTCGCGGCTTTGCGAAATTCCCGAGCCGATGGCAATCAGCAGAAGGAAGAAAAGAAGGAAAACTTGCCTCACAGTGACCTCATAAAACCGGGGATGCCGCGATTATAAGATGAACCGCGGCCGGCCAAGAAACGCCGCCTGCTCCGCTGCTATAATCGCGCACTTACCAGCATGGCCGAACCCTCTATCCAGACGGTCGCGGAACTGATCGAGCACTGGCGCGCCGACGCCTTGAACTTCCTCCGCGTGGACGCCCCCAAGCTCCTGGTCATTGTGGTGGTGACGTTGGTGCTCATCCGCCTGCTGAAGGCGCTGACGCGCCGCCTGCGCTCCCTCGGCGAAACCAAGGGCCTGCCCACCGGCCTGCGGGCGCAGCAAATTCGCACCTTGAGCGGAGTCGTCTACAGCACGGGCGTTTTCGCGCTGGTATTCCTGTCCTTGCTGCAGATTCTTCCCGTACTCGGGATCAACATGGGACCGCTGCTGGCCAGCGCCGGCATTGCCGGGCTTGCCATTGGCTTCGGAGCTCAAGCCCTGGTGCACGACGTCATCAACGGCTTCTTCATCCTGATGGAGAACCAGTACGAGGTCGGCGACACGGTGCGCGTGGGCGGCATCACCGGCACGGTGGAACGCATGACGCTGCGCGCCACGCTGCTGCGCGATGACCAGGGCGCGCTCTCCACCATACCCAACGGCAAGATTGATGTTGTTTCCAACCTCACACGCGACTGGGCGCAGGTGGCTTTGCACGTCTCCGTCGCTTACCAGGAGAACAGCGACAAGGTCATCAGCGTGCTCCAGGAGGTGGGCAAAGATCTTGGCAGCGATCCCGACTTCTCCGAGTTGCTCGTCTCCGAGCCGCAAGTACCGGGCATTGAGCGCGTCAGCGGCACCGAGGTGGATTACATGATACTGGTGAAGACGCGTCCCGGTACGCAGTACGCCGTCACCCGTGAACTTCGCCGCCGCATCAAGGAGCGTTTCGAGAAAAACAACATCCAGCCCGGCGGGCCCGGCGGCATATTCCTGGTGCAGACCGGCCCGGGAAAGCCGCCGGCGTAATTTGTAATTTGTCAGTTTGAGCCCGGCCGCTGTGAGTTGGCTTTGCGGACAGGGAAAATTACAAATTATCAATTACAAATTACCAATGGATCTCGGCCTCAAAGATCGGGTTGTGATCGTCGCCGCCTCCGGCCAAGGGATTGGCCGGGCGACGGCGGAAGCGTTTGCCGCCGAGGGCTGCAAGCTCGCCATTTGCGCGCGCAGCACACAAAGCCTGCGCCTGGTTGCCAGTACCATCGCCGGCAAGCATAAGGTTCCGGTGCACTGCGAGGGCCTGGACGTCCGCGATGCCGCCGCCGTCCGGCAATTCGTGGCCAACGTCGCAGAACGGTATGGAGGCGTGGACGTGTGCGTCACCAACGCCGGAGGCCCGCCCGCCAAAGGGTTTCTGGCCACCACCGACGAAGACTGGCAAAGCGCCGTCGAACTCAACCTGCTCAGCGTGGTCCACTTTGCCCGCGCCGTCATCCCGCACATGCAAAAGAAGAAATGGGGACGCCTGATCACGATCACGTCGCTGACGGTCAAACAGCCCGTGGACCAGCTCGTACTCTCCAATGCGGTGCGCGCCGGCGTGGTTGGTCTGGTGAAAAGTCTGGCCAACGAATTCGGTAAAGACGGAATCCTGGTCAACAATGTGGGGCCGGGCTACACCGGGACCGCCCGCCTGAAAGAGCTTGGCCGCAGCCAGGCGGAGGCGGCCGGCGTATCGGAAGAGGAAATTTTCCAGCGCTGGGCGGCCGGTTCGCCGCTCAACCGAATCGCGCGGCCGGAAGAAGTGGCCGATGCCATTGTCTGGCTGGCCTCCGAGCGCGCCTCGTTCATCACCGGCCAGACCATCCTGGTGGACGGCGGCGCGTACAAAGGTTTGTAGAACTGGTTTGAGAAATACATTCCCGCCTGAGAATGTCCCTCAGGGGCTCGCTTTAGCTCGTGTGGGTGGCAACGTCGCCGTTCACCTTAGCCTCATAGATGTGAGTCTACCGATGGCACCTCGAAGGAGAAACAATGCAAAAGCGCAAACTTGGAAACAGTAACCTGGAGGTCTCGGCCATCGGCTTAGGCTGCATGGGAATGAGCATGTCGTACGGACCGGCCGGAGACAAACGGGAGATGATCTCTCTTCTCCGGGCGTCCGTGGAACGCGGCGTGACATTCTTCGATACCGCCGAGGTCTATGGCCCGTTCACGAACGAGGAACTCGTCGGTGAGGCGCTCTCCCCGTTGCGCGATCAGGTGGTGATTGCCACCAAGTTCGGGTTCAACCTCGATCCCAATTTCGATCTCAAGGGGGAGCGGGGTTCGCCCGGTCTCGATAGTCGGCCAGAGCACATCAAGCAGGTCGCCGAGGCTTCGCTGAAGCGGCTCCGGGTCGGCACTATCGACCTGTTCTACCAACACCGAGTTGACCCGAACGTGCCGATCGAGGACGTGGCGGGAGCGGTGAAGGAACTGATTCAGGAAGGGAAGGTAAAGCATTTCGGGCTCTCCGAAGCAGGCGTGCAGACGATCCGTCGCGCACACGCGGTTCAGCCGGTCACCGCAGTCCAAAGCGAATATTCACTTTGGTTCCGAGACCCTGAGAAGGAACTGCTGCCGACGCTTGAGGAGCTTGGTATCGGTTTCGTCCCCTACAGCCCGTTAGGCCGCGGCTTCCTCACCGGAAAGATGAACGAAAACACCAAGTTCGACAAATCCGATTTCCGCAACAGCCTTCCTCGCTTTTCACACGAGGCGCGGAAAGCGAACCTGGCGCTGGTGCAACTGATTGGCAAGGTCGCTGAACGGAAGAGGGCGACGCCGGCTCAGATCGCGCTCGCTTGGCTGCTTGCCCAGAGGCCCTGGATTGTTCCCATCCCCGGCACGCGCAAACTTGAGCGCCTGGAGGAGAACATTGGGGCCGCCGCTGTCGAGCTTACGGCCGACGATCTGCGTGACATCGATAGCGCCGCCTCGAAGATCCCGGTGCAAGGGGCTCGTTACCCCGAAGCGCTGCAGCGAATCACCGGTCGCTGATCGACCACGGCGAGTGGTGAATCGCCTAATGAGATGGTCCGCCGCTGATCACCCTGAGATGGGATGATTCAGCAACTCACACGCGGAGGATCATCGTATGCACATTGCTTCGGTTGGCATCGATGTAACGATCCTCCGGCAGAGCCGGAGGCTTTTGCGGTTGCTGGCCCCTCAAAGGGGCCTGATCGCAACCGGTCAAAGTCAAAACCACAAGCTCCACACGCCGATGTGGTAACCCGGACCACAAGAACGGGGGAAAGCGCA
>DASWAR010000089.1:0-9536 GCA_036391015.1 Terriglobales bacterium
CCCTGAACAAGCTTCAATGCCGATCAACGCTGACGGGAGGTTTGCGGTGTAGGCGAGCAGTTGCTTACGCGAGAACTTCTTCTTGATCACAACGTTGCCGTAGTCGTCGAGCGCGACTAGATGAAAGGTCGTCTTACCTAGTACGACCGGGAGACCCCCCGGCTCTGCCGGGGAGGCAGTAGAAGTTTGACAAATCCGGCAGTGCGCTTTCCTCCGTTCTTGTGGTCCGGGTTACCACATCGGCGTGTGGAGCTTGTGGTTTTGACTGTGACCGGTTGCGATCAGGCCCCTTTGAGGGGCCAGCAACCGGAAAAGCCTCCGGCTCTGCCGGAGGATCGTTACTAGGACATTAATTTTGCAGGCATCAATAGCCCCGGCGAAATCGGCAATCGACAATCGGCAATCAGAAATGTTTTGATAGTCATGCCGATGCCTGACATCCGCCGCCAAACCCAGCCCTGCCTCAAGCCACCCGCGCTGCGCCCCGGCGACCGCGTCGGGATTGTCGCGCCCGCCAGCTATTTCAGGCGCGAGTTATTCGATCGCGGTGTGGCGGCGCTGCGCCGGATGGGATACGAGCCCGTATTCCTCGACACCATCTTCGACCGCGATCTCGATTTTGCCGGCTCGGCCGCAAGGCGAGCGCGCGAACTGGAAGGCATGTTCTCCAGCGACGACATCAGCGCCATCCTCTGTGTGCGCGGCGGCTACGGCGCCAATTACCTGCTACCGCACGTCGATCTGGATATCATCCGCAAGCATCCCAAGATTTTCGCCGGCTACAGCGACGTCACCTGCCTGCTCACCTGGTTCCACGATGCTGCCGGCCTGGTGACGTTTCACGGTCCCATGATCACCGGCGATCTCGCACGCGAGCACGGCATCAACGAAATGTCGTGGCAGGCGGCGACTGCGGGGAACTCCAACTGGGAACTGGCATCGCACCAGGTGTTCGGACTCAATCCGATGGTGCCGGGCCGCGCCGATGGCCTGCTCTATGGCGGGTGCCTTTCCATCCTGGTGGCGTCGCTCGGCACCCCATACGAAGCGCAGACGGAAGGCAAGCTGCTTTTTCTGGAAGACGTCGGCGCCAAGCCTTACCAGATCGATCGCATGCTGATGCAGATGAAATTCGCGGGAAAGTTTCGCGACGTGCGCGGCATCATCTTCGGCGAGATGATGGACTGCATCCAGTCGCCCGACCAGCCCTACACCTTGCAGGAAATCGTGCAAAGAATCGTGGGTGATCTCAACATTCCCATCGCGTATGGTTTGAGATCGGGACACGTCTCGCGCGAAAATGCCACCTTGCCTTTCGGGGTGAAGGCGGCGCTCACCGTGACCGCAGAAACCGTCCGCCTCGAGTTTTTGGAAAGTGCGGTGGCGGCGCGGGGAATTGCGACATCGGGTGATCGGGCGATCTGAGAACTAACGATGGATCGCGCTCGCCCTCGAGCGCGTTTCAATCGGCAATCGGCAATCGAAAATCAAAAATGGTTTTGCATTAACGCATGTCCAAGCACATTCATCTGATCGGTATCTGCGGCACCGCCATGGCGTCGCTGGCGGGCATGCTGAAGCAGCGCGGCTTCGATGTCCGCGGCTCCGACACCGCCGTCTATCCGCCGATGTCGGATTTCCTTGCCTCGCTCAACATTCGAGCGGCGCAGCCCTACGCCGCCCAGAACCTCGATCCCCGCCCTGACCTGGTCATTGTCGGGAATGCCATCTCCCGCGGAAACCCTGAGCTGGAGCGCGTTTTGAACGACCGCATCCCCTTCCAGTCCATGGCCCAGTTGCTGTACGACGAATTCCTCCGCGGGCGCGAAGTCATCAGTGTCGCCGGCACGCACGGCAAGACGACCACCACCTCCATGCTCGCGTGGATCTTCGAATCCGCCGGACGCCGCCCGTCATTCCTCATCGGCGGCATCGCGGAAAATTTCGGCGCCAGCTTCAAACTGGACGACGGGCGCCACTTCATCATCGAAGGCGACGAGTACGACACCGCCTTCTTCGACAAAGGCCCAAAGTTCCTGCACTATTTTCCCGACGCCGTCGTGCTCACTTCCGTCGAGTTCGATCACGCCGACATCTACAAGGACCTTGACTCGGTGAAGACCGCCTTCAAGCGCCTGGTCAACCTGGTGCCGCAGCGCGGGCGAATCATCGCTTGGGACGGCGCGCCCGAGGTGGACGAATGTGTCGCGCGCGCCTTCTGCCCCGTCGAGCGCTACGGATTTGCCGACGAGTCGCACTGGCGCGTCACCGGTGCCCGTTACGACGCCGACCGCACCCGCTGGTCGGTGCTGCGCGAAGGGAAGCCTTGGGCGGAATTCGATTTCCCGCTCGCCGGCGAGTACAACGTGCTCAACGCTACCGCCGCCGCGGCCATGGCGTCCTCTTCCGGCATTGACGCCGCGCAGATCGCGGAAGCGTTGAGCACCTTCCAGAGCGTGAAGCGCCGCCTCGAGGTGAAGGCGGAAATCGGCGGCATCACCATCATCGACGATTTCGCGCATCATCCCACCGCCATCGCCGAAGCTTTGAAGGCGCTGCGCACCCGCTATCCCGGACGCCGCTTGTGGGCCGTTCTGGAGCCGCGCTCCAACACGCTGCGGCGCAACGTCTTCCACCACGCTCTTGCGGCAAGCCTGTGGATGGCCGATGAGGTAATCCTGGCCGGCATCTTCAAGTTGGAGGCGATTCCGCCGGCCGAGCGGCTCGACTTGGAGGAGGTCGTAATGGCAATCCGCCGCCATGGCACTTCGGCGCGGCAGTTGCCCGATGCTGACGCCATTGTCAGCGCCATCGTCCCCGAACTGCGCTCCGGCGACGTGGTCGCCATTCTTTCCAATGGCGGCTTCGGCGGCATCTATGAGAAGCTCCCGCGTTCGTTGAGAAGCCGCGAGGTGTCGGCGAAAGCGTGAAATACTCCCGCATGAAAAGACCCACATCTGCCAAACCCGGGCAGATGTGGGGCACCCTCGTTCTTATCCTTGCATGTAGCTGGCCCGCGCTGGCGCAGACGGCGGCCGCGCCCGCCGCCGCAGCCGGCCAACCGGAGACAATTGCGCCGGTGCGGTACACGATTTCTTTGGCCAAGCCGGGTCAACACCTCGTACACGTTCAGGCGCATTTCCCGCCGCTATCACCCATGAGCCGCGATGTGCAATTGCCGGTGTGGAACGCGCTCTACCAGGTGCGCGACTTCGCCCAGTACGTGCGCAGCGTGGCCGCTCATGGCGACGATGGAACGCCGTTGAAGGTGCGCGCGGTGGACAAGACTACGTGGCATGTAGAAGGCGGCAGTGATGGCTTCAGTTTTGAGTACGACATCTTCGCCGATACGCCCGGGCCATTCGGCGCGCAGCTCAACGGCGAGCATGCGTTTTTCAATCTTGCGGAACTTCTGATGTATGTCGTTGGGCACAGATCCACTCCTGTTTCCCTTCAGTTCACCAACCTTCCGCCCGAGTGGATGATCGCGACGCCGATGACGCGTAGCGACGAAGGCTTCACCGCGCGAACTTATGACGAAATGGTCGATTCGCCCGTCGAGATTGGCAAGTTCGCGGGCGCCGCGCTTGAACAAAATGAATCCATGATCAGGCCGGCGAAATTCTGGCTGGTCATCGATGCGGACCGTGCGGATTACGATGTGAGAGCAGTCCTGAAGATGGTGCAAGCAATCGTCGTCGCAGAAGTCGAATGGATGCAGGACCAACCATTCGACCAATACTGGTTCATCTTCCATTTTCCGCGTCATCCCGCCGGCGGCGGCATGGAGCACGCCTACTCGACGGCGATCGACGCCTCCGCCGACCGCGTCAAGAGCAACCCGCTGTCGCTCGCCGACGTTACGGCGCACGAATTTTTTCACCTGTGGAACGTGAAGCGCATCCGTCCGCAGTCGCTCGAACCGGTGGACTACACCAAAGAGCAGTACACGCGCGCGCTGTGGTTCAGCGAAGGCGTCACCTCCACCGTCGCCGACTACATGCGGGTCCGCGCCGGCTTTCTCGATGAGAAGGGCTTTCTCGCCGAACTCGCCGCCGACATCCGTCACCTGGAATCCCGCCCGGCGCGCCTGATCCAATCGGTGGAAGAATCCAGTCTCAATGCCTGGCTGGAGAAATATCCGCAGTACGAGTCACCGCAGCGCTCCATTTCCTACTACAACAAGGGCGAAATCCTCGGCATGATGCTCGACTTGCAGATGCGCGAGGCGAGCGCCGGCAAGCGGTCGTTGCGCGATCTTTTTCTCTGGATGAACGACCATTACGCCAGGCAGGGAAAATTCTTTCCCGACTCGCGCGGGGTTGAGGAAGCCGCTGAGGCGGTTACCGGCGCCGACTTCCGCGAGTTTTTCGCGCGCTACGTCGCCGGCGTCGATCCCATTCCGTACGACAAGTTTTTCGCGACCGTCGGTCTTCGTCTCGACAAGCAAACCGTGGTGCTCCCCGACCCCGGTTTCCGCACCGTCCGCCGCTTGGCAAACGCCGCCATCGTGGCATCGGTGGGTACCGGCAGCTCAGCCGAAAAGGCGGGCCTGCGCCCCGGCGACATCATTCAGCAGATCAACGGCAGGGCCCCCGGCGCCGTGCCGGAGAATGACCTGATGATCCTGCGCATCGGCGACACCGTGGACCTTCGCGTCTCCGCCGCCACCGGCGCGCGTCGCGTGAAATTCAAGCTCGCCGGCACGCCGGCTGAGAACTACGCGCTGGTGGAGCTCGAAGGCGCCACCAAGGCCCAGCGCGTCCGTCGCGCCGCCTGGATCCGCGGCGACTCGGAATAACCAGTTTCAGTTTCGAGTTGCAGAAGACCGGACCTGATAGCAAATGCGCACCCTGCTCACGCTCGCCTGGTGGACGCTGATGACGCCCGTCGCCGCCCTCCTGACGGTGCCGGTTGCGCTGCTCACCGGCAACAGCGATTTCCTCTACCGCATCGCCATGTGGGTGGTGCGCGTCGGCGTCAAACTCTCCGGCGTCCGCGTCCAGATCATCGGACGCGACCGGCTCGACTCCGCTCGAACCTACATCTTCATGTCGAACCATGTCTCCAATCTTGACCCGCCGTTGCTCATCCCGCTTCTGCCGGGGCGCACTTCGGTGCTGGTCAAGAAGGAGTTGTTCCGCATCCCGATCCTCGGGTTCGCCATGCGCGTCGCCCGCCTTGTCCCGGTGGACCGCCGCAATCGCGACGCCGCCATCGCCAGCGTGCGCGCCGCCGCCGACGTAATCCGCTCCGGCCTGAGCATGACCATCTTTCCCGAAGGCACCCGCTCGCTGGATGGCCGCTTGCAGCCGCTCAAGAAGGGTCCGTTCTATCTCGCCATTGAATCCGCCTGCCCGATCGTGCCGGTTACGCTGCTCGGCACCTACGAAATCCTGCCGAAAGGGAAGCGGCTGATCGCGCCGGAGAAGGCAGTGGCGCAGATCGTTTTTCACCCGCCGATCTCACCCCAGGATTTTCCGGTTCGCGACGCGCTCATCGCCGCGGTTCGCGATTCCATCGCCAGCGCGCTGCCGCCAGAACGGCGGTAACCCGCGGTCGGCCATCGGCGGTCGGCCCTCGGGTAGGAGGAGCTGATAGCCGAGAGCCGACAGCCAATCGACAATCGTCAATCAGCAATGAAGTTGTAGTTGGTTTACTTCGAGAACAAATGCCCCATCTTCTCTTTCTTGGTCCTGAGGTACCGCTTGGAGTGCGCTGACCGCGGCTCCGGCTCGCACGGCACGCGCTCTTTCACCGCGATTCCGCCCGCCTCCACCGCCGCCACCTTCTCCGGGTTGTTTGACAGGAGCTTGATTTCTTTCAGATCCAGCGCCTTCAGCACCTCGACCGGCAGTGCGTACTGGCGGCAATCGGCGGCGAACCCCAGCTTCTCGTTCGCCTCCACCGTATCCAGGCCGCGTTCCTGCAGTTCGTAGGCCTGCAGCTTCGCCATCAGCCCGATGCCGCGCCCCTCCTGCTGCTCATAGACCAGGACGCCGCAACCGGCCGCGGCGATCATCTCCAGCGCCATCTCCAGTTGCTGGCGGCAATCGCAGCGCAGCGATCCGAAGACGTCGCCGGTCAGGCACTGCGAGTGGATCCGCACCAGCGGTGCGCCTGCGTGAATGTCGCCCATGACCAGCGCCACCGCGGTTTCCTTGCGCCGCTCGCCGCTTCCATTCGACCCCGCGGGGAACTGGCCTTCGAACCCGAAGATGCGGAATTGTCCCCAGCGGGTCGGAAAATTCGCTTCCGCGACCTTGCGCACATGTTTCGATGGCGTCACAGCTTCATTATATTCGCCCGAACTGCCGCACGGCGGCGCGGAACCCGGTCACACTGCGATGTGATGGAGATGGCCGCCAAAGATTGGTTACGCCCGCTCACGCCTGTCCGGCTGGCGAGGCTCGGCGCGCTGCTGCTAAAATGAATTCACTTGGGGGCCTGTAGCTCAGCTGGGAGAGCGCATCGTTCGCAACGATGAGGTCACCGGTTCGATCCCGGTCAGGTCCACCATTCCAAACCACTTAGAACACCCCAAAAATAAAAACCTGTTCCAATTGTCCCAAACGTTGTTCAAAGAGCTGCCGGAGTCCGCCCCTTCGGCTCGCCCCTCGCCGGTTTTCGTGCGGCCCAACCACGCACTCACTACCGCACTGAATGAATGCCAATCGCTGTGCGACCGATTGCGGCAACTGCAACCGCGGCATGTTCATGGCCGCCGACGTCGGCTTCATAGCTCAGAATGTCTATCTGTTCTGCGCTTCCGAACGGCTGGCAACCGTGGTTCGCGGCAGCCTTGACCGTCCGGCACTGGCCAAGGTCCTGCAGCTGCGCCCTGATCAGAGGATTATCCTGGCGCAAACGGTGGGCTACCCACAGAAGTGACATCGCGCAGCAAGGTAGCTTCCAGTTTCCGGTTAGCCGACTAACCATCCAAGTGGACGCGTGCCGGGCTTCGAGGGCGCAATTTTCTGATTAGTGGTGAGAAGGTGTTCTCGCGAGTCGTTGATCTCCACGTGGCGAACTGCAGAGGTGCGCCTTACACACCGCGGTGAGGCAGGACGTAGCGCATGACCGCGACGTAATGGCAGGCGCTGCCGGCGAGCACGAACAGGTGCCACAACGCATGGTTGAAGCGGAAGCGCGACGAGGCGAAGAAGGCGACCCCCAGCGTGTAGGCCAGTCCTCCGGCCAACAGCCACGCAAGGCCGCCGAGCGGAACGGCGCGGAAGAGTGGCCGCGCCGCGATCACCACCAACCATCCCATCGCGATGTAGACGATCGTCGAAACCACCGGGTGTCGGTCGACTTGCACGAGCTTCCACGCGACCCCGAACAGCGCGATCGTCCAGACCAGTCCCAGCAGCGTCCAACCCCATGTGCCGCGCAGGTTCACTAGCGTGAACGGCGTGTAGGTGCCTGCGATCAACAGGTAGATGGCGGAATGATCAATGATCCGCAGGATGCGCTTGGCGGGCGGGTGCTGCACCGAATGGTATATTGTCGACGCGGTGTAGAGCACGATGAGGCTTGCGCCGTAGATGCTGACTCCGACGACGTGCCATACGGTGGCCTGCGTTGCGGCCAGCACGATCAGGACCGGAACGGCCACCAGCGCCAGGAGCAGGCCGATGCCGTGCGTCAGCGCGTTGGCGAGTTCGTCCATCGTGCCGATTATAGGCACGTGGTGTGGCGGCGAATGTATTAGTTGTGTAATTTTAAAACGCTGTTGTGCGCAGGCGCCCCGGATCGCTGTGAGATTTCCGGCGCTGGCGACACTCTGCAGTTCCCCCCAAGACGCGCACCCTCAGCAGGCTTCTGCTTCCTCCGCAACGTGCTGCCGGTAGCAGATCGAGCAGAACGTCCGCCCACACCCATCGCAATCCTCAGCGTGATTGCTGCAGATTTTTCCCCAGCACTTCGCGCAGAGGGTGAACGTTGGACGGGCACATGGCTGTATCGTGCAGGGCATTTCAATGAATTTGTACATCACTGTCCGACTTTCCGCAGTGACGGCCACGGGGAGCGCGGTGCAGCCTCATGGGTGTCAGATCGTTCCCACTCTGGGAAGAAATGTCAAAAGTTTCCCGCGCGACCGCGGCAGAGGCCGATAATTCGCGGCAGGACAACTTGTTCCTTCCAGAACCGGGCCGATACTTCATTCCGGGAGGGCCGACATGTCACAGATGCGCAAAGATGTTTTTACCGGCGGTTGGGTCATCATGGCCGAAACCGATACTGTGCGGCCCTCGGAGTTTCGCTTTAAGAAGTTCGTTAGGGACAGTACTTTCTGCCCGTTCTGCGAAACCAACGAAGCTGCCACCCCAGCGGAGATATTCGCCATCCGACGTCCGGGGTCGCCGCCCAATGGCCCCGGATGGTCGGTGCGGGTTGTGCCCAACGCTCACCCACGCTTGAGGATCGAAGGCGAACTGGGGCGGCGCCCGGAAGGCTTTCACGACCTCATGAATGGTGTGGGCGCAGACGAGGTCATTGCCGAAACGCCGCGGCACGACCGCAGCCTTCATGAACTGGAAGTTCACGAAGTCGCCGACGTCATCCGGGCCTGGGTAGCCCGCACGGTTGACCTGGAGCGGGATGAGCGGATGCGCTACGTGCTGATCTTCAAGAACCACGGCGAAGAAGCGGGCGCGCGCACCATTTCCCATTCGATCTCGCAACTGATGGCCCTACCTGTAACTCCGCGCGCCATCAAGACCAAGCTGATGGTGGCTCGAAACTTCTACCTCATGAAGGAACGGTGCATCTACTGTGACGTCCTGCAACAGGAGATTACTGATTGCCGTCGCCTGGTTGCGGAAAACGATGCCTTTGTCGCGTTTGCTCCCTTCGCGTCACGTACTCCGTTCGCCGTCAGTGTCTTCCCACAATTCCACAGCAGCGCGTTCAGCCGGATCGATCCGTCGCAGATTGAAAAGCTGGCGAGCATCCTGCGAGAAGTTCTGCGGAAACTGGACCAGACAATAGGTAGCGCCCCCTACAACCTTTCCCTCCAGGACAGGCCTTTCCTGCGCCCGAGAAAGGGATACTGGGAGACCATCGAAGAGGACTTCCACTGGCATATCGAGATTCTGCCGCAAATCATCCCCACGACCGGCTTCGAACGGGCTTCGTGGTTTTTTTATAACCCCGTCCCCCCCGAAATCGCTGCCCGTTGCCTTACACCTTGACAAGGAGCGTTGAGGCGACAAGCAGCGCGTTTCGTTGTTTGCGGAGAAGCGATGGCTCTATCCGCTCGCGGGACCGTTTTGGCACTGAGGACATAAACGTTGTTGTGGTTTCGCGGCACCACAGCCACGCCGAATTATCATAAAGGTGAGCCGGGCGTCTGGACGACCGCTCGCCTCTGACCCGAGTGCTAGTACGACCGGGAGACCCCCCGGCTCTGCCGGGGAGGCAGTAGAAGTTTGACAAATCCGGCAGGTGCGCTTTCCCCCGTTCTTGTGGTCCGGGTTACCACATCGGCGTGTGGAGCTTGTGGTTTTGACTTTGACCGGTTGCGATCAGGC
>DASWAR010000090.1:0-2135 GCA_036391015.1 Terriglobales bacterium
AAATGCGGAATCTCACCCCCGAGGTGATTGGAGCATTATCAGGATATTTCCGGCGATGTCAATCCCGTTACTCTCTAGTAGATAGGCGTGGAAATCCGGAACGAGGGATCAGCAGGATTCTCAGTCGAGAAGGGAAAAAGTGCTTGACAAAGCTGGCCCTGCAATTGTATTTGGTTGAACAATCAATTAAATGACAAAACCGGCCACAGCTCGTGATCGCCTCCGGAACCTGCCACCCTCAAAATCCACCCGAGAGCGGCTTCTCATGGCTGCCATGGAGTTATTCACTACGAATGGCTACGAAGCGACTACCGTGGCCGAGATCCTGAAGCGCGCCGGGGTCAACAGCGGCAGCCTGTACTACT
Organism: Terriglobales bacterium; assembly: GCA_036391015.1. GTDB lineage: Bacteria > Acidobacteriota > Terriglobia > Terriglobales > Acidobacteriaceae > JAIQGF01. Next base: position 366 of record DASWAR010000090.1, read on the forward strand.
TCTTCGATAACAAGCACGACCTGCTGGTGGAGGGCCTGGAGTTTTTCAAGACCCTGCTGTACCCGATCGTCATGCAGCCGGCCTTTGCGCGCGAGGAAGATCCCATCGAGCGCATCTTCGCCGTGCTGGAGGACTATCGCGGCCGCCTGCTCAGCAGCAGCCTCGATTACGAGTGTCCGGTGGGAAAGCTGGCGCTGGAGGTGGCGCGCCATTCCCCGCAGGCGCGGGAGAAGATCGCCGCCAACTTCGCCGCCTGGCGCGACCACATCCGCGACTGCCTCGATCAGGCCGACGAACGTCTGCCCGCCAGCGTGGACCGCAACGGCCTGGCGACCTTCGTCCTGACCACCATGGAAGGCGCCGTCATGCAGGCGCGCACCCATCGCGATATATCGTTCTACGATGTTTCGATTTCGAATTTGCGGGCCTATTTCGGATATCTGCTGTCGGAAGTGCCGAGTACCTAGTACCGAGTACCGAGTTGGGATTGCCGGACAGAAGAACTACGTCGAAACGGGGAATCCGGCGACGCCTGAGGCGCCAAAGAAATAGCCCGAGAGAGGATGCTTATGTCGAAGCTGATCACAGTGGTGCTTCTATTCTTCATCGCGACCGCAGCTGCCCAGGAGCAGAAGATCGCCGAGCAGCCCAAGCTCGACGTTGCCAAGATGCACGACGCGTTGCCGGACAAGGATTACACCGCCAAAACCGCCGACACTTCCTTCGTAGCGCCCAATGGCGAGCGCGTGCAGCGGCTGGAAATCGTCGTTCCAGGGGTCACGCCGAAGCAGGTTTGGGAGGCGGTGAGCACCTCCGAGGGCTTGCGCAGCTTTGTGGCGCCGGTCACGGAGGTGGAGATGAAGACCGGCGGGCATTACTACACCAACTACAATCCGGCGGCCAGGATCGGCGATTCCGGCACCATCTATAACACGGTGCTGGCGTACATCCCGCTGGAGATGGTGGCCATCCACGTCAAGCTCGGGACGCAGATTTTTCCCGCTTCCGTCGCCCAAGCCGATCAGCTATCGGCGATCATGCAGATCAAGGATCTGGGCAACGGCAACGTGCGCGTTTCCGAGATCATGACCGGCTGGCAGAGCGGCGAGGACTGGGACAAAGTCTACAAGTTCTTCCAGACCGGCAACGCCTACGTCCTGGGGCAGCTTTACAAGCGTTTTGCGGTCGGCCCGCGGCAGTGGGCGGGGAAGTGATTTATACTGACTCGCCATGGCCGTGTTCAGAAACATCGGGGCGATCGCCAAGGGGATGAGCGTTACTCTGCGTGAGCTGTTCCAGCCCACCATCGTGGAGAATTATCCCGACGGGCCGGGTCCACTACACGGCGCGCAATTCCAGGAACGCTATCGCGGCGTGCACGTGCTGCAGCGTGACGAAAACGGCCTGGAGAAATGTGTCGCTTGCTTTCTCTGCGCCGCCGCCTGTCCCTCCAACTGCATTTACATCGAGGCCGCCGAGAACACCGCCGAACACCGGGTCAGCGGCGCCGAGCGCTACGCCCGCGTCTACAACATCGATTACAACCGGTGCATATTCTGCGGGTACTGCGTGGAAGCGTGCCCAACGGACGCCATCACGCACGGGCACGGGTTCGAGATTGCCACCTTCAACGCCAGCAACCTGGTGTACCGCAAGGAGCAACTGCTGGCGCCCATGCCGGCCCACCTCGGAGCCAACGCGGTGTTCAATCGCGCCGAGGTGGAGAAGAATCCCGAACTGAAAAAGCTCAGCGACGTGCCGGCGAAAATC
>DASWAR010000091.1:0-16301 GCA_036391015.1 Terriglobales bacterium
CGTGGCCGCTGTGTTGCTCCCTAGTGCTGCTGGTATTCGTACTCGCGGTAGAGCGTGTACACCAGGTTTGCGGTGGCGCCCGCAACCTTCTCCTGGTATGAGGTATCTACGATCTGGATTCGGCCGTGCTGCTGTTCCGCGAGGTGTTCGGCCTCTTCCTTGGTTTCGGCATCGCCCTTGAAATCGCGCCAGCCGCCGGCGGCCGCGGCAGGATCGAAGGCGAACACGAGAAATCGTTTCAAAGCCATGATCGGCCTCCTTATAGGAGTGCGGCAGGATTTTATCAGGTCGCCTGCTCGTTTTCTCCCCCCATTCTGCTATGATTGCGGGCTTCCCGACATCGGGACTGCTACGGGGGAGACTTGCCTAGCCAGCGACAGGTCAGATGGGCGCAATTGCGCGTGGGTCTGGTCGTAATTTTCGCCAGCATTACGCTGGCGGTTCTGGTTTTCCTGATGACCGGCCCGAGCGGGATGTTCACCAAGAAAATCGTGGTCAAGGCGTACTTCGACAACGCCGGCGGACTGCGTGTCGGAGCCCCGGTGCGCCTGGAGGGCGTGGACGTAGGCAACATCACCGCCATCACGGTGGTCCCCAGTCACGGCCTCACACCGGTAGAGGCCACCTTGAAGCTGAGCATGAAGTACAACGGCGCGCTGAAGAAGGACTCGGTCGCGAGCCTCTCCACCGCCGGGGTGCTGGGCGAAACCTTTGTGGACGTTGATAGCCGCGCCGCCACCGGCGCCCCCGCCCAGACCGGCGACACGCTTCCCACCAAGGTCAGCCCGCAATTGCAGGACGTGGTGCGCGCCAGCCAGGGCACGCTGGAAAACGTGGACATCCTGGTCCGGCGCGTGGATCGCATCCTCACCCAAATCGAGAGCGGCCAAGGTTCCATCGGCAAGCTGATCTACGACGAGAAGCTCTACGAGCGCCTCAATGCCACGCTGACCGAAGTGCAGAGCATGGTGACGCAGATCAGCGAAGGCAAGGGCAGCGTCGGCAAGCTCATCAATAGCGACGAGCTTTACAACAAGGTGCAGGCCTCGCTCGACAACCTCGACAAGATCATCGACGAGATCAACCAGGGCAAGGGCAGTGTGGGCAAGTTCCTGAAGGATCCGTCGCTGTTCGACAACGCCAATGCGACCATCGCCAAGGCCAACACGCTGATGAGCGACATCAACGCCGGCAAGGGCGCGCTCGGCAAGTTCGCCGCCGATCCGGAGTTTGCCCGCAAGCTTGACAACACCATGACCAAGCTGTCCTCCATCGCCGACAAGATGGATTCCGATAAGGGCACCGCTGGACTGTTCCTCACCGATCCCAAGATCTACAACAACACCGACCAGATGCTGGTCGAGACCCGCAACCTGGTTAAAGCCATCCGCGAAAATCCCAAGAAGTACCTCACCATCCACTTCAAGGTCTTCTAGGTCAACTCCGCGTGGCACGTAAAGAATTGTCATTCCCGGCGCAGCGTCCTTGCGCCCTTCGTCCCGCGCCCGTAAACTCATGAGTTTCGCAATATCCATCGCGAGGTCCCTGATGCGCACTCTTCGGTTACTATCCGTTTTCCTGCTGCTGGCTGCCGTCTCGCTGGCGCAGCAGACCAAAACTCCAGCCAGCCCCACCGGCCTGGCGCTTCCGCCGGACCTGCCCAGCATTCCCGCCTTCGACATCACCGCCCTGGACAAGACGGCCGACCCCTGCGTTGACTTCTACAAATATGCTTGCGGCGGCTGGATGGCGAAGAACCCCATCCCGGGGGACCAGAGCCGCTGGGGACGCTTCGACCAGCTCCAGGATCGCAATCGCAGTGTGCTGCGCGCCATCCTGGAAGTGGCCGCCAAGCCTGACCCCAAGCGCAGCGCCGTCATGCAGAAGATCGGAGATTTCTACGGCTCCTGCATGGATGAACAGAAGGTCAACGCCCTGGGCGCCAAGCCGCTGCAGCCCGAATTCGACGCGATCAACAAGATCGCCAATCGCCAGGAGCTCATCAAGACCATCGCCCACCTGCAGAGCATCGGCGTGAGCGCGCTGTTCCGCTTCGGTCCGGAGACGGACATGCACAACTCCACCATGACGATCGCCGGCGTTAACCAGGGCGGCCTGAGTCTTCCCGATCGCGACTACTACCTGAAGGAAGACGCCAAGTCAGTCGAGACTCGGCAGAAATACGTGGAGCACGTGGGCAGGATGTTCGAACTGCTCGGCGACAATCCCCAGACGGCGTCCGCGGAAGCAAAAACGGTGATGAGCATCGAGACCATGCTGGCCAAGCCCGCCATGGATCGCGTCGCCATGCGCAAGCCCGAGAACCGCGACCATCCTATGACGCCGAAACAACTGGCGGAACTGGCGCCCGCCTTCGAGTTCACCCAATACTTCGCCGCCACCGGCGCTCCGGCGATCACCAAGGTCAACGTAGTCGCGCCCGATTTCTTCAAGCAGATCAACGCTCAGCTCGACAGCGTGCCGCTCAGCGACTGGAAATCCTACCTGCGCTGGCACCTGGTGCGTGCCTACGCGGCCTGGCTCTCGGCTCCGTTTGTGAGCGAGCAATTCGGTTTCTTCGACCGGTACCTGGAAGGGCAGCAGGAGCAGCAGGCGCGCTGGAAGCGCTGCGTGCGGATCACCGATGCCCGGCTGGGGGAAGCGCTGGGACAGCCTTACGTGGATTTGACCTTCGGCGTGGAGGGCAAGCAGCGCACGCTCCAGATGGTGCAGGAAATCGAGAAGGCCATGGGCGAAGACCTGCAGATGCTCTCCTGGATGACCCCGGAAACCAAGAAAGCCGCGGCCGTCAAGCTGGCGGGTATCAGCAATAAAATCGGATTTCCCGACAAGTGGCGCGACTATTCCAAGCTCGACATCATGCGCGGCGACTTCGTCACCGATCTGGAACGCGCCGTCAATTTCGAGCGTCATCGCCAGTTGAACAAGATCGGCAAGCCCACCGACAAGCAGGAGTGGGGCATGTCTCCGCCCACGGTGAACGCTTATTACAATCCGACGCAGAACAACATCAACTTTCCCGCGGGCATTCTTCAGCCGCCGTTCTATGACAACAAGATGGACGACGCAGTGAACTTCGGCGGCATCGGCGCGGTGATCGGGCACGAGTTGACGCACGGCTTCGATGACCAGGGCAGCAAGTACGACGCTGCCGGCGACCTGCGCGACTGGTGGACGCCGACCGACAAGGCGGAATTCCAGCAGCGCACCAAGTGCATCTCCGACGAGTACGACCAGTTCGTCGCGGTGGATGATGTCCACCTGAAGGGGGCGCTCACGCTGGGCGAGAACACCGCCGACAACGGCGGCGTCCGCATATCCCTGATGGCGCTGCGCAACAAGATGGCAGCGGAAAAGCACCTGCCCAATCCAATTGACGGCCTCTCGCCGGAACAGCGCTTCTTCATTTCCTACGCGCAGGTGTGGTGCCAGAACGTGACTCCCGCTCAGTCGCGGCTGCGTGCGCTCACCGACCCGCACTCGCCCGGGAATTACCGAGTGAACGGCGTAGTGTCAAACATGCCGGAGTTCAAGCAGACCTGGGGCTGCAAGGCCGGTCAGCCAATGGTCCGCGAAAACGCCTGCCGCGTCTGGTAACCGGCGAACGAAAACGTGGGGCAAGAAAAAAAGCCTGGCATCCGCCAGGCTGGTGTGGAGGCTGAAACTGAAACTCAGAACAGAATGAACTTTTTCTTCTTTTTCAGCTTCGCTTTTGCCCCGGCCTCCTCCGCGGTGGTCATGACCGGCGCCGTCTGGTTCGGGCTGGCGCCGGAATCCACGAAGCCCGTCTTGATATCGATGAACGCGTCTTCCCGCAGCTTGGTGAGGTACTCGCGCAGGGCGGGCTGCAGCTTCTCGTAATAGAGCGCTTCCTGGATGTTCGGCTCCACCGCTTTCAATGGAGGCACGCCCGCCGGCATGTGCTCTGTCACCTTCAGGATCACGAATCCCTGCCTGGTGCGAATGACGTCGGTAACGTCGCCGGGCTTCATAGCGAAGGTGCGGTCTTCCAGCTCCTTGGCCATGGTGCCGCGCTTGAACTCGCCCAAGTCGCCTCCCTGCGCCGCCGAAGGGCCCTCGGAATATTTTCTCGCCACCTCTTCAAAGTTTTCGCCCTTGCGGATAGCCGCCAGCGCCTCATCGGCCTTCTTTTGCGCCGCTTCCACCCGCTGGGCGTCGGGCAGAGGGGGATTGTTCTTGTCGACGCTGGGCGGCTGCGTCGAGACCAGAATCTCGCTCAGCCGCACCGTCTCCGCCCGGGTGAATTCCTTCTGGTGCTCATCGTAGAACTGCTTCACCTCTTCCGGCTTGACCAGGACATGGGAGCCGACTTCGCGCCGGATGACCTGCTGGGTGACGATCTGGTTCTTGAGGTTCTGCTTGAAGTCTTCGTAGGAGACGCCCTGCGCCTCGGCCGATTTCTGCAGCGCCTCCATGCTGTCCAGGTTCATGGATTTGCGAATCTCGTCGAGCCGCTTGATCACCTCCGTGTCTCCGGTGATGCCCAAGTCCAGCGCCTTCTGCACCAGCAATTGCTGGTCAATCATGTCGCGCAGGATGTCCTTGTCGCGCTTCTTCTGTTCCTCTTCGGCGGCGGCGCCGGCGCCGAACTTGTCCTTCACTTCCTGGATGGTCTGCTCGCGGCTCTTGATCAACTCGGAACGGGTGATGATGGCGCCGTTGACGCGCGCGATGATCTCCTCGATCACGGTGTCGGCGGCGAAAGCGGCGGCGCACACCATGCACAAGCCCGCCAACAGGATTGCGGATCGGTTCATGCTGGTTCTCATGGAAAACAACGACCTGCTCCGGTGTCTCAAGACTGTACTTGAATTTTACATGGGCGGGGCAGCCGCGGGCCAGCGCGGGAAAGGCTTTTTGCTATCCTTGCCAGTTTGCCGAGGTCGCGCATGAGAAAACGTGTCGTCCTGTTCGGGCTTCTGATCGCCTCCATCACCGCCGGCTCGCAAAACGCCGGTGAGAAAATTCCCGACCTGCAGCAGCTCAACGCCATGGCCGCGCGCTTTGCGCCCACGCCGCTGCGCGTGGACACCAGTCGCCTCTCTTCCGGCGACCAGAAAGCGCTGGTCAAGCTGATCGAGGCGGCGCGCATTCTGAATCCCATTTACATGAACCAGCTGTGGAGCGGCGACCTTGCCCTTTACAAGAAACTGCAGGCCGACAAAACTCCTCTGGGCCAGGCGCGCCTGCATTATTTCTGGATCAACAAGGGCCCGTGGTCCGATCTGGACGAATTCCGCGCCTTCATCCCCGGGGTGCCCGCGCGCAAGCCTCTGGGGGCGAACTTTTATCCCGAAAGCATGACCAAGGCCGACTTCGAAAAATTGGCGGCCGCGCTCCCGCCCGCGGACCAGGAGCAGGCCAAGGGCTTTTTCAGCGTCATCCATAAGCGCGGCACGATCATCAGCCTCATGCCCTACAACCAGGAGTACCGCGCCGATCTCGAAAAATGCGCCGCGCTGCTCCGCGAGGCCGCCGCGCTCACCGACAAAGCCTCGCTCAAGCGCTTTCTCACCAGCCGCGCCGACGCATTTCTCTCCAACGATTACTACGAGAGCGACGTTGCCTGGATGGACCTGGACGCACCGCTCGACATCACCATCGGCCCCTACGAGACCTATACCGACGAACTGTTCGGCTACAAGGCCGCGTATGAGGCCTACATCAACGTCCGCGACGATGCCGAATCGGCCAAGCTCGCCGCCTTCGGTCACGCGTTGCAGACGGTGGAGAACAATCTTCCCGAGGACCCGCAGTACCGCAACCCGAAGCTCGGCGGCGGCGCGCCCATCCGCGTGGTCAACCAGATCATCGCCAGCGGCGACGGCGCGCACGGCATCACCACGGCCGCCTACAACCTGCCCAACGATGAGCGCGTGGTGCAGCAAAAGGGCTCGAAGCGGGTGATGCTGAGGAACGTGCAGCAAGCCAAGTTCCGCACCGTGCTCATCCCCATCGCCTCGCGCATGATCATCGAGCGGGAGCGCGCCGACGTTAGCTTCGAACAATTTTTCACGCACATCCTGGCGCACGAGCTCATGCACGGCCTCGGCCCGCACCAGATCACGGTGAACGGGCAGCCTTCCAATCCCCGCCTGCAGCTTAAAGAGCTGTACGGCACGATCGAGGAAGCCAAGGCCGATGCCACCGGCCTGTGGGCGCTGCAGTACATGATGGACCACGCCAAAGAACTCAACCTCACCGCTGTGCTGCGCACCGGACCGGCGGCCGAGCGCCAGCTCTACACCACCTTCCTGGCGTCGTCATTCCGCTCGCTGCGTTTCGGCAGCGGCGACGCCCACGGCAAGGGTATGGCGATGCAGTTCAACTACATCGCCGACCGCGGCGGATTCGTGCAGCAGCCCGACGGCACCTTCGCCGTGGATTTCATGAAAATCAAGCAGGCGGTCATCGACCTCACCCATGACCTGCTGACGGTGGAAGCGACCGGCGACTACGCCGGCGCGCAGAAGATGCTAGCGCTGGCGGTGATCCGCCCCAACGTCGCGCGGCAATTGGCCAAACTCGCCAACGTGCCGGTGGACATTGAGCCCATATTCGTTACCGCCGACGAGCTTGCGCCGGAGGGAGGCAAGAAGCCGGTGACCCAGCATAAGGGCAAGTCGTCGAACTCGCGCCGCAAACGCCGGCCGCAGCAGTAGCGTTCGGCGGCGCAAGTCGCCGATCACCAATTCCGCCCAGTTCTATAATTGCGATTTTCCCCATGTCCCCCACCGCCACGCCTCCGCGCACGCCTCCCGTCCCTCCGCCACCACAGCGGTTCAAACAGCATGCCAAGGATTTCTGGGCGAGCGTCAGCGAAGGCCTGGAGCTCAACCAGTTGTGGTCGCAGTTCGTGCACGAGGCGCGCACCAGCTACGGGCTCTACTCGCGCGAGCTCAAGCGCGACAACGTGGAAGGCATGCGGCGCGGCCAGCGGTTCTGGGCGCTGACCAAGCAACTCTGCTGGGCGGTGCTGATGAAGCTCTCGCCGGCGCGGCGGGTCATCCTGCTGGTGGCAGTTGCGCTGCTGGTGATTCCCGTAATCCAGTTCCAGGTCTCCGACAAGGGAGTGAACGTCGGCGGGACCAGTCTGGCATTCTGGGGCGGCATGCTGCTGCTTCTGCTGCTGGTGCTGGAAATCGCCGACCGCGTCACCATGAAGCGCGACCTGGAGATCGCGCGCGAGATCCAGCACTGGCTGGTGCCCGCAACGCCGCCGCAGATCGCGGGCCTGGAGGTTGCTTTCTGGTCGCGTCCGGCCAACACCGTCGCCGGCGATTACTACGACGTGGTGCCGATGGAGTTTGATGGCGAGGGCCCGAACGTGCTGCTGGTGGTGGCCGATGTAGCCGGCAAGAGCCTGCCGGCGGCGCTGCTGATGGCGACCTTCCAGGCCAGCCTGCGTACCCTGGCGACCACCTCGCGCTCGCTGCCCGACCTGGTCCGCGGTGTGAACCGCTACTCGTGCGCGCACAGCCTGGACGGCCGGCGCTTCACCACCGCATTCCTGGCGCGCCTGAATCCGGCGACCGGGGAGATGATCTACACCAACGCCGGTCACAACGCGCCGCTGCTATGGCGCGCTTCGGGAACGCTGGAGCGCCTCGACGTCGGCGGCATTCCGCTCGGCATTCAAAGTGAATACGCCTACGAATGCGGCAGCAGCAGCCTGCGCCAAGGCGACATGCTGGTGATTTTTACCGATGGCGTGGTGGAAGCGGTCAACGAGCGCGGCGAAGAATACGAAGAAAGCCGTCTTATCCCGCTGGTCGAGCGCTGCTCCGCCAAGGGCGCACAGGGTTTGGTGGATAGCCTGATGTTCGAGCTGAAGGTTTTCGGCGGCCAGGCCAGCCAGCACGACGACATCACCTGCATAGCGGTACGCATTTGCTGATTTACTGATTGGCGTCTAGAGCGGGCCGGAGTTGGTGTAGCCGATAGGAAACCGAGATCCCTCGACTCGGGTTTCCCGCGCTGGAAGAAACGCGCGGGAGCCCTCCCTCGCTCGGGATGACATCGGCATAAAAAGTGAAAACGGCTTAATAAACTGCGAACAGTCACCCGGAAAGTCACAATCAGGAATCACAAATCACTCAATCCTTGGTGTACTTGTTCCTCTTCTTCTCGTCGAAACGCTGCAGACCAAGCTGAATCAGACGGTGAATCAGGTCGGGATACGATATACCCGAGGCCGCCCACAGCTTGGGGTACATGCTGATGGAGGTGAAGCCGGGCATGGTGTTGATCTCGTTGACGAAGATGCGGCCGGACTTTGGGTCCATAAGGAAATCCACGCGCGCCAGGCCGGAGCAATCCACGGCGAGGAACGCCTTCACCGCCATCTCCTGCACTTTTTTCTGCTGCGCCCGCGTGAGCTTGGCGGGAATGTGGAGCTTGGAACCTTCGTCGATGTACTTGGCGTTGTAATCGTAGAATTCAGCCGCCGGAACCACCTCGCCGGCAACGGACGCCTGCGGCTGGTCGTTGCCCAGCACCGAACACTCGATCTCTCGGGCGCGTCCGGCCTTGCCGCCGACGCCCTGCTCGACCACGATCTTGCGATCGAATTTGGCCGCCTCGTTCATGGCCGCATCCAGCTCGCTGCGGTCGTGGACCTTGGAGATTCCCACCGAGCTGCCGAGATTGGCGGGCTTCACGAACACCGGGTATTTCAGTGCCTTCTCGATCTCGCGCCGCACCTTCTTGGGATTGCCCTCCCATTGCGAACGCAGCACGGTGACGTGCTTCACCATCTCCAAACCGGCCTGGCGGAAGAGGCGCTTCATGACGTCCTTGTCCATGCCGGCGGCGGAGCCGAGCACGCCCGCGCCGACATAGGGAATGTCGGCGAGTTCCAGCAGCCCCTGGATGGTTCCGTCCTCGCCAAAGGTGCCGTGCAGCACGGGAAAAATGACGTCCACGTTGATGGCGCGGTCGCTGGCGCGGCGGTGGGGCAGGTCCAACTCGAACGGCTCCAGATCGTGTCCCGGTACCGGCGGGACCATCACCGACTCGCCTTTGGCCAGCACCGCGGCTCCGGGGGTGGAGTCGGGATCGCCGGCGCGCAGGTGCCGTTCTTCCTTGTGCTCGCCGCGCAGCAGGCGCTCGGCGTGATCGGAAGTGAGCCAGCGGCCGTCTTTAGTGATGCCGATGGGCACGACCTCGTACTTGTTCTTGTCGATGGCTTCCACGACCGAGGCCGCCGACAGCAGCGACACCTCGTGCTCGCCGCTGCGCCCGCCGAACAACACGCCTACGCGAATCTTTTTCGCCATGATGGGAACATAAATCGGGATGAGAGGGAACGCAATGGCGTGGAAGAGTCGTCAGTCGCTGGCCGTTCGCCACAGCAACGTGGGTCGTTCAAGCCGGTGAGGTAGAACTCTGTCCCGTGCCGTCCCTACGGGACTCCGACCCATTTTATTGGCGACTTTCCCGGCACTAACGTGCCGGGCTAGTTTCTGTCGCCCCTGCGGGGCTGAGGTCATGCTGGTTCACAGCGCACCGCGTGAGCAACGCAGCTAACGACTCATGACCAACGGGGTGGTTACGCTTCCACCCAGTTCCTTCTCTCCACAATGGTCGGCGGCTCGTAAGTCTGGCCCCTGGCCAAGCGACGGTCTTCGCGCTTGGAAGCCCACAACAGCACTGGGCCGAGGAAGGCGCGGGTGCTGCGGGCGGCGAGGCCGAATTCCTTTTCCACTTCTTTGCGCAGCGTCCGGATCTGCTGGCTGATGCTCAGGTTGGCGTGCTTCAGCCGCTTTTCCATCGCCCACAGCGAGGCGTTGTAGGCACTCTTCAACTGCTTCACTTCCCACTCGAAGCGGGCGCGGACGCGCGCGTCGTGGTAGTTCTTGTAGCGCATCCAGCCCAGCAGCATGGTCTGGCAGATGCGGAAAACGCTGGGGCCATTGCGCTCGAAATCGCGCCAGAACGCCCAGTCGAGAAAGATCTTGGAATCGTCGCGCGAGATGGCGGCGTGCCGGAAGTTGAACTTGTACTGCCCGTGGATATCGGCGAGGTCCACGTCGAGCATGCGGCCTTCGTCCATCATCTGGTGGTACAGCGGCGTGCCCGGGACGGGGGTGTAGAGCATGAACTGGTGGAAGTCGGTCTGGTGGGCGACGGCGTGCTCGATCTCGGCGCGGATGTTCTCCGGCGTGTGGTGCTCCATGCCGACAATGGTAGAGCCCAGCGTCTTGATGCCGTGCTGGCGCAACTCGTGGGTCAAGCTCAGGGTGTCGGCGCCGTTGAGTTTGGCGTAGCCCGACGATTCCGATTCCAGGCCCATCCACATCCAGGAGACGCCGAGTTCCACCAGCTCCTCCATGGTGTATTTGCGGATCGCGTTGGCGGACGAGAATACGTAGAGCGCCCAGGGTTTGTTCTCCTGCTTCATGCGAGCCAGCAGTTGCATGGCGCGCGGGCGGTTGAGCAGGAAGTTTTCGTCCATGACGAAGAAGGAACGCGTGTGCAACGCATCCGCGGACTGCCGCATCACCTCGAACAGCTCGTCGCCCGTTTCATAAAAATTGACCGACTTGCCCTTGCCGCCGAAAAACGCCGAAGTGGTGCAGAAGTTACAGCCCATGGGACAGCCGACCGAGGGAATGATGGTGGCAGCGGTGGTTTTCCTCGATTCCGGCGCGCGCAAGCCCATGACGCGCAGTTGAAAGGCCGACATAATCGGCGGATGCTGGATGGGCGCGCCGGCATCCTCGCCGAGATATTGGCGCATCCACGCGATGCCCTCGCCCTTCACGATGTGGTCGGCGTCGAGCATGTTCTCCACGCCCGGAATTCCCGCCACGTGACCACCGACAATGATCTTTGAATTCGGCGAAAGCTGGCGCACGATCCGGCACATCTCGTGGGCTTTGCCGAGGTTCGGGATGATGGAGGAGATACCCACGATGTCGTATTGCTCGGTCGTTACTTCGCGCTGGAAATGCTCGAGCGTAGGGAAGTCCAGCACCGTGCACGGCGCGGAAATATTGTGCTGAATCATGGTGATGCCCCAGGAGCGATGGAACATGCGCAAGGAGAAGCTGCCCTGGGCGCGCGTCACCTGGTTGTGGTAGAGCTCCATGGGGTTGATGGCGCGGCTGCCGAACTCGTCGTCCTGCGCGTAGGGCCCAAATACGGAAGTAAGCAACACTTTGGCCCGAGAGCCCTTGGGGTGGGTTTCCACTGACACGCTCCTTATCGATTGGGTAGAACTGGTTTCAATAATCGTCTTCATGAGCTGAGGACGTGATGCCTCAGCGGCTAAAGCCGCCAAAATTGGGGCTTCTTACGGCACGGCTGATGCCGCGCCCCTTCAAGGATACATTATTGAAACTACCCTAGTCTCTTTAGGATAGGCGGGGGCACGGCGAAGCCCAAGCGGAATACGCCCATGTCACAGCAATGTGTGACGAGCGAACATGACCAGTGGTCGGAGATTTCTGACGCTGGAAAGGGTCTAGCGGGCCGCTGTGGTCACTGGGTCGGGTTTGGTCTCAGGCGGAGGCATAGGCTTCTTCTGCTTGTCTTTTGGCTGCTTGACGCGTAGCTTCGGCTGCGCACGATGAGCGCCACCGCCAGCCTGGTACCCGCGAGTACGCCCGCGCGCGCCCAAGCTCACGGCCGCGCTCAAGAACAGCACGACGACAAGAAACCGCAGCAACACGGCAATAGACTGCTTTCCAAACATGGCCGGATTCGAATATGGTCTTACTTCGCGGCGAAAAAGTAAATAGCTCATTCAGGGGAGAGGGTAGGGGGCAGCGGGTAGCTGATGGTTGGTAGCTGGTAGCTGGTTAGGCGGATGGGACACATCAAGCGGAAACAGGCGGTAATCGCGGGTATGTGGCTGGCGCTGATCGCGGCAGCGGTGGTGGGACTGGTGTTGACGCGGCCGTCGGCGCCGCCACCCAGCCGTTTCCGCGCGCCTCGTGGGGCATGGACGCGCCTGCGCAACCTGGTGGACCAAAAGCCGCTGGAGACGGCGCGCGCCCTGGCGGCGCAGGCGTGGACGCGGGAAGAACATGCGCTGGCGCGGCGTGCTTTGAGCGTGGCCGATGATGCGGTGGACCTGGCGTTCGCGACGGCCTTGCGCGATGCCGCGTCGCATCCCACGCCGCCGACCGAGGAAATCCGCAAGATCACGGCGCACCTGAAGGATGCGGAAACCAGCGTACTGGCCGACCAGGATGCAATCGAGGCGCTGCAGGGATCGAAATCGAAGAACGACCCCGAAGTGCAGCAGGAGATCGCGCTGGCGCAGGCGCAGTTGGCACTCGACCAGGAGGATGTCGCCAACGCTCGGCAGGACCTGATGCGTGCCGGAGGAGATCTGCAGGGCACGCTGAAGCGGATGCTGGACGCGCACCTGGCAACGCACGCGCCGGTAAATCTGCCGAACGCGCCGCCGTTTGCGGAATCGTGGGCGCTGGCTTCGCACCTGCGTACCTGGCAATTGCTGCGCGGCAAGTCGCAGCGGCTGGCGTCGGCATCGCAACAGGCGTCGCAGGCCGCCGCCGCACTGTCCAAGGTGCACGACGAACTGGAGGCACGCGTCGAGCAGCAGAAATCGGGCGCAGAAAACAGCATGAGCGCCGCGGTGACGGCGGTCCGCCGCACCAGCGAGGACACCAAGAGCCTGGCGGACTATGACAGACGTATCCAGGACCAGCAGGACCTGAGCGAGATTTACCGCGACTGGGGCGCAGTGGTGGCACTCCAGCAGCGCGCCAGCGTGCACAGGATCATCCTGGACCTGCTGTGGATCCTGCTCATCTGCCTGGTGGCGTTCGTGGCGCTGGCGGCGATCGGCCGCTTCGGGGCGTCGCTGAACGCGGAACGAAAACGCCTGCGCAGCCTGCAGTTCGCGGCGCGCCTGGCAGTGCAGATGGTGGCGGTGCTGGCGATCGTGATCGTGCTGCTGGGATCGCCGGGGCAGTTGACGACGGTGATCGGGCTGGCGGGCGCGGGGCTGACGGTGGCGCTGAAGGACTTCATCGTGGCCTTTTTCGGCTGGTTCGTGTTGATGGGCAAGAACGGCATCCGGGTGGGCGATTGGGTGGAGATCAACGGCATCGGCGGCGAGGTGGTGGAGATCGGGTTACTGCGCACGGTGCTGCTGGAGACCGGGCAGTGGAGCGACGCGGGACATCCCACGGGGCGCAAGGTGGCGTTCGTCAACAGCTTTGCGGTGGAAGGACACTACTTCAATTTTTCCACCACCGGGCAATGGCTGTGGGACGAGATCCAGGTGCTGGTTCCGAGCGGCGAAGACCCGTACCGGGTGCTGAAGTCGGTGCAGGATCTGGTCGCGGCGGAGGCGCAGGAAAACGTGCGGCAGGCGGAGCAGGAGTGGCAAAAGGTGGCGCGGGGCCACGCGCTGCAAGCGTTCTCGGCGACGCCCGCCATCAATGTGAAGCCCACCGACATGGGCGTGAACATCACGGTGCGATACATTACGCGCGCGCACGAACGCTTTGAAATGCGCTCGCGGCTGTACCGGGCAATCGTGGAACTGCTGCACACCAAGCAGGTGCGGCAAACGGTGAAACCGGACGCGCCAGACGCGGGGTAAGGCGACGGATGGAGCTTCTTGAAGAGCTGAGGCAATCGATCATGGACGGCATGCCGGACCGTGCCGCCGAGGTGGCGCGCCGAGCCGTGGAACAAGGCGTCGAGCCCGCGCAGGCGCTCGATCAGGCATGCGTGCCCGCCATGGATTACGTCGGGCAACGATTCGGATGCCACGAGATGTTCCTTCCCGACGTGATGGCGTCGAGCGAAGCGATGAAAGCGGCGGTGGCAGTGCTGGAACCGGAGATGCGGCGCCGTGGCACGGAGCGGAAGGCGCGCGGAACCGTCGTGCTGGGTACGGTGAAAGGCGATATCCACGAAATCGGGAAATCGCTGGTGGCGATCATGCTGTCGGCGGGCGGATTTCAGGTGCACGATCTGGGAGTCAGCGTTGCTACCGAGGCTTTTGCGGCCAAGATCCGCGAAGTGGATGCCGACATCGTGGGCGTTTCCGCCCTGCTGACCACCACCATGACCGTGCAAAGAAACGTGGTGGAGTCGCTGGACCGCGAAGGACTGCGGCCACGGGTGAAGATCATGGTCGGCGGCGCGCCGGTGACACGCAAATGGGCGGAAGAGATCGGCGCCGACGGTTACGCCAAGAATGCCTCGGAAGCGGTGACGCTGGCGCGGGATTTTATGGCCGCCAAGCTGGGCGCATGCCGGTGAGACCGAAACTCGAACTGCTGGACCGGGAATTCATCGGTCGCATCACAGACGAAGCGTTTCAGTTGCTGGCCGAGACCGGCATTCGCGTGGAAACGCCTGTGGTCATCGAGATGTTGCGCGGCGCCGGCGCGAAGGTCGAGAGCGGGACGGCGCGGATCCCGCGGCCGGTCGCGGAAGCGTTGCTGGCTTCGGCCCCGAAGGAATTCTTCCTCTACGATCGTGCCGGCCGTCCGGCGGTGCACTACGGCGGCGACGATGTTCACTTCGATCCCGGCTCGTCTTGCCTGAACGTGCTCGACCCGGAGACGCAGCGGCCGCGTCCGGCGGAAGCGGCCGACCTGGCTCGATTGGTGCAGGTGACCGAGATGCTGCCGCAGTACGCGGCGCAATCGACCGCGGTGGTCTGCGGGGACGTTCCCCGCGAAATTGGGGATCTGTACCGGTTGCTGGTGGTTCTGTGGTACTCGGACAAGCCGGTGGTCACGGGTGCGTTCAGCGCCGCAGGTGTGCAGCCGATGCTGGATTTGCTGGCGGCCGAAAGCGGGAGCCGCGAGACGCTGCGGAAAAAGCCGCGGGCGGTGTTCGATGTCTGCCCGACCCCGCCGCTGAACTGGTCGGAATTCGGCGCGCAGAACCTGGTCGAGCTGGCGCGGGCAGGCGTGCCGGCGGAAATCGTCTCCATGCCGCTGGCGGGTTTGGCGGCGCCGGTCACGCTGGCGGGCGCGGTGGTGCAACATGCAGCCGAGTGCATCAGCGGGATCTGCATCCACCAGCTTGCCTGCCCGGGTGCGCCGATCGTCTGGGGAGGTGCGCCGGCGATTGTTGACATGCGCACCGCGACCACGCCCATGGGCGCAGTGGAAACCGCGATGATCGACATGGCGTGCGCGCAAATCGGCAAACATTTTGGTTTGCCGACGCATGCCTACCTGGTGGCCAGCGATTCCAAAGTGGTGGACGCGCAAGCGGGCATGGAGAGCGGGATGACGGCCACGCTGGGTGCGCTGGCGGGTATCAACATGATTTCCGGCGCGGGCATGCTGGATTTTCTGGCGTGTCACAGCGCGGAGAAGCTGGTGGTGGACGCCGAGGCAATCGGGTCAGTGCAACGCTTGTTGCGGGGCATCGAGGCACGCACCGAAACCCTTGCTCGGGCGATGTTCGCCGCCGCCGGGGCGAAAGGCGAATTCCTGAAGCTGCCGGAAACACGGCGGCTATTTCGCAGCGAGCAGTACCTGCCGTCGGAGGTCATCGACCGGAATCCGCCGGGGGCCGAGGAGGAGGGCAGGCCACCCGACACGTTTGGCCGCGCGCGGCAGCGAGTGGCGCAACTGCTGGCGAACTACCAACGGTCCGACGCCGCCAGGGAACGGGAAACGCAGCTCCGTGCGGCGTTTGAAGCATACGGGCGAAAAGCAGGAATGACGCGGCTGGCGGGCATCGAAGGTTGAGGCGCTTACGCGGCGTGAGCGAAGCGGGAGCCGCGTGCCGAAATCCCGAGCGCAGCGCGGGACCTCTACGGGGCTGCTGAAAAGGTCAGAACAGCAGATTCCTCGCAGGCTTCGGCGCCAAGCGCCTCGGTCACGGCTGAAGCCGTGACCTACCGAGCCCGCCCGGAATGACAAGAATAAAGGACCTGCTCGGCGCGGCTGAAGCCGCGCCCCTTCAATGCGAGGCTCAGGGAAGCGAAGTCGGGCTAACGACTTCCCAAGCGTACGACGACTCCCGCGGTCAGCCCCAAATTGTGCTGGTGGTCGGTGACGCCGTTGGGAAAACATGCCACGGCGGGGCGTCATTGCGCTGCGGCAGCGGCGGGGGCCGGACGCGCGAGACCGCTGCGCGATTTCCATTCTGTCCGCAGGCGCGACAGAACCAGCATGGCCACGGTGATAAAAAGCAACCCGAACGTCGCGACGGGAATGCTGTTGGCGTGGCTGGGCAGAATGCGCAAGCGGCCGCCGTAGACGAACTCGATATGAACCCAATAGACCAGCAGCGACGTTTGGCCG
>DASWAR010000092.1:0-15477 GCA_036391015.1 Terriglobales bacterium
TGCCTGTGGCAACTCGGATTGTTGGCGGAATACCTGTACGGGCCGAAAACTTTTCTGGCGTTGTACGTGATGTCGGGACTGGCGGCCAGCATCGTGAGCCTGGCGCGCAATCCCCTGGTGGTGACGGCGGGAGCATCGGGCGCGATCTTCGGACTCGCGGGCGCCCTCATTGCGACGCTATACCTGGGGAAATTGGCGGCGCCGAAAGGCGCGTGGCGCACCAGCCTGCTCAGCCTGGTGGCGTTCGCCGGGTACAACCTGGCGTTCGGATTTCTAATACGCGGCATCGACAACGGCGCACATTTGGGAGGCCTGCTTTCCGGTTTGGTGCTGGGATCGGTGCTGAGCGCGGACTTCCGGCAGCAGGCGCCGCGCTCGTCGCGCATGAGGCCGGTTGTGTTTCCCGCATTTGCCATCCTGCTCGTGGCGGGCGCGGTGGCGGTGCGTTTTGCGCACATGCCGGTGGTCCGGCTGGAACATGCCGAACAGCAATTGCGCAAGGGCGACACCGCGGGCGCGTTGCGCGAGTTGACCGAGGTGACCAAGGTTCGGCCGAATTACGTGCCGGCGTGGATGCTGCTGGGCAGCGCCTACCTGCGGACGCAGCAGGAGGAGAAGGCGGAGGCGGCGTTCCAGCGCGCGGCGCAGTTGAATCCGAAAAATCCGGCCGTGCTGACACAACTGGGCGTGCTGTATTTGCGCGACAAGCGTTATGAACCGGCACGGCAGGCATTTCAGCAGATCACGGAGTTGAACCCCAAGGATGCCGAAGCGCTGGTCAATCTTGGTGTCACGCTAAACTTGATGGGCCGCAGCGATGAAGCGCTGGCCCGATTCCGCAAGGCCACCGAGCTCAATCCCAACCTGCCGCGGGCCTGGTACAACATCGGGCTCGGCTCGATGAATTTGCAGCGCTACGACGACGCGGTGGATGCGTTCACGCGCACCACCAAGCTGGCGCCCAAGGATTCGGAAGCGTGGATCTGGCTGGCCAACGCCTACCAGGCCAAGGGCATGACGCAGCGGGCGGACGAAGCGTATTTGAAAGGCTATAAGCTGCGGGCGGCGATGAAGCCGCGGGCGCGGTGAGATCGGCGTCGTTGGTAGTTGGCCACTAGCTGTGATGTTTCAAGAGGTTGTCCATGGCGAATTCCCCACGATCCTAGGGCCGAATACTACTCTCCTCGCCGATGATCTGGCCGTCGCGCATGTGCAGGATGCGTCCGGCAAAGGCCGCCGCCTCTAGGTTGTGCGTGATCATCAGCACCGTCTGGCCGAGGTCCTGGTTGGTTTGGCGCAGCAGGCGGAGGACGATCTCGGAATTCCTGGTGTCGAGGTTGCCGGTGGGCTCGTCGGCGAGCACGATGGCCGGCTTGTTGATGAGCGCGCGCGCCAGGGCGACGCGCTGCTGCTCGCCGCCGGATAGCTCCGAAGGGCGATGTTCGAGGCGGTCGGCGATGCCGAGCAACTTGGTGATCTCATCGAACCACTTGCCGTCGCCGCCGTCACGGCCGGCGATGTCCTGCGCGATCTGGATGTTCATGCGCGCATTGAGCGTCGGCAGCAGGTTGAACTTCTGGAACACGAATCCGATTTTGCGCTTCCTCATGCGGGTGCGCTCGGCGTCGGAGAGGCGTGCGAAATCGTCGCCATCGACAATGACGCGGCCGGAATTGGCGTACGTCAGCCCGCCCAGCATGTAGAACAAAGTTGATTTGCCGCTGCCGGATGGCCCGACCACGGCCACGAACTCGCCCTGGTTCACGCTGAAGGAGACGCCGCGGACGGCGGGCACGTCCACCTTGCCAACGCGATAAATCCGGGTGACGTTTTCGACCTGAATAATGGGCGGCATCAGCGCAATCCCTGATCTTACCATTACGCTGCGCCGCTCGAGCCGGCCGGGGTTCGCGATATAATCCGCGCGCTTGAAGCGCCTCGGTGGAAGGTGAGCGATATGGCTTTGCAGCTGGAAGCGCGTCACGTCGGCAAGGTCACGGTGATGAAGTGCGCCGGCCGGATTGTGGCCGGAGACGAATCCGAGCAACTGCATAAGGAATTCACCAAGCTGCTGCCGGAACACAAGCATTTCGTGCTGCACCTGGGCGAGGTGAATTTCGTGGACAGCAGCGGTCTGGGCCTGCTGGTGCGCTTGGCAGCCTCGGCGCGAACCGCGCGCGGCGACCTCAAGCTGTGCAACGTGACCAAAGAAGTGGCCCACATCCTCACCATCACCAACCTCAACCGGCTGCTCGAGGTGCAGGAATCCGAGGTGGACGCAGTCTCGGCGTTCTACCAGCGCGGAGGTGCCAAGGACGGCGCGTTGCGCTCGGGCAAGACGGTGGTGTGCGTGGAACAGTCGGCGAACGTGCTGGCGTATGTGCGCGAGGTGCTGCGCCACGCCGGGTACGATCCGCTGACCACGCCCAATGTGTCGGATGCGCGCATCTTGATCAAAGCCGCGAGGCCGGTGGTGGTAATCCTGGGGCCCAAAGTGATGGTCCGTGGCGGCGAGAAAAGTGATGCGCTGCGGCACGTGCTGGCTGGCATCCCGACCATCGAGTTGGGAAGCGCGTTCTCCACCACGGACGCAGCCGAAGCGGCGCGCCAGGTGCTGGAGCAGGTGAAGGCGCACACCGCGGGGAATTGAAGATTGCAGATTGCAGATTGAAGATTGCAAGACCCGAGGCGTCACCCAACCGAAAACAAAACGAATGTCATCCTGAGCGAGGCGTCGCCAAACAAAACGAGTGTCATCCTGAGCGAGGCGTCGCCGCGACGCCGAGTCGAAGGACCCCTACCCACTCCGACTCAGCTACGATGGCCGGTAGGCTCTTCAGCTCGAATTCCTGATCTCCGCGATGCGGCGCCGCGCCTCGTCCAGCGCTCCGCGTACTCGCCCCGGCGCGGTGCCGCCGGGGACGTTGTGGCTGGCGAGCACCGATTCAAGTTTCAGCGAATCGAAGAAGTCGCGATCGAATTCCGGGCGGAATTGCTTCAGTTCTTCCAGGCTCAACCCATCCAGTTCACATTTCTTCTCCAACGCCAGGCGCACGGCTTGGCCTACCGCGCTATGTGCTATGCGGAAGGGGACGCCTTTCTTCACCAGGTAACGCGCGGCGGCGGTAGCGTTGAGGAAGCCGGCGCTCGCGGCTTTCTTCATGCGCTCGGTGTCCAACGCGACGGCGGTCATAAAGCCGGTGGCGATTGGGAGCGCGGACAGAACGCTGTCGGTGGCGGCAAACAGCGGCTCCTGCGCTTCCTGCAAGTCTTTGTTGTAGGCCAGAGCCAAGCCCTTCAGCACAGTTTGCAATGCCGTGGCGGCGCCGAGGATGCGGCCGGTTTTGCCGCGCAGTAACTCCAGGGCATCGGGATTTTTTTTCTGCGGCATGGCGCTGGACCCGGTGGAGTAGGGCTCCGGCAACTGCACGAAGCCGTACTCTACGGTCGAAAACAGCGCCATCTCTTCCGCCCAGCGGCTCAGGTGAAGCGCCAGCGAGCCGAGCGTGTGCACGTATTCCAGCTCAAAATCGCGGTCGCTGGTGGCGTCCATGCTGTTGGCAGAAATGGCTTCAAAGCCGAGTTCGGCGGCGATGGCGGCGCGATCCAGTTCCATGCCCGGCCCGGCGATCGCGCCCGAACCCAGCGGCAGCTCGTTGACGCGGCGGCGGCAGTCGGTGAGACGCGAGGCATCGCGCAACCACATTTCCACCCAGGCCAGCAGCCAGTGCGCGACTAACACGGGCTCGGCGCGCTGCATGTGCGTGTAGGAGGGCATGACGTCATCTTCGTGTTGCTCGGCCTTGGCGACGAAGGCGGAGGCGAGCGCGGCGATGGCGGCCAGGATGGCGTCAATACTGCGCCGCGTGTAGAGGCGGAGGTCGGTGGCGATCTGCTCGTTGCGGCTGCGGCCGGCGTGCAGCTTGTAGCCGGTATCGCCGATCAGCGACACCAGTTCCTGTTCCACGAATTGGTGGACGTCTTCCACGCCGGGAAAATCGGCGGCATGGGGCGCTGCTTTGGCGGCGATCGTGTCCAGCGCCTGCAGCACCGATTCGAGCTCGGGCGCGGTCAATACGCCGGCCTTGGCGAGCGCGCGGGCGTAGGCGCGGCCGCCGGCGAGTTCGTCGGGAAGCAGGCGCACGTCGAAGGCGAACGAGCGCTGCCACTGCTCGAATTCCGGATCAAGCGGCTCGCGGAAGCGGCCGGACCACATCTTTTTCATAGGCTCAAGGCGCGAGGCTCAAGGCACAAGGCTGTAGATTCTCGCATATCGGTCACGAAGTTTTTCCTAAGCCTTGCGCCTTGTACCTTGCGCCTAATCCGCCGCGGTGGTCGCTTTCAGAAACTCTTTGCCGCGCTCGCGCTCTGACACCTCTCTCTTATGGCGCAGCGGCGCCTGCACCCGCGCCGGCAGCCCGAGGATGCGAATGAAGCCTTCCGCGTCTTTCGGATTGTAGCCGTCCATGGTGAAGGCGGCGAGACCGGTCTGGTAGAGCGAGAACTCGGATTGCCGTCCGGCGACGCTGATGTTTCCTTTATAGAGGCTGAGAGTAACCGAGCCGGTGACGGTCTGCTGGGTTGAGGTAATGAAGGCGTCCAGCGCCTCGCGCAGCGGAGTGAACCACAGGCCGAAGTACACCATCTCGGCGTACTTGAGCGCGATCTGCTGCTTGAAGTGCATGACCTCGCGATCGAGGCACAGCGATTCCAGTTCGCGATGCGCGGTGAGCAGCAGGGTGCCGCCGGGCGTTTCATAGCAGCCGCGGCTCTTGATGCCGACGAAGCGGTTCTCCACCAGGTCAACCCGGCCGATGGCATTCCGGCCGCCGATGGCGTTCAGTTCTTCCACCAGCGCGACCGGATGCAACCGCTTGCCATTCACCGCGACCGGCGTGCCCTCTTCGAAGTTGATGGTGACTTGCTCGGCGCGATCCGGCGCCTGCTGCGGTGATACCGTGAGCTGCCACATGTCGTCGTTGGGAGAGTTGTTGGGATCCTCCAACTCGCCGCCTTCGTGGCTGAGGTGCCAGAGATTGCGATCGCGGGAATAAATTTTCGCGCGGCTGGCTTCCACCGGAATCCCGCGCGCCGCGGCGTAATCGAGGCAGTCCTCGCGGGAATTCAGCGTCCACTCGCGCCACGGCGCGATCACCTTTAGCGAGGGCTCCAGCGCCTGGTAGGCGTGTTCGAAGCGCACCTGGTCGTTGCCCTTGCCGGTGCAGCCATGCGCCACGGAGGTTGCGCCTTCGGCGACCGCGACCTCCACCTGCCGCTTGGCGATCACCGGCCGTGCCATCGAGGTCCCCAGTAGATAGGTGTACTCGTACACCGCGCCGGCGCGCAGGCAGGGAAAGACGTAATCGGCGAGGAATTCCCGGCGCAGGTCCTCGACATATACCTTGCTGGCGCCCGTCATTTTGGCTTTCTCGATGACGGCGGGGATGTCGTCGCCCTGGCCGACGTCGGCCACCATGGCGATGACCTCGCAGCCGTAATTTTCCTTCAGCCACGGAATGATGATGGATGTGTCGAGACCACCGGAATAAGCCAGCACGACCTTTTCAGTCATCTGTGTCCCACCTCAACTGATTGTCATTCCCCAAATGATTTCTCATTCCGACCCTGAGCGAAGCCAAAGGGGAGGAATCTGCTTTTTCTGAAACTGAAACTGAAACTCGAAACTGCCGTTATGCTCGTCCGGTTCGGATCGCCGGAGCCGATTTTGCGCTGACCTTCCCGCTGCCTGCCAGCAGCACCAGGATGGCGTTCTGCACGTGCAGGCGATTCTCCGCCTCGTCGTAGACCACCGACTGCGGCGAATCCAGAACTTCGTCGGTGACTTCATGGCCGCGGTGGGCCGGTAGGCAATGCATGAATACCGCGTGCGGCGCGGCCAGCGACATCAACGCCCGGTTCACCTGGAACGGGCGGAAGATGGCGTCGCGCTGGCCCGCTTCTCGCTCCTGGCCCATGCTCGCCCACACATCCGTATAGACGGCATCGGCGCCGGACACGGCCGCCTGCGGGTCGCCGTGGATTTCGATGGTTGCCCCGGTGCGCGCGGCGATCTTGGCGGCAGCTTGCACCATGTCCTTCGCCGGCTCGTAGCCTTGGGGTGTGGCCAGAGCGAAGTGGCCGCCCAAATTGGCCGCCGTCAGCATGAGCGAGTGCGCAACGTTGTTGCCGTCTCCGACAAAGGCGACCTTCAACTTCTTCAAGTCGCCGAATTTTTCCAGCAGCGTGTAGTAGTCGGCCAGCGCCTGGCAGGGATGCTCGCGTTCGGTGAGCGCGTTAATCACCGGAATGTTGGCGTTGGCCGCCATCTCGGTCACCGTCGAGTGCTTGAAGGTGCGCAGGATGATGCCCTGCACCCAGCGCTCCAGGTTGCGTGCCACGTCGGCGGCCTTTTCGCGCGACTCGATGCCGCCGGGGCACTCCATGAACAGCGCGTGCCCGCCCAGCGAGTTGATGCCGGCTTCGAAGGTCACGCGCGTGCGCAGCGACGGCTTTTCGAACATCATGGCGTACTGCTTGCCCCTCAGCGCGCTGCTGAACATCGCCGGGCGGGCCTTGATGTCCCTTGTGAGTGCGAAAATTTCGTGCACTTCGTAGGGCGACAGATCGCCGATGGAGAGCAGATCGGTCTGCTGAAAGATCGCGGGCGCGGAACGCGTCGCCTTCGCTTGCAGTGCCGGACGCGCGGTGACCATGGGTGACTCCTTGAATTAGTCTTCAGTCTTCAGTCATCAGTCTTCAGTCGTGAGGCTGGCGATGATTGCCTCCTGACGACAGAAGACCGGAGACTGAAGACTGCTTACGCCATCTGTTCGCGAATGCGCTTGCCCAGCTGGCGGCAGCTCTTGGCATTGGAGCTGATCACCACGATGGTGTCGTCGCCGGCAATCGTGCCCACCAGTTCGGGCCACTTCTCGGCGTCGAGCGCCCTTGCCACCGGCTGCGCGCTGCCCGGCGGCGTTTTCAGTACCAGCAGGTTCTGCGCCTCGCGGACATCCACCACGAATTCACGCAGCAGGTGCGACAACGAGGGCGTGGGTGCCGCATCGGCGGCCGTGCCCGGGGCGGCGTAGCCGTCCGCGGACTTCACCAGGCCCAGTTCCTTGATGTCGCGCGACAGCGTCGCCTGCGTGACCTTCAGCCCCTGCTGCGAAAGCCGCCGGACCATTTCGTCCTGCGTAACCATGGGCTCGCGCGAAACCAGCTCGAGGATGCGATGGTGCCGCAGGGCTTTGGGCGTCGAACGCATTTTTATGCACGAACTGTATAATTATGCGTTCGCGGCCCGGGGGTGTCAACCGAAAACCGATTCGGGACGGCTTGGCCCCTGCAATCCCGTTGTTGTATTCTCGGCATCGTATCTGGTGGGAGAATTAGGGCAGAATAGCCGAAGGGGTGCCTTGCGGGTCGCCGCAGCCGTCCCTTGGCGCGGAGCAGGATCATGGCACTACACCAGGCTTTCATCGCCGATCCGGCGCGCGAAGCGGCGCTCCAGCTACTCGATGACCTGCTGGGCGACGCCGGCGTGCGCGACATTGCGGTCCGGCTATGGGAGGGCACGACGTGGCGTCCACCGCACAGCGAGGGAGATCCGCGCGCCACCCTCGTTCTGAAAGATCCGGGGGCACTCCGCACCATGCTGGAAATGCCCAGCGACCTCATCCTGGGCGAGATGTACATCTTCGACGACCTGGACGTCGAGGGCGATATCGAGGCCATTTTCCCGGTCATCGATCGGTTGTTCGAGCTCAGGCTCGGGGTGGCCGACCGGCTTCGCTACGCGTCCTTGCTGAGGCGGCTGCCACAGTCTGAGAGTGCGCGCCACGACACTCACCGTACCCAGTTGCGCGGCGCTCGCCATTCCAAACAGCGGGACGGGCGCGCCGTTCGCCACCACTACGATGTTTCCAACGAGTTTTTCGCGCTCTGGCTTGACCGGCGCATGATGTACTCGTGCGCGTATTTCGAACAGGCGAGCGACACGCTCGACCAGGCGCAAGAGCAGAAACTCGATTACATCTGCCGCAAGTTGCGGCTGAAAGAGGGTGAGCGCCTGCTCGATATCGGGTGCGGCTGGGGCGGGCTGATCCTGCACGCAGCCAAGAAATACGGAGCGCAGGCGCTGGGCATCACGCTGAGCAAGCGCCAGGCCGAGGTGGCCGAACAGCGGATCCGGGACGAGGGTGTGGGCGGCCACTGCCGCGTCGAGGTTTGCGATTATCGCGACCTGGACCGGGCCGGACCATTCGACAAGCTGGTCAGCGTCGGCATGTTCGAGCACGTAGGCGAGAGGCTGCTGCCCGAATACTTCCGCCGGGCGTGGTGCCTGCTGGCCCCGGGAGGCGCATTCCTCAATCATGGCATCGCGTGCAACCTTCACCACCCGGACCGCGGCCCCTCGTTTATCGCCCAGTATGTTTTCCCGGATAGCGAATTGGTGCCCATCAGTACTGTTCTGCGCACCGCCGAAGATACCGGCTGGGAGGTGCGCGACCTGGAAAGCCTGCGCGAACATTACGCCATGACCCTCCGCCTGTGGGTTCAGCGGCTGGAGCAGCAGGCCACGAAGGCGCGCCAGGTTGTGGATGAGGTGACGTATCGGATTTGGCGACTTTACATGGCGGGCGGCGCACACCGCTTCCGCACCGGCTGGTTAAACCTTTACCAGACACTGCTGGTCAAGCCGGAGCGCGGCAACTCAGGGCTGCCGCTGACGCGTGCGGACTGGTACATATAGCCGAAGTTCTCCTGGCGGCCAACCGGTTGTACATCCTGCGGCTTACAAGCTAGGCTGTCCCTGTGCTTCGGAGGTCCAGGGATGAGGTTGTACCGCCGTGCCCTGCTGCTGTTTCTGCTGCTCTTCAGCCTGAGCGTTCTGGCGCAGTCCCCAAGTGCGCGTTTCCAGATCTCGTTTCCCGCCTCGGCGCACGCCCAGCCGATTACCGGGCGCGCCTTGGTCATCATCACCCGTAGCGACAGCCCCGAGCCGCGCCTGCAGGCGGGTTTTTGGTTCCAGCAGACGCCCATCTATGGCGCCGATATCAACCAGCTTCAGCCGGGGCAGGCGGCGGTTATGGACGCGGCCACCCTCGGCTATCCCTTCAAGAGCCTGCAGGAACTGCCGGCAGGCGAGTACTACGTCCAGGCGCTGATCAACGTCTATACCGAGTTCCATCGTGCCGACGGGCACACCATCTGGGCCCACATGGACCAATGGGAAGGTCAGCAGTTCAATAAATCGCCGGGCAATTTGTACAGCGAGATACGCAAGGTGCGCTTGGATCCCGCCGCCGGGTACGACGTCAAGCTCGAGGCCAGCAGGGTGATCCCTCCAGTCGAAGTCCCGCCGGACACCAAGTACGTCAAGCGCGTGAAATTCGCCAGCAAGCTGGTCAGCCAATTCTGGGGCCACCCCATGTACATCGGCGCCACCGTGCTGCTCCCCAAGGGTTACGACCAGCACCCCAACCAGCGTTATCCGGTGGTGTACATCCAGGGCCACTTTTCAACGCGCGCGCCCTTCGGATTCCGGGATGTCGCCAACGATGATGATGGCTGGCCATCGCGCGGGGAGGCACGCAGCTTCAGCCAAGCCTGGTTGTCCGACAATTTTCCACGCATGATCCTGGTCACATTTCAGCATCCCACGCCGTTTTTCGACGACTCCTACGCCGTCAACTCGGCCAACCAGGGACCCTACGGCGACGCCCTCATGCAGGAACTGATCCCCTACCTGGAGACCAACTTCCGCATCCTGCGCGAGCCCTGGGCGCGCGTGTTGACCGGTGGGTCCACCGGGGGGTGGGAATCGTTGGCGCTGCAGGTGCTGCATCCCGAGTTTTTCGGAGGGACGTGGACGTTTTTCCCTGACCCGATTGACTTCCACAATTATCAGATGGTGGACATTTACCAGGACGACAGCGCGTTTGCAGCACCCGGGTTCGAGTACATCCCGCCGGAGCGGCCGATGATGCGCAGCTCCGAAGGCCAGGTGCTGGTCACCGTCCGGCAGATGAGCCTGCTGGAGGAGGTGCTTGGCTCGCACGGGCGCAGCGGACAACAGTACGAGGAGTGGGAAGCGGCATACGGGCCGGTGGGCCCCGACGGCTACCCGCGGCCGGTATGGGACAAGCTGACCGGCAAGATCGATCATGAGGTTGCCAACTACATGCGCGATCACGGATTCGATCTCGGCTATGACCTGGAGAAAAACTGGCCGAAGATCGGGCCCAATCTCGTGGGCAAGCTCCACCTGTTCTGCGGGGACATGGACAACTACTACCTGAACCTGGCGGTCTACCGGCTGGAGAAGTTCCTCGCCAACACAAAAGATCCGTACTACGCCGGGTCATTTGACTACGGCCGGCCGATGAAGGGACATGGTTGGAGTCCGTACACGCCTACCGAGCTGGTAAAGGTGATGGCGGCCGCGATCGAGAAGAACCGGCCGAAATCCGCGGCCACCAGGTAGGCGGCTCCGGCTAGCGCCACAGATGATCCCGAAACGCCAACCAGTGCCAGATCGGGCTTAGTCACCGCCGAAAGTGACGCCCAAACTTGCTTCCGGCGTGGTTCGGGTCTAGCGTCAAATTGGGTCGGACACCACTGCCGTGGAGGTGTCCAGTGTTCGTGCTGTGCTCTACAACCCGCTTCGGACCCAAGCTTCCAACCAACCAAGCCTCTGTTGTTTCCGGAGCTCGTGTGTCTCCACGGTGAGGGAGGACGCCATGAGGAACGTGAAAATCATCGTCGGCGCCGTCACGGTGGTGTTGATCGTCCTGCTGACCGCGGTTACGTCCCGGAAACAACCCGACTTGCTCAGCTACAGCGCCGGCAATGAAATCACCGCCGCAGGCACGGTGGAGGATGTGCAGGAATTCTATTGCCCGGTGACCGATGACCGCGGCACGCATGTCGTGCTGAAGACCGACCGCGGACCCATCCTGGTGCACGTTGCCATTTCGCGCTTCTTGCGCGAGCACCAGTTTGCCATCCGGCCCGGAGAACGCTTGCAGGTGACGGGCGCCAAGATCCGTTACCAGGGCAAGGAAGGCATGATCGCGCGCGAGATCATCCGCGGGGACGAGATATTCACCATGCGCGATGCTGCCGGGAAGCCGCTCTGGTCGAATTGATCGGGAGTTTCAGGCGTTGCCGGTGGCGCTACGGAGCACTTCGCGGAAGCGCTCAACTTCTTCCCGCTCGCCGGCGTTCTCGGTAAGAAATTCCAGGCCGTAGTAGTAGCCATAGCGATTGCGCACCGTGGCCCAGACGCGCAGCGAATCGGGCGCGTAAGGTGCGGTGAATTCCAACTCGAGCTGGTCGCCGAGATTGAGCTCCACGCCGGCGAAGATGCACATGCCACCCTCATTGAGCTCGGTGCCGCGACCGTTGATGCGCGCCGTGAGGTCGCCGCGATGCACTACCAGCCGCACCGGAACGCGGATCTGGAATCGCTTCCACTTGCGTTGGGCTTCGAACGGCCCGGAAGAATGCGCCGTTGCAATCATGGATGAATACTAGGCCGGATGCCGGCCGGGGGCGAGATTACGTCGGTTGCTGTCCTACTGGCGGCCCCGGTCGACGACTAGCCACCAGCCGCCGGCCCCTAGCCCCTAGCCACTAACCACCCTGTTTCCCAATTTGATTTCCCGCACACCATGCAGTGATGCCGGGCACTGCCGGGCGGCCCGCGCCGGGGGAAATTGACAGGTTGGATATTTGTCACTTCCGCCAAACAGGAGACGCACGCATGGCAACCCTGGCAGTCAAGAAGGCCGACCTCGCCGGACCGGGCATCGGCGATTACACCGAACTGGAAAAGATTCTGCCCAACGATTACCGCTCACTGCTCGCGCCGCGCGAAACCCAGAAAGCGATCTTCGCCGCCAAGAACTACATCGAGGAAAACCTCTGCAAGGAACTCGACCTGATGATGGTCACCGTGCCGCTGATCGTGGACGTGGAAAGCGGCGTCAACGACCTGCTCGACCGCGACGGCTCGCGTACTCCCATTCAGTTCCACATCTCCAACGATTTCGGCAAGCACCCGTTGGACGCGCAGGTGGTGCAGGCAGCGACGAAGTGGAAACGCATGGCGTTACGCCAGTTCGACTGCAAAGTCGGCGAGGGCATCTGCACCGACATGCGCGCCGTGCGCAAGGACTACTTCCTCGATCACGACCATTCCTGCTACGTGGACCAGTGGGACTGGGAGCGCGTCATCCGGCCGGAGCAGCGCAACCTCGCGTTTCTGAAGGAAGTCGTCGGCCGCATCTGGAAAGTGCTGGTCGGGGCGGAGAAGTTCGTCCAGGAGATGTTCCCCAGGCTCCAGGACCCGCGCTATCCCAACCTGCCGGAAAAGCTGACCTTCCTGCACGCCGAAGAAATCCTGGAGATGTTTCCCGACCTGCCGCGCAAGCAGCGTGAGACACAGGTGCTGCAGAAATACCCGGCAATTTTCATCATCGGCATCGGGTGGCCGCTCGACGACGGGCTGCCGCACGAGAACCGCGCCGCCGATTATGACGACTGGGTCACCGACACGCGGCTTGAAACCTGCAAGAACACCCACGGGCTCAACGGCGACATCCTGGTGTGGAACCACGTGACCAAGCGGCGTCACGAGCTGACGTCCATGGGAATCCGGGTGAACGCCGAGACCCTGAAGCAGCAGCTCGAGATGTCGCACCTGACCGATTTCCTGAAGTTCCCCTATCACCAGGCGATCGTCAGGAACGAGATACCGCTTTCCATCGGCGGCGGCATCGGGCAGGCGCGCACCCTGATGACCCTGCTGCGCAAGGCGCACCTGGGCGAAGTCAGCGTGACCGTGTGGCCGAAGATCCTGAAAGACATGTGCGCCAAGAAGAACATCTTCGTGCTGGAGTAAAAAAGAAGTGGTCAGTGGCCAGCAAGGCGGCACAGCCGTTAACCACTGACCACTGGCCACTTTGTTTTCGCAGACCGCGCTGCCGGCCAGAGTCCTGCGTATAATCGACAATTCCCGCAAGCCACAAATATTAGAGGAGACGTGTGTCATGAGGAACTGGCTCTGCTGTGCATTCATGCTGTCGTTCGCAATCCTGGCGCAGGCGCAGAAGCCGTTGCTGCTGCACAAACCGGCAGCCAGCGCTTCGCAACTGGTGTTCAGTTACGGGGACGATCTTTGGAGCGCGCCTCGCGACGGCGGCCCGGCCCACCCGCTCACCACCGGCGCCGGAACCAAGACCGACGCGGCGATTTCTCCCGACGGCAAATGGATCGCCTACACCGGCGCCTTTGACGGCAATGCGGACGTTTACGTGATGCCGGGGAGCGGCGGAGTGCCGGCGCGTTTGACGTTTCATCCCGCGGCCGACGTGGTGGTCGGTTGGACGCCCGACAGCAAGCAGGTCCTGTTCCGCTCTTCGCGCAACAGCTACGCCGGATTCGACCGCCTGTTCACGGTCGGGTTGGAGGGTGGTCTGCCGCATGAAATTCCGCTGCCCGAAGCCGTGATGGGATCGTTCTCGCCCGACGGCAAGCAACTGGCGTACGTGCCGGTGTGGAACTGGCAGCCGGGCCGCGCCTGGAAAAACTACCGCGGTGGGCGCACGGCGCGCGTCTGGATCGCGAAGCTGTCCGATTCCAGCGTCATCGAAATTCCTCGCGAGAACAATTCCAACGACTTCGATCCTCTCTGGATCGGCGAAAAGATTTACTTCCTCTCCGACCGCAACGGCCCCATCACCCTGTTCGTGTACGACACGCACAGCAAGAAGGTGGAGCAGGTGCTGCCACCGACCTCCGATATCAAGCACGCCTCGGCCGCGCCGGGAGAAATAGTGTATGAGCAGCTCGGTTCGTTGCGTCGGCTTGACTTGCGCAGCGGGAAATCAGCGGCGATCAACGTCGAGGTGGCGGGCGACCTGCCGGGTTTGCGGCCGCATTACCAGAAGGTGGCCGATCGCATTTCCAATTACGCCATTTCGCCGACCGGGATCCGCGCCGTTTTCGAGGCGCACGGGGAAATCTTCAGCGTTCCGGCGGACAAAGGCGATATTCGTAACCTGACCAACACCACAGCCGCGGCCGAGCGCGACCCGGCATGGTCGCCTGACGGCAAGTGGATTGCCTACTTTTCCGACGAGAGCGGCGAGTACGCCTTGCACCTGCGTTCGCAGGACGGGACGCAGGTGAAGAAGGTCACACTGGGCGAGCCGCCGTCGTTCTACTACGAGCCCAAGTGGTCGCCGGACAGCAAGAAGATTGCTTACACCGACAAGCGGCTCAACCTCTGGTACGTGGATCTGGCGAAGGGCACGCCGGTGAAGCTGGACACGGACTACTACGAGGCGCCGTTCCACTCCTTGGACCCGGCATGGGCGCCGGACAGCCAGTGGATCGCCTACACCAGGCAGCTTCCCAGCCACATGCGCGCGGTATTCGTGTACTCGCTGGAGAGCGGCAAGACGCAGCCGATCACCGACGGCATGAGCGATGCTCGCTATGCCGCCTTCGACCGCGACGGCAAGTATCTCTACTTCACCGCCAGCACCAATGTCGGGCCGACCAATGGCTGGCTCGATCTGTCCAGCTTCGCGCGCCCGGTGACGCGCAGTGTATACGTGGTCGTGCTGCGCAAGGACCTGCCGTCGCCGATCGCGCCGCAGAGCGATGAAGAGAAGGCGGCGCAGGAATCGAAGCCGGAGGACAAACCTTCAGCGCTCGCCATGCAGGCGCCCGAAAGCGAAGAAAAAGGCGCCGCGAGTGGGGAGAAACCCGCGGACAAGAAGCCGGAAAAGAAGCAGCCGGTCACGGTCAAAATCGATTTCGAGAATATTGACCAGCGCATCCTGGCGCTGCCCATTCCGGCGCGCAACTATGCCGGGTTGGAGGCAGGCGCCAGCGGCATGATTTACCTCGGCGAGCGGCCAATAGTGCCAACCGCCGGCCCGGGAGGCGCAAGCGCGACGGTGTACCGCTTCGAACTGGAGCCGCGCAAGACTACCAGGCTGCTCGACGGCGTGACCGCGTTCACGCTCTCTTTCGACGGCAAGAAGATGTTGTACCGGCAGGGCGCAGGAGAGCGCGTGAGATGGCTGATCGCCGGCGTGCCGCCGCCCAGCAGGTCGAGCGAGCCGCCGAGCGCCGCCGCCGAGCAGGGCCCGCGTATCGCCGGCATGCCGCTGAAGCTCGACGACCTGGAGGTCTACGTCGATCCGCGCGCCGAGTGGCGGCAGGAGTATCGCGAAGTGTGGCGCATCGAGCGCGACTTCTTCTACGATCCCAATCTGCACGGCGTGAACCTGAGCGCGGCGGAGAAACACTACGCGCCTTATGTCGAGGCGGCCGCCAGCCGCGCCGACCTGGACTACGTCTTCACCGATATGGTGGGCGAATTGTCGGTCGGGCATATGAACGTCCGCGGTCCGCAGCCGCCGCGTTCCACGCAGCCCAAGACCGGGCTGCTCGGCG
>DASWAR010000093.1:0-2953 GCA_036391015.1 Terriglobales bacterium
AATGGAAACTTGGCCCCAAGCCTTACGTACAAACCTTCAAGTAATGCTTTCACTGGCGCCGGCGGGCGGGAAGGCGAAACCGTCGGCGCGCAGGCGGAAGCGCCGGATGGTGGCCAGTCCCGCGAACAATCCGAGCGCGGAAACCAGCAACGCCGCCGGAATTCCCCAGCGCTCGCCGACCGCGCCCCAGGCGGCGCTGCCCGCCGCCATTCCACCCTGCAGCACCAGCAAATAGATGGAAAGCGTGCGCGCCCGCAGCCATGCCGGGGACATGGTCTGCGCCGAAACATTGAGGCTGACGACGATGGCGATCCAGGCCACGCCGGCGGCGAAGAGCACGGCGCACAGCCAGGCGAAGATGTGCACGCGCCCGGAAGCGAAGCTCGCGAGCGCATAGAGCACGGTGGCGAGCACGACCAGCGTGTTCACCGAAACCACTCGCCGCAACGCCGGCAGGGCAATGGCGCCGCCCAGTGCGCCGGCGCCGAAGAATCCCAGCAACGCGCCGTAGCCGATGGACCCGAAGGGGCGCGCGATCAGCGGCAGCATGGCCAGCAGCGCGCTGGCGGAGAAGCTGAACACCGCCGTACGGACCAGCACCGCCTTGACCTCGTGCGAGTGGCGAACGTACTCGAAGCCGGTGCGCATGGCGCGCATCACGCGCTCGCGCGGCACCGGCGCCTCATGCGGGCGGCGCTTCCAGCGGTAAAGAAAAAAGATGACGCCAAAGATGGAGACGGCGTTGATGAGGAACGCGGAACCGGTGCCGGCGGCAGCGATGATGACGCCGCCAATCGCGGGTCCCACGGCGCGTCCCACGTTGTACCCGGCGGAATTGAGCGCCACCGCGGCAGCGAAGTTCTCCTCGGACACGACTTCCGGAGTGATCGCCTGCCATGCGGGATCGTTCATCACCGCGCCAAAGCCGATCAGGAACGTGAACAGGAGCAGGATCCAGGGTGTGACCAAGTTCAAGAAGGTAAGAATGCCGAGCGCGGCGGCGGCCACCACCATCCAGGTGTGCATCACCAGGAGAAAATGGCGGCGATCCACCATATCGGCCAGGGCGCCCGCGGGCAGGAGCACGAGAAACGCGGGCAGCGTGCTGGCGGCCTGCACCAGGGCCACCATCTGCGGCGACAAGGTGAGGCCGGTCATCAACCAGCCGCTGGCCACGCTCAGGATCCAGCGGCCGGTATAACAGACCACGGCAGCGATCCACAATGAGCGGAACAGCGGCTCGCGCAACGGCGCCCATGCGCTCAGTGGCGCGGCGGGCGGCTTGAGTTGAATGCCGTGCAGTGACTTTCCCAGTTCGGCCATTCCATCCTGTGCCGAGTTGCAAAACCGCGTGGGGAGCGCAGTTCCGCGTGGCAGGTATTGGATGTCCAGCTTACCCCGAGGTGACATCCGCCACTACTTTAAACGAGTACAGCGGCAAACGGTGAGCGGAAAACGACATGGCAGGATGTAAAAAGTTGTAACGGGTTTCTCAGTTTGTCAGTTCATCAGTATTTCAGTTCACCAGTGCGCCGGACATCTCACGCCAACGCTAGCGCCAGCAGCACACGAGTGTGATAGCTTCCTCTCTGCCGCCGGACCTTGGAGCAACGAAGGAGGACGCATGGATGTGGCGACGATAGTTCGAGTAATCGCACTTGCCTGCGCAGGAATGCTCGCCGGAATCTTCTTCGGCTATCGCATGGGTGCGTACTACGCTCTTCAGAAACTTGATTCATCTAGCTTCGTCCAGTTTCAGCAAGTGGTGCATGCCCACTACGTAAAGTTCATGCCGCCTTTAACCCTATCCGCCCTGCTGGCAGCCCTTGCTTGGCTCTTCACGATAAGGTCACACCGGAGTTCGGCGGAATTCTGGCTGGTCTCGGCGTCCACCTGTGGAATCGCTCTCATCGCTGCCATGACTCGTGCTGTGAACGTCCCCCTCAATAACAAATTGATGACTTGGAACGTCGCGGCTCCGCCCACTGATTTGCGAGCGATCTGGGCGCCTTGGGATCGAGTCAACACCATCCGGACATTTGTTTCGGCGGGAGTCCTTCTTCTCGAAGCTGCGGCCGCAAATCTAGGGGCCTGATCGTTCCACTACGGACACTACGCGCTGCCGCCCATGCCAGAGGTTTCGGCTTCGGCGATGGTCAACTGGACCTGCTCCCGGATGCGGTTGAAAAAAGCGAAGCTCACAAATCTTCGCTTGGCGGTCTTGCGGATGGCGCAAACTCCCATCACCAGTTCACCGTCCTGGCGCATCGTCTGCCAGTCCAGTTCGCTGGGCTCCACCGTGTCCTGGGGATGAGTATGAATGGTGCCGAGGATGGAAAGGCGCATCCCCTCCTCGCCCTCGGTCATGGGGTTAACATCGTCGTCCATCACCACGGCGCTGGTCGAGGCTTGGTGCTCCAGTTCGCGGAAGGCGAAGATGCGAGCCTGGGTGCCTACCATTTTTCCCACCACCTGCTCCAGGATTTCGCGGGGATAGGCCTTCAAAGCCCGCCTTTTGAAGGCGCCGAGCACCTTGCGGTCTACCACTACTTCCGTCACCTTGGGCATTGGCGCATAACACTATCAGAGTAGCGGGCGCGCATACAGCGGGGGTTCAGCTCACGGGGAAGCAATCCAACGGTGCGAGAAACGGACACGGCACGGCTGCCATTATTCCGGGGCAGGCGCCTTCACTGAGGCGATCCGCATTTCATTAAGAACACCCAGGAGCGCGTCGGGCCCATCGGCGCCCACCACGTAGCGATCACCCTCAAGCTCCGGATTTTCTCCATACACCCGCACCATAACCAGAAACTTTCCATCGGGATTATTCTTCCGGAAGATGCGCATGAGTTGCCTCGACTTCCCAGTCCACATGCGGTAGCAGACAATTGCAACGTCGAACCGATTTTTTCCGGACGCAGCATCAAGCGCCACTTTGTCCGACAGCGGC
>DASWAR010000094.1:0-5159 GCA_036391015.1 Terriglobales bacterium
ACCGGTCAAAGTCAAAACCACAAGCTCCACACGCCGATGTGGTAACCCGGACCACAAGAACGGGGGAAAGCGCACCTGCCGGATTTGTCAAACTTCTACTGCCTCCCCGGCAGAGCCGGGGGGTCTCCCGTTCGTACTAGAGTGCCGTGTTCGTTACCTTGTCGAAGCAGGCCTTATTTCCCGTGGTCGTATCCGAGATGCACACCTTTTCGAAATCGAATCCTACCGACTCCGCCGGCAGCTCGCTCCTGGTGGATCCCCCAATCTGCCATGAAGTCACCAGCACGTTGGTCAGCGTGACCGTCAGAAGTATGTTTCCGGTCCCGTCTTCCTGCGTCAGCGTCAGCCCGGGGAAATTCTTTCCGCTTGTGACCGCGCCGAACAGCACCGGGCTGCAAGCATCAAATTTCTTCTGCACCACCAGCTCGCTGATGCTGGCCTTCCCGGAGCCGCTGCCGCCGCCCGTCCCCAGGGTGGACTGGTTGCTGGCGCCCCAGGACCAGCTCAGGGCGTCGAACATGTTCGTGCCGGCCGCCGTTGTACAGCTCAGGCCGTTGAGTTTGACCACGAGTTTGGCCCGCGACGATCAGCGCCGGCTGTACTCGCCAAAAGAAAAACGCCGCGCATCGCGCGGCGTAGCTGAAACTGAAACTGAAATTATCTCTCGTACTTCACCGGCTGCGGCCCCTGCTCCAGCGTCTGGCGGTCCCAGATGGCGCCCTCGCGGGTGTAGCTGGCCAGCTCGAAATCCTGGGTCAGCTCCAGGCAGTCGGTGGGACACGCGTCTTCGCATAGCCCGCAGAACATGCAGCGGCTGGTGTCGTAGGTAAAGGTCGTCAGTTCTTTGCGGCGCGTGTTGGGGTTGCGCTCGGCGCTCACCACGATCAGATGCTCCGGGCACGCCACCGCGCATAAGTCGCAGGCAATGCACAAGGTCTCGCCCGTGTCCGCGTTGACGTTCATGCGCGGCGCCCCGCGGTAGCGCTCGGCTACCTGCGGACGCTCGAGCGGATATTGCTCGGTGTAGACCTCTTTGGGGTTCTGGTAAAGGAACGTCACCTTCAACCCCTTGATCAGGTCCACCATCAGAACTTTGTTTAATGCGC
This sequence comes from Terriglobales bacterium, assembly GCA_036391015.1. Taxonomy (GTDB): domain Bacteria; phylum Acidobacteriota; class Terriglobia; order Terriglobales; family Acidobacteriaceae; genus JAIQGF01. The sequence continues at coordinate 1,107 of DASWAR010000094.1, forward strand.
TTTTCAAGCTCACGCTGGAATGGATGACCTCACCCGGAGAATCGTCGCAGGATTAGTGTAATCCACACCCATGGCGGCGCGCCACAAGCAGGCGGCAGGTTGCTTGATCACTAAATCACAAGTCACTCCGTGTCCTCTGTGGTGAAATAGGCTCTCCTGATGTCCGACGAACTGTACATGGAGCAAGCCCTGCGCGAAGCCGCCCGCGCCCAAGCCTTGGGTGAAGTGCCGGTGGGGGCAATCGTGGTGTGCGAGGGCAGGATTATCGGTCGCGGCTGCAACCGCAATCTGGCCGACTCTGATCCCACCGCGCACGCGGAAATTGTCGCTCTCCGCGAAGCCGGCCGCGCGGTTGCCAACCACCGCCTGCCGGAGTGCGAAATGTTTGTCACCATCGAACCGTGCGCCATGTGCGCCGGAGCGCTGGTGCATGCGCGTCTGAAGCGGCTGGTCTACGGCGCCGATGATCCCAAGGCCGGCGCCGTCCACTCGGTGATCTCCGTGCTCAACCACCCTCAACTGAACCATCAGATGGAAGTCACCGGCGGAGTGCTCGCCGCCCGCTGCCAGGAGTTGCTGCAGGACTTCTTCCGGTCCCGCCGGTAGCCGGTGCGGCTCGGGTCTGTTACCCGCTCGCGTCAGTTACAATCTTCGCGCTATGAAAATCCGACTCGCTATTCTCCTGCTGTGTCTGCTTGGTGGCGCCGCATCTGCCCAGGTAACTGCCGGAAGCGTCCACTGCGACCGCTTGCTCGACGTGCGCACCGGACGCGTGCTCTTAAACCAGCTTGTCGCCTTCGACAGTACCGGCATGATCACTTCGGTCGGACCCGCCGGCGCGGCCGCGCCTACCGTTGATCTGCCGAATGCAACTTGCCTGCCCGGCCTGATTGACGTGCACACGCACATCACCGGCGACGCCAGCATGCACGGCTACCGCGCGCTTGGCATCTCCATCCCGCGTGAAACCACCATCGGCGTGAAGAACGCCAGGATTACGTTGCGCGCGGGATTCACCACCATCCGCAGTGTCGGTGCCGAGGGCTTCACCGACGTCGCCGTGCGTGATGCCATCAACGCCGGTGACATTGAAGGTCCGCGCATGATGGTTTCCGGCCCGGCGCTGGGCATCACGGGCGGCCACTGCGACGAAAACCTGCTGCCCTTCGAGTATCACCGCACCGGCGAGGGCGTCGCCGATGGTCCCTGGGCGGCGCGCCAGAAAGTGCGCGAAGTCATCAAGTACGGCGCCGACGTCATCAAGATCTGCGCTTCCGGCGGCGTGCTCAGCAAGGGTGACCAGGCGGCCGCCACGCAGTACACGCTGGAGGAAATGCAGGCCATCGCCGCCGAAGCCCATAAACTCGGTCGCAAGGTCGCCGCCCACGCCCACGGCGCCGAATCCATCCGCGACGCCATTCGCGCCGGCATTGACTCCGTCGAGCACTCAAGCCTGATTGACGACGAAGGTATCCGGCTGGCGAAGGAGCACGGTACGTATCTTGTCTTCGACATCTACAACGACGACTACATTCTCGCCATGGGCGAAAAGGCCGGTATGTTGCCGGAATCCATCGAGAAGGAAAAACAGATCGGACGCCTGCAGCGCGAAAACTTCCGCAAGGCATTCCAGGCGGGAGCGAAGATGGCCTTCGGCACCGATGCCGGCGTCTATCCCCACGGCGAAAATGCCCGGCAATTCGCCAAGATGGTGGAGTGGGGCATGAAGCCGCTGGATGCGATTCAGGCTGCTACCATCCATGCCGCCGACCTGCTCGGCTGGAGCGACAAGGTCGGGACGCTGGAAAAAGGCCGCTACGCCGACCTGATCGCGGTGGACGGCGATCCACTCGCGGACGTCAAGGTGCTGGAAAACGTCCGCTTCGTAATGAAAGGCGGCGCGGTGGTGCGCAACGATATTCCGCGCCGGTAATAGTGGAGAACACCTCGCCTAGTCCAATACGGAAGGCTACTCGCCCATCCCCCATTCGATACTGAGGAGTAAGCGCGACCTGAACATCTCAGTCTTGGGGACTTATCGACTGGCACGCACTTCTGCCGCCAAAACGTAAGGGCTCTTGGTTCTAGCATTGCGGCGCGTGCGGAGTATGACCGTATGCTCAAAACCAGCGGCTCGAAACTCCCCGAGGAAGGCATCTCCTTCCTTGGCTCCCGCAATTCAGGCAAACCAATCAGCATCGCTCTGTTTAAGGTTGGCCGGAAGAGTACCTGCAAGGATTAGTTCGGCGGCATAGACGACGCCGGGTTGGAGCACCCGAGCCAATTCCCGAAAAATGGACTCGCGTGCCGGGTTCAGATTGAAGATGCCGTTCACGAGAGCGACATCAATGCTGGCAGGGCTAAGGGGCAAGCGTTCCGCATCTGCCTGCTCGAAAGATACGTTTCGGATCGCCGCTTCCTGCGCAGCCTTCCTCGCCCTGCCGAGCATGGTATCGCTGAAATCGATGCCTATCACTTTGCCAGACGGCCCAACCCGACCCGCAGCAATCAGGGAGTCCAACCCCGCGCCACAACCCAAATCAAGCACTGTCGCTCCTTCGGGTATTTCCGCAAACAGGGAGACATTCGAAACTCCCGCGAACGCCTCCACGGCGCTTGAAGGTAAGGTGTCGAGCAGAGCGGCTGGATAGCCAAGACTTTCCGCAAAGACACGGCCTACGGGAAACGGGTGTTTGGCGATGGGGCTATGCGCGGCGGCTGAGTACGCTTCGCGAACTTTGCCTCTAAGATCGGAAGTAGGTGCTAACTGCGTCATTCAACTCCCCTTGAGGGAGCGGATTCCAGAGCGGCACATTGCTTTGATCAGGCGTTTTCCGAAATCGTATGAACCTTTGTCGAAAGTGTCATCTGCATGATCTACCGCATTCGAGACAAGCGCAACAACTCCCACGGGCGTCCCTTTTGCGTTCGAGAACGCAAGCAGCGATGCTGCCTGCATTTCCACTGCGAGGACTCCACTCGCTGCATAATGTTCTAGTTGCTGCTGCGTTTCACGGTATGGCGCGTCCGTGGTCCAGACCCGGCCACGAGAAACAGGCACGCCCTCGAACCCGATTTCGTCTGCCAATCTCGCAACGAGTTCAGCGTTCGAATTGACTGAATCGCTGGGAGGAAGATAGTGATAAGAGGTGCCCTCGTCACGGATGGCCTCTTCCACAATGACCAAACTCGGAAGTGGGAGCGAATGCGCAACCCGCCCTGCCGATGTCAGTCCGAGTATCACCTGCGCTCCTGAAGCTGTAAGCTGTTCGGCAACAAGCACGGCGTAAGGGCCTCCAATCGTCCGAGGGATAATCCCGCACGCAGTTCCGTCCACGTCGATGGTGTACATTGCCGTGTGGAAGCAAGCCCAGTCTTTATAGACCCGCGCATATCCAGCGTTCACCATCCAGTCCGTCAGGTCGCCATCAAATTCCAGCACACAGACGGGAGGAACCGCCTCGGGCGAGAGATTCCGCTTGCTTCGGACTGCGGCGACCAAACTGTCGGCGGTGAACGCGCTCGGCGCTGCTAACGGATGGTTCAGAAGAGGAATGTCTTGGGGACGCACGAAGGAGTTATAGCAAATATAGTCAGATGTCTGTAGTGATGATCCGCCGGTGACTCTTCCGCATAGCTGCCAAGAAACCCCGATATCACCGATCACGGGCGCGGGAATCCGCTTTCAACAAGAAAAGTGCTGGCGGAGAGGGAGGGATTCGAACCCCCGATACCCGTCAAGGTATGTCCGCTTTCGAGGCGGATCGTTTCAACCACTCACGCACCTCTCCGCGCCACGACTCCGGCAGCGGCAACCGAAATCGCATTTCGAATTGTAGAGGTCCTTCGCCTTCGGCTCAGGATCTCGGCGACGGGCTCACGGCGCTGAGCGCCTCACGCCCGTCAAGCGCCTCGACTTTCGAGGCGGATCGTTTCAACACTCCCCTCTCCGCGCCACGGAAGGATCGAGTGGTCTACAAAAAACCGCCATTTCGGCGGCCAACTCTATCCTACCAAACTTGCGCCGGTTCGCGACTGCTTACAGCACCCGTG
>DASWAR010000095.1:0-19207 GCA_036391015.1 Terriglobales bacterium
ACGGGGTGCAGTCGGCGGTGATGAATCACTTCAAGGACATGATTTTCCTGCCGATCGAGACCTCGGGCGAGGGAGAGATCAACGCCCACAGCCGCGTGCAGATGGCGCTCGGCGAGGCCAAGGCGAAGGCCAAGATCGAAATGAAGGACGTGCTGCAAAAGCTCGGCAAGACTGCCGACGAGCTTCACGCCTTCGTAAACGCGCATCCGGAGATGTCGAACTCCCTGTACAAGGTCCCCAAGTACAAGGGCGTCATCGGCACCGCGCCGAACTTCGCCATCCACGTCGCCGAAAAAATGGGCGCGCAAGTGCCGTATCACACGGAGGCGCACTGATCTCAGCGTTGTCATCCTGAGCGAAGCCCCGCAGGGGCGAGCGTGAGGACCTACAGCTTGATCCCACGCGAGAGCAGGGCGTGAGCACTGCGGTGTCGACGACAAGAACTGGAGAGAGAATGCCCGGACTCACCGAAAAGGCCGACCCGAACAAGAAATACGACCAGCTATGGATGGGCCTTGACGTCGGTTCCACCACGGTCAAGGTGGTCGTCATTGATGGCGACACCGACACTATCCTGTGGGCGGACTACCAGCGCCACGAAACCAAGCAGCCCGAAAAGGCGATCGAGATGCTCAAGGCCATCTCCGCCGATTTTCCCAACACGCCGGTAGACAATTTCCGCGTGTTCATCACGGGCTCGGGCGGCTCAGGTATCGCCAAGCACATCGGCGCCAAGTTCGTGCAGGAAGTCAATGCGGTCTCGCTCGCGGTGGAAAAGCTTTACCCCGCGTGCGGCTCGGTCATCGAACTCGGCGGCCAGGACGCCAAGATCATCATCTTCAAGGAAGACCCGGAGACCGGCAAAAAGAAGAAGCTGCCCTCGATGAACGACAAGTGCGCCGGCGGCACCGGCGCCGTCATCGACAAGATCAACGCCAAGCTCCGCATTCCCTCCGAGCAGCTTTGCCAGATGGGTTACAAGGGACTGAAGCTGCATCCGGTCGCCGGCAAGTGCGGCGTCTTTGCCGAGACCGACATCAACGGCCTGCAAAAACAGGGCGTGCCTCCCGACGAGCTCATGGCATCGCTGTTCGAGTCCATCGTTCAGCAGAACCTTTCGGTTTTGACGCGCGGCAACACGCTGCGCCCGGTCGTCCTGCTGCTCGGCGGCCCCAACTGCTACATCAAGGGCATGCGCGACTGCTGGAAGGTCAACATTCCCAAAATCTGGGAAGAGCGTAATTACCCGCTGCCCGAGGGCGTCAATCCCGAGGACCTGATCACCACGCCCGATAACGCCCAGTACTTCGCCTGCATCGGCGCCGTCGAATACGGCAAGTCCGAAGACCCCGGCATCGGTCAGTATGTCGGCTTCGACAAACTGGAGTGGTACATCACCGAAGGCCGCGTCCAGGAAAAAGCCAAGAAGGGCGGCGCGCAAGCTCTTGCCAGGAGTCCGGAAGAGCTCGACGATTTCAAGACGCGCTATACCAAAAAGAAATTCATCGCCACCACCTTCCAGCCCGGTCAGGTAGTCGAGGGCTTCATGGGTATTGACGGCGGCTCCACCTCGACCAAGGCCGTTCTGGTTGACAAGGACCGCAACGTCCTCTGCAAGACCTACCAGCTTTCACGCGGCAATCCGATTGAGGATACCCAGGAGGTCGTGGCAAAAGTAGCCAAGCAAATCAGCGACCAAGGGGCAATACTTAAAGTGTTAGGTGTAGGCACAACCGGCTACGCCAAGGACATTTTGAAAGACGCCGTCGGCGCCGATGTCGCCCTGGTCGAGACCGTTGCCCACACCCAGGCCGCGCTCCATTTCTATGCCGACGCGGACGTCATCTGCGACGTTGGCGGCCAGGACATCAAGATCATCATCCTCAAAGACGGCCGGGTGAAGGACTTCAAGCTCAACACGCAGTGCTCCGCCGGCAACGGCTATTTCCTCCAGGGCACCTGCGAGAGCTTCGGCTTCAAGGTCGAAGAGTTCGCCGACATTGCCTTCAACGCCAAGGGCTATCCGCAATTCGGCTACGGCTGCGCCGTCTTCATGCAGTCCGACATCGTGGACTTTCAACGCCAGGGCTGGAAGCCGGAAGAAATCATGGCCGGCCTGTGCAACGTGCTGCCGAAAAATATTTGGCTGTACGTCTCGCAGATTCCCAACCTGTCGGCGATTGGGAGAAAGTTCATTCTCCAGGGCGGCACGCAGCACAACCTCGCCGCCGTGAAGTCGCAGGTGGACTTCATCGAGTCGCGCTTCAAGGGCAAGGAAGTCAAGCCCGAGGTCATCGTCCACCAGCACTGCGGTGAAGCCGGCGCCATCGGCTGCGCCTTCGAAGCGGTGCGCTTGTGGGAGAACGGCAAGCAGACCACCTTCATCGGCCTCGACCAGGTCGCCTCCATCACCTTCACCACCACCCGCAACGAAGCTACCCGCTGCTATTTCTGCAAGAACAAGTGCCTGCGCACCTTCATTGACGTCAAGACTGCGGTGCCCAACTCCAACTACAAGCCGCCGGTGAAGACCAAGGTTCCGCTCATTGACGGTGCGCAGCGCCTCATCATCGCCACCTGCGAGAAGGGAACCGTCGAGAACGTCGAGGAGATGCGCGTCATCAAGGGCGACATCGACGCCATCAAGAAAGAAAACCCCAACCTGGTCGAGATCGCGGCCAAGGCGGCTTTCAAGAGCTACGAACCGCCGGTCGTGGCCGATCCGCTGCCGAAAATGCAGTTCACCGTCGCGCAGAAAAAACGCGTTGAGCTGATGAAGAAGCGCGCCGAGCTCAAGATCGGCATGCCCAAGGCGCTCAACATGTATTCCTGCGGCCCGTTCTTCACCGCCTATTTCGAGTCCCTGGGCCTGAAGGCCGAAAACCTCATCTGGTCGGAGTACACCAGCGAGCAGCTTTACAAGGAAGGCGCCAAGCGCGGCGCCATCGACCCGTGCTTCCCGTCGAAGGTCGGCATCCCGCACGTCCACAACCTGCTCTACGCCATTCACCCCAAGAAGCAGCTCGACATCATCTTCTTCCCGATGATCGACTCGCTGCCCACGTTCCTGGTGAAGACGCAGAGCTCGCGCGCCTGCCCCACCGTCACCGCGACCCCGTCGTCGGTGAAAGCCGCGTTCACCAAGGAATCCGACCTGTTCACCGAGAAGGGTGTCATCTGGAAGGACACGCTCATCGAGCTGACCGACCCCAAGGTGGCGCATCGCCAGATGTACGACGACTGGAAAGACATCCTCGGCCTCAGCGAGGAAGAGAACTTCCGCGCCGTCCAGCAGGGCATGGCCGCCATGCTGAAGTTTGACAACGACATCATGCGCGGCACCGCCCGCGAGGTCCTGAAGAAACTGGAACGCGAGGACAAGCTCGGCATCGTGCTTCTCGGCCGTCCCTACCACAACGATCCCGGCATCAACCACGAGATCCTGGAAGAATTCCAGAAGCTCGGTTACCCAGTCTTCTCCCAGGACTCGCTGCCGCTGGACGATGAGATCATCTGGAAGCTGTTCGGCGACGAGGTCAAGATGGGCGTCATCTCGCACCCGCTCGACGTCTCCGACGCTTGGAAGAACTCGTACTCGGAGAACACCACGCGCAAGGTTTGGGCGGCGAAGTACATCGCGCGCCATCCCAACCTGGTCGCGCTCGAGCTGTCCAGCTTCAAGTGCGGCCACGACGCGCCCATTTACACCGTGATCGAGGAAGTCGTCGAGCACTCCGGCACGCCGTACTTCTGCTTCAAGGATATTGACGAGAACAAGCCGACCGGTTCCATCAAGATCCGCGTCGAGACCATCGGCTACTTCCTCAAGCGCTACCGCGAAGACATGGTGCGCAACAATAAAAAGATATTGACGGTCGATGAGCAGCTCAAGCAGTTCGAGCAACGCCTGCGCCACGAACTTTCCCTGGCCGCGAGCGTCGGCTCCAAGGCGGGCTGTTGCGGGACGGAAGAAACCGCGCCCAGCGACCTGGTTTCCATCGCCGGCGCCCAGCAGGGGCAGCAGGACCTGGTCGAAATGGCCGGTGACTAACCGAGTCGCGCAGCGACGACAGTTCATAGCCCGGCTTAGCCTGCCCTGAGCGTAGTCGAAGGGTAAGCGCCGGGAAAGGTGCACAGGGAAATCTCTGAGTCCCGTAGGGACGGCACGAACGATTTCGTTTTCCCCTTCGCCGATGCGGAGGGGCTTTTTATTGCCCGCCAATGCAGACGTTTTTAACGCCATGACTTTTTACATCTTTTAACACCCGGCAATTCTGCCTCCTGCTAGACTCATGGCCATCAAGTGGGAGGAGGAATTTATGGCAACCGCATCCACCAAGACTCACTACATCCCCGCCGGCTACCACACCGCTACTCCTTACCTGGTCATGCGCCACGCCGCCAAGGCTCTCGACTGGTACCACGACGTGCTGGGCGCCACCGAAGTAATGCGCTTTCCCACGCCGGACGGAAAAATCGGCCACGCCGAAATCAAGATCGGCGACTCCTTCATCATGCTCGCCGACGAATGCCCGGACATGGGCTATGTCGGCCCGGAGTCGCTCGGCGGCAGCCCAGGGTTGATCATGATTTATGTGGAGAATGTCGATTCGGTGTTTAAGAGAGCCCTCGACCATGGCGCCAAGATGAAGCAGGAGTTGAAAGACCAGTTCTACGGCGACCGCAACGGCACGATCATCGATCCCTTCGGACACCAGTGGACCATCGCCACCCACATCGAGGACGTTACCCCGGAAGAAATGCAGCGCCGTATGTCCGCCGCCAAGAAATGAGTTTGTAGGTCGTTAGATAGTGTTTTCTTGGACGATCGTAGGCCCCGACGCCTCGCCGGGGCCGCCCTCAACCTGCCCCCAGATCGCGTGGCGGCAGCCGCCCTCGGCCGCCGCGAACGTCTGTCGCGACCCGGGCCTCTCCATGTAAAATACTCAACGGGTCTGGGGAACGCACGGATGGCAATGGAATCTGACAAGGTGATGTTCGAGATTTACCGCGAGGCCGCTTACACCGGCAAATATCGCGTCGTGTATTACACCGAGCTTAACGAGAACAACAAGGAGTGGGAAATCAACCGCGCCCTTTCCGGCGAGCACTTCTACGACGGCTTCATCAAGAACTATCGCAAGGACGAGGCCAAGGACATCATTGATGCCATCCTGAAGCGGATGAACGACGGCGAGAAGCTTGCGCCCACCGATGTGGAAGCCGCGCTCAGCGAGCACATCGCGGCGGGATAGTGATTTGAAGGGGCGCGGCTTTAGCCGCGCCGAGTAGAGTCCCCCTTTTGATTTTGTCATTCCGAGGCGAACAACTGAGCGAAGCGAGGGCGCCCAGAGGAATCTCGGTTTTTCATGACCAATACTGATCGACCGATTCGACTGAAACACTGACAAACTGAGATACTGACATACCGACCATGTCCACCCAACCGCAGATGAACCCCGGAATGGTTCCCGACGAGCTCAAGCACGAGCCCCGTTCCAAGGGCCTCACCACCGCGCGCAAGAAGAAACCCAAAGAGCTGGCGGTGATCACCGAGTGTTGCACCGGCTGCGCCGGCTCGCCTGCCTGCGTCGAGTACTGTCCGGTGGAAGATTGCATGTTCTGGGTTCCGGACGAGGACCATCCGCCGTTCGGCCGCATCGCGGTGGATCCGCTGCTCTGTATCGGCTGCAAGAAGTGCACCAGCAAGGGCCCTGACGGCGCCTTCCTCGACGGTTGCCCCTGGGACGCCATCGCCATGGTGGACACCCCCGAAGTCGAAAAAGAAGTCGGCGTCATGCCGTACTAACACTGTGTGTCGCCGGAATGGCCTGCTCACGCATTAACTACCTGGTAAATTTTCGCTATACGGTCCAGCCTAAACTTCGGCCCCGCCGCGCTAGTCGGACCGCCCAAGTGACGCCGAGGGACTCCCAAGGGATCCCTTATGTAAACTGTTGATTCCAGGTACGGGCGGGGGGGCAATAATATACTTGCCGAATCAAGCGGCAAGTGTCATATTGCCGGAAGCGGGGGTGTGCGTTGACTGACCCTCGCGAGCGGAGACCCCGATTTATGTACCTAGGCTATGTGGACGATACGGGCAATGATGAAGCGTCGCCTGTCGCTATCATGTGCGCCGTGCTTATTGATCACCGCCTGTTCTACCAGATAGAAGACGTAGCAGGCATGATCATTGGAGATCTGATTCCTGAAGGCCAGATGAATAAATTCAAAGAGTTCAAAGCGGCCGATTTGTTTCACGGACATGAGGCATTTGAGGGAATCCCGAGAGAAAAGCGCATGGCGGCCATGTTTTCCTTGTTGCATGAGATAAGGCGATTTCAGATTCCAGTGCTCTATTCCGCGGTAGATCGAGCCCAACTTGAGGCAGTAGCGGCGTCCAGTGTCATCGTTTCACTCAATCCTGTCGTCGCAGCCTTCAAGATGTGCCTGCTGGGAATTCAAGCGTGGTTGGAGGCACAACACGGAATCGGGGAATTGGGATTATTGATATGCGATGAAACGGAGGACAACTTCCTGAAGGCGAACCTGAGAAGCACCTTTCGCTCACTCCGCACCAAGAGACTGCCGCCAGAGTGGAAAGAGCGTCGCCTAAAAAACATTCATGACGAACTGTATTTCAGCGATTCACGAGATTCGATTGGCATTCAGATGGCAGATTTGTGTGCTTGGGTGGTGCAGAGAAGTATCCGATCTGAGGATGTCCCAGACCTACTTGAAGAAATCAGTGCGAGTACCAACTGTGCAAAGGTTGAGCCGGAGTGGAGTCAAAACCCAAACATTTTTGTGGAGTACAAGTGGTGAAAAGATCGCCAGAGTTTGAAAAGTTCGACCGCGCAATGCGAAGTCTGATGAAGGTTTCACACACCGAACTCAAGGCCGCCCTGGACGCGGAGAAGGCAGCAAAAAAGCGGAAGCCTAGGGCTTCCGCTTCGGGCCGCGCTTCCCGCGCAAAGGATTAGCAAACATTCGTTTCTCCAGTCTTCCCGGTGAGTTCGGCAAAGGTCAGCCGCTTGCCGAGGATGCCCGACATGGCGAAGTCGAAGCGGTCAGCGTCGGTCAGTTTGTTGCCCTTGGTCGCGCGGTTGTTGTAGCGGAACACTTGCTCATCAACGTAACGCTCAAGATGGAAAGGTTCGACAGCGACATAGGTTCCATGCAGAGTGCGCTTCAACAACGACCAGAAGTTCTCCAGCCCGTTAGTGTGGACGCGGCCTTTCACGTACTCCATTTCGTGATTAACAACCTCGTGCGCGTACAGGCTGGCGAGTTCGTTGTAGGCGTAGGCGCTATCGGTGTAGAGCTTCGACCCGAACTCAACCTGTTTCAGAATCTCGTACTGCAAGGTTTCCCGCTTCACATTGGGAATGACTTTGGCGCGAATCTGCCGCGCATCCCGGTCAAGGATTCCCTGTACCGCAGTTTGGTACGGATTCTTTGCGGTGGCTTTCCAGTCGGGAACTTCGTTGCGGAGTCTCTGAATGCGGAGTTTGCGTTCCTTGTGCATGTTGCGGGTGCTGCCGCCGATGAAACTCTCGTCCGCTTCGACTTCGCCACCGTTGCCACCGAACTTGCCAGCGTCGGCCAATTCGAGTTTCATGCCGACGCGAATTCTGTGCAGCATGAACCACGCGGATTTCTGGGTTACGCCGATAGCCTTTGCGACCTCGTAGCTGCTCACGCCATTCTTGCAATTGGAGAGCATCCACACGGCGACAACCCACTTCTCCAACGGGATCGGGGAATCCTCGAAGATGGTCCCTACCTTGGCGGAGAACTGGCGCTTGGGATGAACGCTCTTGCACTGCCATTTCCGCTGATTCTTGAGGAACACAACGTCAGTGCGACCGCAGGCTGGGCAGGTGACCACGCCGTCGGGCCAGCGAAGGCGAACCATGTAGGCCAGTGCGTTGTCGGGATTGCCGAAATGCCAGATCGCTTCTTGCAAGGTCTTGGGCTGCTTGTCTTTGCCGTTCATGAGTCAAATAATAGCAAAGTACGTTTGATTTGTCAAGTATATTATTGCCGAGGGGGTAGGGGGTAGGGACGATTTTACTAGATGGTTAACATTCCACTGACGCTGGCGGCGAGATCGCCGACAGTTCCTTTCCGGCGCAAGCTTCAGCACCAGCGATGACACGTCGCCGGTGATCATCATCGGCGCGCGCGGAGAAGCCCCTGTCGCGAAGCGCTTCTCGAATTCTTCAACCCTGGATGGCGGGAACAGTCGCGCGCTTGGGAAGCATTTCGCCGATGCGGCGAATCTGGCCGCCGACGCCGCGCAGCTTTTCCTCGATGCGCTCGTAGCCGCGGTCAATGTGGTAGACGCGGTCGATGATGGTCTCGCCGTCGGCCACCAGCGCGGCCAGCACCAGCGACGCGGAGGCGCGCAAGTCGGAGGCGAGCACGGCGGCGGCGCTGAGCGGCGTGCGGCCGCGTACGATCGCCCTCCGTCCTTCGATCTTGATGTTGGCGCCCATACGCACCAGTTCCTGGGCGTGCATGAAGCGGTTCTCGAAAATGTTTTCGGTGACGATCGAAGTGCCGTCGGCCTGCGTGGCCAGCGCCATGTACTGCGCCTGCATGTCGGTGGCGAAGCCGGGATACTCCTCGGTGTTGACGTCGGCGGGCTTGAAGCCGGAGTCGCTGCTCACGCGCACCGAATCTCCGCCGTGCCGTATCTTGACGCCGGTTTCCTCCAGCTTCTGAAGCAGCGCGGTAAGGTGCGAGGGTTCGCAGGCGGTGACGTTGAGGTCGCCGCCGGTGAGCGCGCCGGCAATGATGAAGGTGCCGGCCTCGATGCGATCGGGAATAATGCGGTGGCGCGCGCCGTGGAGTTTTTCGACGCCGCGCACGCGCAGGGTTGAGGTGCCCGCGCCTTCAATGTTGGCGCCCATTTTGAGCAGCAGCGCGGCCAGGTCCGCGACCTCGGGCTCGCGGGCGCAGTTTTCCATCAGGGTTTCGCCTTCGGCGAGGGTGGCGGCCATGAGCAAGTCTTCGGTGCCGGTGACGGTGATCTTGTCGAAGACAACGTGGCCGCCCTGCAGGCGCTTGGCGCGCGCGACCACGTAACCATGTTCGGTGGTGATGGTCGCCCCCAGACGTTCCAGGCCTTTGATGTGCAGATCGATGGGACGCGCGCCGATGGCACATCCGCCGGGGAGGGAGACCTTGGCCACGCCGCAGCGCGCCACCAGCGGCCCGAGCACCAGCGTGGAAGCGCGCATCGTCTTCACCAGCTCGTAGGTCGCTTCCGGATGCTCCAGCCTGGCGCAGGAGATGGTGGTGCGATGTTGCGCGCGGCCGTAACCGAGTTCGACCTCGGCGCCCATGCTGGCGAGCAGGCGGCGCGTGGTTTCGATGTCGCGCACCTGGGGAATGTTTTCCAGCACGACCGGCTCGTCGGTGAGCAGGGCGGCGGCCATGGCGGGAAGGGCGGCGTTCTTGGCGCCGCTGATGCGCACCGTGCCGAGCAGGGGATTGCCGCCGCGAATGACGAATTTATCCATGAGAACAGTTGTCAGTTGCCAGTTGTCAGTTTGCCATGAACGCGTGTGCCGACAATCAGCCGGGCCTTAGTCGGATAGTACTTGTTATTGTTCCCGATCTTCGGGGTTACGGCATGCCCAGCAGCGCAGCAATGCGATCCCGGACCTCTGCCATAACCTGCTTCGGCACTCGGCCCGCCGACTCTGCCCGACGTTGCCGCCAATCGACGCTCTTGAGATGATCGGCGAGTACGACGCCGGTCACTGCACCACCTGGCGGAAGTGCTACTTCAAAAGGATAGTTCTTCGCATGGCTAGTGACAGCGCATGCCACCGCCAATCCCGCGCGCTCGTTGTATGTGGCAGGCGAGAGTATGAGCGCCGGGCGTCGCCCCGCCTGCTCGCGGCCTGCTTGTGGACTGAAGTCGAGCCACACAAGATCGCCAGTGCCGGGGATATAGGTTCGCCTCACCACACCTCGTGACCCACAGCGTCACCCCATTCGGTTTCGCCGTGTCGGTTATCGCGTGTGATTCTGCGCACCAACTCTGCGATCGTTGGCTTCTTGCGAACAGAACGTAATTCCACCTTGCCTGGTGACGCGACCACTTCGATTTCGTCACCCTGCTTCAATTTGGCGGTGTCCGCAGCCGGCTTTGGAATCCGGACGGCCAAGCTGTTGCCCCATTTCGTGATTTGAGCTTTCGTCGCCATGTAGATACAAAGTATATACCAACTGGACGCGCTGCGCTACGGGTGCCGCGAGCTTCGCCGCGCGCTCAGGGGCTGGGCGGATTCGATGGCGTGGCGCACGTTGCCGCCGGCGAGTTCGAGATGATGCTGGGCATCAGCCTTGCTCACGCCCGCCTTCAGCATGATGAGCGCAACCGGCACGCTATTGCCGGATTCTTTCAGGACAGCAGCGGCGCGCTCGTGACCGGTCTGCGCCGCGCTTTCCAGGATGCTGACGGCGCGCGCCACCAGTTTTTCGTTTTTCGGGTGCACGTTGACCATCAGGTTGCCGTACACATAGCCGGCGCGCGCCATGGCGCCGGTGGTGATCATGTTGCAGATCATCTTCTGCGCCGTGCCGGCCTTCATGCGGGTGGAACCGGCGAGCACTTCCGGGCCGACCTCGACCACGATCTCGATTTCGGCGGCGCGGCCAAGCGGCGTGTCGTGATTGCAGGTGAGCGCGATGGTTTTTGCGCCCTTGCCGCGGGCATATTCGACGGCGGCGAGGGTGAAGGGAGTGCGTCCGCTGGCGGCAATGCCGGCCACGACGTCCTGCGGACCGGGCTTGAGGCGAGCCATCTCGCGGTGGCCGGATTCGGCGGAATCCTCGGCGGGTTCGAATGGGTTCCACAGCGCGTCGACGCCGCCGGCCATGATGAACTGCACTGTTTCGGGATCGGTGTCGAAGGTGGGCGGGCACTCGGCAGCATCGAGGGCGGCAATGCGCCCGCTGGTGCCGGCGCCGACATAGATCAGGCGGCCGCCATTGGCGATCGCTTCGCCGACGGCGTCAATCGCCCGCGCGATCTGTGGCAACGCACGCTCCACCGCGGCGGCAACCTTGGCATCTTCCAGGTTGATGATGCGCGCGATTTCCAGGGCGGACTTGGTGTCCAGATCCGCCGCCGCAGGATTCTGGTCTTCCGTGGTCAGGTCGCGCAAGTCCTCGGAGTCAGACATTGCAGGAAGTGTAGCAGTGGAATCGCGACTTGTAAGTTGTCAGTTTTGAGTTGTGAGTGAAAACGATCCACTGCAAACGACACCGGTAGTTGGTAGCTGGTCGTCCGTAGTCCGGCCTGGATTTCCGGACTAGCGGCTCCGCGGCGCGAACTACCAACTCAACGCTTCCACGACTTCATCGTGCACGCGGGGACGCACGCGCTTGATCTCCTGCGAATTGCGGTCGGGCCAGGTGCGGTTGGTCAGAAGAACGATCGCGAGTTCGCGCTCGGGATCGAGCCACAGCGAAGTGCCGGTGAAACCCAGGTGACCGAGCGAACCCGGCGAGAAGTGGCGGCCGGACTGCGAGGGCGCCGAGGGCAGGTCGAAGCCGAGCGCGCGCGGGCTGCAGGATTTTGCCGCCTGCGGCCGGGCGAATGTGCGCAGTGTTTCGGGAAGAAAGATTGTCTTCACACCGGGCCGGGAAAGACCACCCAGTATCGCGTGGGCGAAGCGGGCGAGATCGGGCGCGCTGGCAAAAAGCCCGGCGTGGCCGGCTACGCCGCCCATCACGCCGGCGTTTTCGTCATGCACTTCGCCCTGGATGACGCGATGGCGGAAAGCGCGGTCATCCTCGGTCGGAGGAATGAGCGGGCGCATTGCTTGCGGCGGATTGAAGCCGGTGGATGCCATGCCGAGCGGACCAAAAATTTCGCGGAGGCAGAAGCTGTCGAGCGGTTCATCGGCGAGACGCGCGAGCGCTTCGCCGAGAATGATGAAACCGATGTCGCTGTACTCGGTGCGCTCGCCGGGAGCGGCCTCGAGCGGCGTGCGACAGGCGGCGAGGACAAGTTCATCGCGGGTGCGCGCCTGCTCGAACAGGCGGACATAGCCGGGCAGGCCGGAGGTGTGCGCCAGCAGCGCCCGGATGGTGACGTCTTGGCGCCGTGGATCAGTCGCGAAGAATTCGCGCATCACCGATTCCACCGGCAGGTCCAGGTCGAGCACGCCGCGCTCGTACAGGATCATGGCCATGGCAGTCGTGGCGACGATCTTGGTCAGCGAGGCGAGATCGAAGATGGTGCCGGCGGCAACCTCCGGAGACTGCGGCTCGTAGGTGAAGTGTCCGAGGCCGGTGGATGCGACAGCTTCGCCGCGATGCATGACGGCCAGCGAACAGCCGGGAAACGCACCGGCGGCGATGGCCTCGCGCAGCAGGGCGAAGGCGCGTGCGAAGCGCTGGGGCTGGTTGCCGAAACTAGGTGTCAGCTCCATAGGTGAAACTATGCGAACACTGTACTGTCGCGGAGAACTCCTGTAAATTTCGCGATGAGATACCTATCTTGTTCATGCGAGCCTTCCGGACTTCGTATAGCGGTGTTTTTGTCCTGATTGTGGCCGGCGCGGTTGCCATTTCCGCCGCGGCGCAGACGGGCGCGCGCAAACCGGCGCATAAGGCCGGCGTGAGCAGACCCAAGCCATCCAGCACGGCCGACGAGCGCCTGGGCGCTCTGGACCGCATTTTCAACCAGGCCGTCGCCGAGCGCCAGATCCCCGGCGCAGTGGTGCTGGTGGGACACGACGGCAAGGTGGTGTTCCGCAAAGCGTACGGCTATCGCAGCCTGGAGCCACGGCGCGAGGCGATGACCCTGGACACCATCTTCGACATGGCGTCGCTCACCAAGTGCATGGCGACGGCGGTCGCGGTGATGCAGTTGGTGCAGGGCGGGCAGGTGCGACTGAACGACGCAGTGGCGCGCTACCTCCCCGAATTCGGCACGCAGGGAAAGCAGGAGATCACCGTGCGGCAGTTGCTCACGCATTATTCCGGGCTGCCGGACGATCTCGATCTCAAAGAGCCGTGGCACGGGCGCGACACGGCGTTCCGCATGGCGATGGACGAGACGCCGGTGTACACGCCGGGCTCGCGGTTTTTTTACAGCGACGTGAATTACGAGGTGCTCGGGTTCCTGGTGGAGCGCGTGTCGGGGATGGCGCTGGAGAAGTACGCGTCGGCGCGCATCTTCCAGCCGCTCAAGATGGAGGAGACAACGTATCTGCCGCCGGCGTCGTGGCGGCCGCGGATCGCGCCCACCGAATACGACGAACGCGAGCAAATGCTGCGCGGCGTGGTGCACGATCCCACGGCGCGGCGCATGGGCGGAGTGGCCGGGCATGCGGGCGTGTTCTCCACCGCGAATGACCTGGCGAAATTTGCGCAGGCGATGCTCGACGGCGGCGCACCGGTGCTGTCGCCGCTGATGGTGGAGAAGATGACCACGCCGCAGCAGCCGCCGAATGCGACCTCGGTGCGCGGCTTCGGCTGGGACATTGACACGGCGTTTTCCAGCAACCGCGGCGATTTGCTGCCGGTGGGATCGTTCGGGCACACCGGGTTCACCGGGACCTCGCTGTGGATTGATCCGGTGACGCGAACGTACATCATCATCCTGGCCAACGCGGTGCACCCGCGCGGGCAGAATAAGGACATGGTGACGCTGCGCAACCGGACGGCAACCGCGGTCGCGGCGGCCTTGAAGCTGTCGGCGAGCGCAGAAGAACGCATGCGGCTGGCGCGCATCACCGGTTACAACGACAGCTACGCGGCGTCGCGACGCATTAACGTGCGCAACGGGCAGGTCAAGACGGGGATTGACGTGCTGGAACTCCACAATTTCGACCAGTTGCGCGCGCCCGAGCCGGGGAAGATTCGGCGTATCGGGCTGCTGACCAATCAAACCGGCGTGGACGGACTGGGCCGGCGCACGATTGATGTGCTGGCGCACGTGGACGGCATCAAGCTGGCGGCGATCTTCAGTCCGGAGCACGGTGTCACCGGCGCGCTGGATACGACGTCGGTGGGCAACTCGGTGGATGCGGCCACCGGCGTGCCGGTGTACAGCGTCTATGGCGACACCGACGCGAAGCGCCGCCCGCCGCTCGACATCATGAGGGACCTGGACGCGGTGGTGTACGACATTCAGGATGCCGGCGCGCGCTTCTACACCTATGAGACGACGCTCGGATACTTGCTGGAGGCGGCGGCGAAGGCGGGAACCGAGGTCGTGGTGCTGGATCGCCCCAACCCAGTGACCGGCAGCTACGTGCAGGGGCCGGTGTCGCAGCCCGGGCAGGAGAGCTTCGTCAACTACACGCAGGAGCCGGTGCGGCACGGCATGACGGTCGGCGAGTTGGCGAAGATGTTTAACGGCGAGCGGCACATCAACGCGCGGCTGACGGTAATTGCGATGGAAGGCTGGATGCGCGGCGACTGGTACGACTCCACCGGACTGGTGTGGATCAACCCGTCGCCCAACCTGCGCAGCCTGACGCAGGCGACGCTTTATACCGGAGTGGCGGAGATCGAGGGCACGAATGTCTCGGTGGGACGCGGGACGGACACGCCGTTCGAGGTGGTGGGCGCGTCGTGGATCAAGGCCAAGGAATTCGCGGATTACCTGAACGCGCGCGGCATCCAGGGCGTGCGCTTTGTGCCCATCAATTTCACGCCGGCGGCGGGGCAGAAGTTCGGCGGGCAAAGGATCGGCGGCGTCAACATCGTGCTGCTCGATCGCAATACGCTGGACGCGCCGGAGTTGGGAGTGGAGCTGGCGTCGGCGCTGCACCAGCTCTATCCCGGCGAGTTCGACATGCGGCAGATGATCCTGCTGGTCAACGACCCGCGTGTCGTAGCCGCGATTGCCGCCGGCGCCAATCCCCGCAACATCGCCGACGATTGGCGGGAGGAATTGGAGCGGTTTGAGCAGGTCAGGAAAAAATATCTTCTGTATTAATGGCGTGGCGGCGCCAGCGTGCGCATGTGCTGTACCAACTGGCGAATCTGTTGATCAGAAAGGCCGAGGTCGGAAAACACGTGAGGATAGTTGCGATGGTTTTTGCCGTGCGCGATCGTTTCAAATAATTCCGCGTCGGTGAGCCTCTGCACCTTGGGCGAGCGCAGGTCGGGAATTCCCATCTTCTTGCCGGCATCGGTCTTGGAGGAGCCGTCGATGCCATGACATCTCGTGCAGCGTGCCTTGAACAGGGCGGCTGCTTCGTCCTGAGCTGAAACAAAGGTCGCCAAGGCGAGCGCCAGCGCGGCGATTTTCAGCAGGGCGAGAATTCTGGGGAGCATATTGGTCGCGACTGGAACCTTAAACAGACGTTCTTAAGAGGTACAGCAGAGCGGGGACAAGGGCAACAATTATCGTCAAGCGGTGTTGAATTCCGTATACCCGTTCGGAGGGCATGAGTATGCGTTGGGCAATTGTCGTTGTGCTGCTGGGCGCATTGGCGGCAGCGCAGCAGGTGGCTGAGGAGCGCGAAGGGAACCGCGGCGGCTGGCGCGCCGGCATCACTGTCCCCGCCGGCACGCAGATTCCCCTGAAGCTGGCGCAGGGCATTTCCACCAAGAGCGCGAAAGTGGGCGACGCGGTGTATGCCGAGACCGTGTTTCCGATTACGGCGAATGATCGCATTGTGATTCCCGCCGGCACCTACGTGCAGGGACGAATCAGCGAGATCAAGCGGCCAGGCCGGGTGAAGGGCCGGGCGGAATTCCTGATGCACTTCACCACCATGATCTTCCGCAGCGGTTACACCGTCATGCTGCCGGGCGCGGTGGAAAATTTGCCGGGTTCGGAGAAGCAGACGGCGAGGGACAAGGAAGGCACTATCCAGCAGGACGGCACCAGGGGTAAGGACGCGGGCACGGTTGCCAAGACGGCGGGCCAAGGCGCGGTGGTTGGCGCCGTAGTTGATCGCGGCATCCGGGGAGCGGGAATCGGTGGAGGCGCCGGTGCTGCCGTGGGCCTCGCCAGCGTGCTGCTGACGCGCGGGCCCGACGTGACCCTGCATGCCGGAACCAGCGTGCTGATCGTGCTGGAACGGCCGTTGGCGCTGGATGGAAGCAAAATCCGATAAACAGTGGTCAGTGGCTAGTGGCCAGTGGCTAGCGAATCGTTCCGCAACAAACCCCTGGCCACTGACCACTAGCCACCGACCATTTACACTCCGACAATCCCCGCTCGCGAACACCTGCTCGGTAGTCGGGACCCAGCGCTGCTAGACTCCCTGCGTGGCTGTTCGCACCATTTTTTCCATGGCGGAAGACTGTGCTCGCCCCGAGCGCCTGGGCTGGCAGGAGTTTGTCCGCGACTACGCTCCGATTGCGCGCACTCTGCTCGGCCATTTCTTTCCCATGCTGGCGCCGGAGTTGGACTCGCACGTCGCGGCGGTATTTCAGCGCGCCCGCGCCAACGACAACGCCTGGTTCCATCAGCTCAAGTTCCACAACGAGCGCGAATTCCTGATGGCGTTCCGCGAGCTGGTATTTACCTATGGCCGCGAGGTGGCGCGCGTGCCGGCGCCTGAGCTCTCGCTGGAGCAGGTGCGCTCGATCATGAAGGACCTGGCGGTGGTGGAGCGCGAGGTGCTGTGGATGTTCATCAAAGGCTACGACGCGCCGCGCATCGGGCCGATGATGATGAACACCGAGGCCACGGCGCAGGCCACCAGGGACATCGCCGACCAGCGACTGGCGCAGGTGCTGCCGGGCGCGACGGCGGACGCGTTCAATATCTCGGCGCGGGTGCTGATGGCGGAAGCGGCGAAGGCCGGCGGCGAATCCTGCCTGCCGCTGAAGACGTTCAACAACCTGGTGAACGGGCAGGTATCGTGGCGCGAGCGTGAATTGGCGGAACAGCACATCCGCGACTGTTTCCACTGCATTGACCGCTACACGTCGTTCCTGGAAATGATCCGCTTGCGGCAGGACGCGCAGCCGCTCGGCGCAGCCGAGGTCAACGCCATACTGGCGCAATTGAACCTGCCCGCTGAGAAGGGAAAGGGATTGCTGGCAAAACTCTTTGCCAGATGAGGTCTATCGGTCTATCAGTCTCTCGGTCGCTCAGTTTGTCAGTTGCCCAGTTATTCAGTTTCTCAGTTTTTCGCCAGCAGATTTCTGTCACCACCTACTTCAGCGCAAACACCGCACTCACCCGCGCCGTGATGGTGACCTTGTGCGCGGCAAATTCCTCCGTGGGGGCGGCGACCGGTTGTGCCTGCGCGGCCATGGCGACGCGCGGCATGGGCGCGTTCAGGAAGCGAACCGGCTCAATGGTGTCGACGGAAGCGTAGCTCAATTCTCCGAGCGCGCGTCCGCCGGCTTTGGCGAGGGTGGCGGCCTCGGCGCGGGCGCGCTGGAAGGCGTCTTCGACGGCGCGCAACTTGGCCGCGTCGATGTTCTCAAGCGTGTAGCCGAGGTTGACGTTCTCATTGAATTCCTGCGCACCGAGTTGCTGCACGATCGGCCCTACCTTGGCGAAATCCTTGAGCTTGAGGCTGACGCTGCTGCTGACCCGGTAGCCGACGACGCGGTGCTTGGCGTCTTTCCAGTCGTATATCGGCTGCAGCGAGAAGAATCCGATCTCCGCCGACTTCGGATCCACGCCGTTGCTCCTCATGATCTGCCGAACCTGCTCGGTTTCCTGGGCGGCGCGATCGTAGGCGGCGCGCGGCGAGGTTTCCTGGGCGGAGATGTTGAACTGGATGAGCGCGGTGTCAGGCGCCGACTCGAACTTGCCGTCGGCGCTGACGTACACCGTGTTCATCTGGGCGGTGACGGTGGGAGTATTCTGCGCGGCGGTGATGGAGGCAAGCAGTGCGAGTGCAATGACAAGTAGTGCGTTTCTCATTTGCGTTCCTTGAATAAGTCTTCAGTCCTCAATCTTCGGTCGTCAGGCCGGAAATCCCGAAGACTGACGACGGAAGACTTTGAGAGCATGCCGATGATAGAACGCAGGATCGACTTGGGCTTGCAGAAAATCTTAGGGCGAAATGACGGGGCTCCGGCGTGCCGTGTGTGACCCAGCCGGGGTGGAAGGGCAGCGGCCGGATCCCGGTTCTGACAAACTTCTACGCGCTCGAGGGCGTGCGCGCTCCAACAATCAGGGCGAAGCAGCGCGCTGAAAAACCTTCGCGAGCCGCGCCTCATCACTCACGTGGGATCTGCAGCGGGCGGTCGAGGCGGAGTTCGAGTTGCTGGCCTTTGTTGAGCTTCAGGTCGCGGTCGGTGAGCAGGCCCCCGCCGCCCCCAAGAGCGCCACCGGCGGCCGCGCCGATGATGGCGCCGTGCGGTCCGGCGGCAATGGCTCCGGCGGTGGCGCCGATGGCCGCGCCGACGATCGCGTCTTCTGCGACTCGCCTGTTGCTGGTGCCTTTCTTCTGGACCTCGCCTTCTTCGCCGGTCGACTTGGCACCGTGCTCGCCGGGAACATCGCTGACGGTGGCTGCCAGGGGACGCCAGCCATGCCGGGTTTCGATCTCATCAAAGCTGAGCAGAATGCTGCCGTGCAAGCCTCGGTTGATGGAGCTGACGTGCCCGTGAATCTTCTTGCCAATAGGAATTGTAGAGCCGTCAGGCGCGGTGAGATCCTCACCCAGCTTGGCGGTGAACCTCTTGCCCGGTTTCAGCCTGGCAGTGTCGAGAGTGTCGTCGAGCCGGACCACGAAGCGCGTTCCTTCGGGAATCGCGCTGTTCGCGTACGACGTATTCGAAGACGGGTTGTTGCCGTAACCCTGGTTGGAGGTCTGGTATTGCGCCCAGAGCGGCACCGCCGCAAGCAGAAGACCCAGGAAAGTCCCAAGTGCAAGCCGTTTCATAAGATCCCTCAGGTTGAGTTCGCAGCCCGCGTCCCATTGGAAGGGGCAGCGAGGCTGAATGCTGTTGGTAGGAACCCCGAAAATCCCCCCGGGATGCGCCCCGCGGAGAAGAAAAAAGGGGCACTGAACTCATGAGGTTAGAAGCGCCGCGCTCTCCGGCTACGACACTCCGCAGGAATGCTGCGTGATTTCCAGTCCCTAGCTGCTAGCCCCTAACCGCTAGTACGAACGGGAGACCCCCCGGCTCTGCCGGGGAGGCAGTAGAAGTTTGACAAATCCGGCAGGTGCGCTTTCCCCCGTTCTTGTGGTCCGGGTTACCACATCGGCGTGTGGAGCTTGTGGTTTTGACTTTGACCGGT
>DASWAR010000096.1:0-19256 GCA_036391015.1 Terriglobales bacterium
TTTCGTCCATAAGATTTTCGATTGGTAATTTGTAATTTGAAATTTGCGGAGCGCGCACTGCGCTCACACAGCCCACTCGAGAGCAGATGCAATTACAAATTACAAATTGCCAAATTACAAATCCTTCTTCTTCCCCGGATCGCGGTAGTGCACAGCCTCCCAGATTCCGATCCAGACGTCCACCAGGCCGATGCCGGTGATGATGCCGCGGACAAAGTTGTCCTGCGCCAGGGCGCGCCAGGCGGGATGTGCGGCGAGCAGGGAGTTGTCGGTCCAGATGCGGGTCCAGGGCAACACGGCGAGGAGCATGCCCAGTTCAATGCAGAAGATGACGAAGATGACCAGCGACAGGCGATGCAGCCAGATGGTGGTGCGCGAGACTTTGGCTTCGGGCGGGGCAGATGGAACCGGCGGCAGCTTGCTCTCCACCGGCAAGCGGTCAGCCGGGAAAACCTTGGCGTCCGGACTCACCTGGCGTATTGGCTCCCTGGGATCGCTCGCAGGACCCATATCTTTGGATTCTACGACCTCAGCGCTTTGATGCGCTCGGCGACATCCCGGTAGTCAATATTGCTGCCGTAAACCTCCATGAAGTGCTGCAGGGCGGAGGGACGGTCGCCGGCGGCCTCGTAGGCGTTCGCCAGGTCGTAGTGCAGCGACAGCCGCTGCTGCTCGTCGGTAGAGATCTTGAGCGCTTTTTCGTACCACCGGTAACTGGCGGCGGGGACTCCCTTGTCCACCAGGCACTGCGCCAGCCAGGTATAGGCTTGCATGACCTGGCTGAAGGGAATGCCCTTATCAATGGCGTGGCAGACTTTTTGCAGTTCGCCGATGGCCTCATCCATCAGGCCCATCTCGCGGAAGGCCACGCCCAGGTTGTAGTGCGTGTCCGGGTCCTCGACCTCACTGGCGCCGGCTTCGGCATCCTCCTTGAATTCGGCGAACATGTCGGAAAGTACGGTGCTCGCCTCCTCGTGCACCTCTTCCGTAAGCTTGCTGGGCGCGGCTTCCATCGCAGGCACAGGCGCGGGCTTGGGAGGAGCGGCAGGCGGCGCTGCGGGCTCCGCTGATGCTGGCGTCGTTCCGCCCACGGCAAAATCGGTGCCCAGGGATTGTTCGAGATCGGAGACGAAGTAGCCCAGAACGTCGGCTTTCGCCGGCGCCACCGCTTCGGGAGCGGGCGCTGCGACCTCAGGCGAAATTTCCGCCGCGGGCGGTTGCTCAATTTGGCGTGGAGGTTCGATCCCAAAGTCAGCCGGTCCCTGGACTTCAATCATGGAGGCCGATGCGGCGGTAACCTGCGATTGCAGCCCGGCAAGGTCGGGATTTCCGGGCGCGATCGACTGGCATCGCTCGCAGGCGGCGCGGGCCTCGTTCCACATTCCCTGCGAGATGTAGAAGCGGATTTCGTCCAGCAATTCGCCGGCCGTGGAAACCGGCGCGGCAACGGCCGGCGCAGCGGCGTGCGTCTCCCATTCCTCCGAAATATCAATCTCGGGCGCCGGTGCGGCGGGAGGCGCTGCCGGAGAAGCTTCCACCTCAACCGAATACGACGGCGGCTGCACCTCAGTGGCGGGCGCGGCGGCGCCGGCGCGCTCATGATACTTGGCGGCCATCTCGCCATATTGCCTTGCCTGATCGGGATGACCGGCTTGCAGGTAAACCGATTCCAGGGTTTCGCAGCACTGCGCGGCATCGCCAAACCGGTTGGCGGCGGCGTAGAGCGAGGCCAGTCGCTGGTTGAGGCGGAAATCGCGCGGGGCTTGCGGCAGGACCTTTTCCAGCGGCGCCAGCGCCTTGGCCGGCATGTTGTAGGAATCGAGCAGTTCGGAGTCGGTGAGCGCCGACTTCACCGCATCGGCGGTCTCGACGGGATAATCCTGCGTGATCGCGGGCGCGGACATTTCCAGCTCATCCACCATGAACGCCTGCGCGCCTTCGGCGGCAGTAAGCGGGCGCACCGCGGCGTCCTCGCCGAGCTTGACGAGAATCTGGCGGTAGTGCTGCTCGTGCATGGGATTTTCGGGCTCGGTGTCGGCGAGCTCGCGATAGAGATCGCGGGCGCGCTTCAGGTCACCGGCCTGCACCAGCGCGTGCGCCAGCAGCTCGGTGGATTCGCCGATATGCGATTGGTCGCCGAGCTTGCGATAGAGCTCACGCACGATTTCCAGCAAGGTCGCATCCTCGCTGACCTTGTGCAGCGCCGATTCCAGCCCGTGCTGCAACGACTCGGTGTTGCTGAGCGAGAGCTGGCCGGAGAATTCGCGGTAAATCGCGAGGCTTTCCTGGTAGGAACCGGTCGCCATCAGCGTTTCCGCCAGCGCCTGGATGCCGCTGAAGTCTTTGTGCTGCGCCACCAGGTTGCGCGCCACCGTTTCGGCGTTCACCAGGTCTTTCACCTGCAGGTGAGCGCGCAACAGGATGCCGAGCGCGTCGGGATTGCTTTCGATGTGCGGAATGCGCTCCAGGTGGCGGATGGCGGCGGCGCCGTCGCCGGAATCTACCGCGATCAGGCCGCGCTTCAGCAGCGCACGGGCGTTGGCCGGATCGATGCTCAGTATGCGGCCGAGCGCTTCGTCGGCCGCGTCCATGGCAGCCCGCTGGTAAAGCGATTCGGCCGCGCGGAGGTAGATTTCCTTGGCGTCTTCCTTCTTGCCCATCCGGATGTAGAGATCGGCCAGCTTGCTCTGCATGGCGGCGTTTTCCGGATCGAGCTCGAGCATTTTCTGGAAGACACGGGCCGCGCCGTCCAGGTCGTTGGCCTTCATCCGGTGGTCGGCGAGGGCAACATATTGCTGGCGCGCATCGTTGTACAGGCCCTGCTGGGTGTAGAGGTCGGCGAGCTTCTGCAGGCCTTCCGCGGAGTTGGGCGTCAGCTTGGTGAGCTTCTTGTACATGGCGATGGATTTGACGGTGAACCCGTCGGCCGCGTAGGCATCGCCCACCTTGCGGAAGTACGCCGTGGCCCGGTCGGTCTGGCCGAGGCGCGCGTAGAGGTCGCCGATGGTGTTGAGCACGGTCAGGTCCTTGGGGTCTTCCTTGGCGACCTTTTCGTACTCGCCGATGGCGTTCTGCAGCTTGCCCTGCTGGACGTGCCTTTCCGCCGCGCTGAGGACCTTCGCCTTGTTGAAGCCAAAACCGAGCGCCATAAACCATGGACTCCGTGCTGAAAAATGCGCCGCCCCCCAGGGGGATGCGCCGCTTTCGCTCGACGCTCCCCACCGGGCGTGCCGTCGGCCCGAGGTTGGAGGCGCGGAAAAGCTGTTCGCGGGCGGGTTTCGCCAGACTACTCTGGAATGCGGCTAACACTATCACAGCGAGTCGCGAGTTGCGAGTCCCGGGTTGAAGACCGGTGGCGAGTTCCGAGGGGGGAATTGCTGCTCCCAGTCCGGCTCCCGAGCCGTGGACCGATGACGTACAATCCCCGTTTCAACATGCATAACCTTGTTTTCACTTTGACGATCGCAGCGCTTATCGGAACGGCGGTGTCGCAAACCGGTCCGGGCCAAGTGCGGCCGCGGGCGCGCGACCTCGGTGTGCAGGTCGGCGTCTTGCCGCCCGGGCCGCTGAATGCGATTTCCGACGTTGCCGGCGTCATGGTCGGACAGACCACAATTGTGCGCGGCGACAATGTGCGCACCGGGGTCACAGCCATCCTGCCCCACAGCGGCAACCTTTTCCGCGAGAAGGTGCCGGGTGCTGTGTTTATCGGGAATGCGTTTGGCAAATTGGCCGGCTCGACGCAGGTAAACGAGCTCGGCGAGATCGAGACTCCCATCCTGCTGACCTCGACCCTGGCGGTGCCGCGCGCGGCCGACGCGGTGATTGACTACATGCTGGTATTGCCGGGGAACGAGGACGTGCGGTCGATCAATCCGCTGGTCGGCGAGACTAATGACGGATACCTGAATGACATTCGCTCGCGGCCGATCACGCGCCAGGACGTGCTGGCGGCGATCAAAGGCGCGAAGGGCGGGCCGGTGGAGGAAGGCAGCGTCGGCGCGGGCACGGGCACGATCGCGTTTGGGTGGAAAGGCGGAATCGGAACGGCGTCGCGGAAATTACCGGCGTCGCTCGGTGGATACACAGTCGGCGTGCTGGTGCAGACCAACTTCGGCGGCGTGCTGACCATCGCCGGCGCCCCGGTGGGAAAAGAGCTGGGGAGATACGTATTCAGGGAGGAGTTGGAAGGTGCACCCGCGAAGGCGCGAGTGCCACAAAAGCGTTTGCCACACGACGATGCAGATGGGTCGTGCATGATCGTGGTCGCCACCGATGCGCCGGTAGACGCGCGCAACTTGAAGCGGCTGGCGGCACGGGCGATTATGGGCATGGCGCGCACGGGCGCGGCGGGGTCGAATGGCAGTGGGGATTACGTCATCGCGTTCTCCACCGCGCCGGCACTGCGGATTCGTCCCGGCGATGAGAACAAGCCACGGCAGGTGACGCTGCTGGGGAATGCGGCAATGTCGCCGCTGTTTCTGGCGGCGATCGAAGCGACCGAGGAGGCCATCTACAACTCGTTATTCAAGGCGACGACGGTCACTGGGCGCTCTAAGACGGTGGAGGCACTTCCGGTCGAGCGGGTCGTGGAGATATTGAAGGTGCACGGGCTGATTCGGAAGTAAAGGGCTGGAGCCGGGATTTTTGTTCGCGAATTGACGAGCTTCGGCGCGCTTCGGGTCTAATCCGTCAATTCTTCAATTCGGCAATCCGCAAATTGTTCTAGTGCAGCCAGGCGCCGCGCGCGGCGATCAGGATGCCGACAGCGGTGCTGATGAACGACAGCCGCCAGAACAGGCCCGAGCCTGAAAGCAGCGAAATCGAGCACAACACGATGCCGATTTCGAAGAAGATTTCGGACAGGTCGTAGTGCCCCGCCTTGCGCTCCGTCGCCTGCGTCTCCGCTTCCAGCTTTTCGGCCTCGGCGCGGATGTGATCGGCGTCGCCACGCTGTTTTTCGCCGCGCGACTTGAAGTCTTCCGCTGCGCCCTTCGCTCCCAGGGCGGCGGCCATCTGCGCATCGGCCTCGTACATGTGGGCGCGAATGTTTTTCGCCTGGTAGAACGCCCACTGGTCGGTGGCGCGCGTCTGCACCAGGACCGACTCGGTGTGCGTGCGGTGGCCGAGCATGGTGGAAACGGCAAGCAGCACCGCGACCACGGCCATGGTCAGCCCGATCTGCTTGGCGGAGCGGGTGCGCGCTTCGTGCGCCACCTCGTGCAGTTCTTCGTTCACTTCCATGTTGCTGCGTAGGATATCACCGGCGGCCTCCGGTTCCTCACCACGGATCGCCCTTCTGATGGAAGAGCTGAAGCAAGCGCGACAGGTTGTCGCACTGGTACTTCGTGTTCAGATTGTTCGGACGCGGAATCTGATTGCGGCGGCTCTACTTGCAATTCAGCTGTAAGAACCGAACATAAGCCTCCGCGGCCTCCCTCTTCTCCCCTGTTACCCATGTTGGGATGTACGCTGGCGTGTCAGCGCAGACCGGCACTGGACTGCCCAGCTGACCACGAAGTGACGCGCCAATCGGGAGCTCAGCCTGCGCGTCTATAACTATGACCTCGGGATGTGTCTCGATCAATCGTTGGAAGCTGCCCGTAAACTGTGAGCCGCCGACTTCCATCGTCCCGACTAACACATCGCGTCCGCTCCTCACACGCGGCTTCGTGAGAGCGTAATCGTAAGTAACCTGGGCCAGCTGCTTCGCAAACTGCGCATTCGAATCACGCATCACTTGAACTACCAAAGGTGCCTTCCGTGTTTGGCAAGACACGCAAAGACTAAGAAGAAGCAGCGCTGTCGCTAGTGGACGAGCTGAGATCATTTCTTCTTTACCTTACATTGTTCGCAAGCAAGACGAGAAATGATATCCGTCATGTGAATCCGTGGCCCATGTTTTTGTTTGTTCGGCCCACGCGCTACAATCTCTCACACTCCTTGAGGTGAGACCTTGCCCCTGAGCCGCCGCTGGCACACATTTCTATTTGTCCTGATCGCGACCATCGCCGCGGGGCAGCAGCCGGCGGCCAAGGCGCCGGTCAAGAAACCCGCCGCAAGCGCCGCTGTGGCCGATCTCGGCGAGCAGCGCACCGCGCGCTACCTGGATTCCATCCGCCACCAGCCGTCGCTGCTGCTGGAGTTTGTCCGGCAACTGCCCAAGGGCGCCGACCTGCACAACCACCTGACGGGCGCCGCCTACGCCGAGTCTTTCATTGACTTTGCCGCCCACGACAACCTTTGCATCGAGCGCAAGACACTGCGCGCCGTTGCGCCGGAAAAAGCCGCGGATGGCCAGAAGCCTGCCTGCGACGACGCCAAGGGCCACGTGCCGGCAGCGCGCGCTTATAGCGACCCCGTGCTCTATCGCGACATCATCGATGCCTGGTCCATGCGGCACTTCACCGCCGATCGCAACGACCGGTCGGCGCACGATCATTTCTTCGATACCTTCGGCAAGTTCTCTCTGGCAAAAAACGATCACATGGGCGAGATGCTGGCGGAAACGGTATCGCGCGCCGGTCACGAGCACGTCACCTACCTGGAGTTCATTCTCAGCCCGGACAACGGTGCCGTCGCCAAGTTTGGCGCGGGCATGGGCTGGACCGGCGACATGGCGCGGCAGCGGCAGAAGCTGATCGAAACCGGCATTGCGCGGGTAGTGGCGGCGGCGCGCGGCAACCTGGACCAGGCGGAAGCCAAAATGCGGTCCATGCTGCGCTGCGGCTCGATGGATGCCGATCCGGGATGCGCCGTGACCGTGCGCTACCTCTACGAAGTCCACCGCGGGCTGGGGCGCGATCAAGTGTTCGCGGAGATGGTGGCGGGATTCGAAATGGGCTCCGCCGATCCGCGCCTGGTCGGAATCAACCTGGTGATGCCGGAAGACGGCCTGGTAGAAATGCGCGACTTCACTCTCCACATGCAGATGATGGACTACCTGCACCAGCTCTATCCCAAGGTGCGCATCTCGCTGCACGCGGGCGAACTGGCGCCCGGTCTGGTGCCGCCCGACGGCCTGCGCTTTCATATTCGCCAATCCATCGACCTGGGGCACGCGGAGCGCATCGGCCACGGCGTGGACGTGATGCACGAGCGCGACCCGCTGGGATTGCTGCGCGAAATGGCGGCCAAGAACATCCTGGTGGAAATCTGCCTCACCAGCAACGATATGATTCTCGGCGTGCGCGGCCCCGACCACCCGCTGCCAATGTATTTGCAGTACGGTGTGCCGGTCGCCATCTCCACCGACGACGAGGGCGTGGCGCGCTCCGACCTCGATCACGAATACCTGCGCGCCATCCAAACCTATGCGCTCAGCTATGCAACCTTGAAGCGGATGGCGCGCAATGGCCTGGAGCACGCCTTCGTGCCCGGCGCCAGCTTGTGGTCCGACACCCATCGCTTCCAACGCGCCGCTTGCCAATCGGACCGCCCCGGGGCAGCGCAGGATTCGCTCAGCCTGGGGTGCCGGCAATTCCTCCAGGCCAGTGAGCGCTCGCGCCTGCAATGGAGCCTGGAGGGTCAGTTTGCCGCCTTCGAAGCCCAGGTGGGGAAATGAGGAACCAGTCGCCAGCGCCGAGTGGCGAGTGCCGGGTCCGGCGTTGCTGCGGCACAGCCCGCGGACTCGGGATTCGCGCCTGTATCTCAGCTCCAAATCGGCGCGCAGCGGGTATTCTGCCCGGTGTTTCCGCTTGCGCGAGGATAGTGACTGTTGAATAATCCTTCCGTTTGCCGGGCCTCCGAGCTCCCCCGATGAACTGTCCGCGATGTGGGACCAGCAACCTCGATAACCTGTCCAACTGCGTGCGCTGCGGCGCAGCGCTGGTATCTGCAGGCGAGGCGGAAACCTTTATCGGGGCAAGTTTGCCTCCGACGCCGGCAGCCAAAGCCGGCGCGGCGCCCGCATCTGCGCCCCAGGTTCCGCCCCGTCAGGCCGATGGCTCCAACGTTGCCACCGCGGGGCCGAGGACGGCGCTGGGCATTGCCTCCAGCGCCGACCATGTGGATTTCGGCCCGCGCTATCGCATTGACCGACTGCTCGGCCAGGGCGGCATGGGTGCGGTCTACAAGGCCTGGGACAAGGAACTGGAGCGTCCGGTCGCGCTCAAGCTGATCCGTCCCGACTTGGCCGTGGATCCGGCGGTAGAGCAGCGCTTCAAACAGGAACTGCTGCTGGCCAGCAAGATTTCCCACACGAACCTCCTGCGCATTCACGACCTGGGCGAGGCCGCGGGGGTGAAGTTCATCTCCATGGCGTTCGTTGAGGGCAAGGACCTGCACCAGTTCCTGACCGAACACGGCAAGCTGACGGTGGAGCGCGCGCTCAAGATCGCCAAACAGTTGTGCAGTGCGCTGGAGGCGGCGCACAGCGAAGGCGTGGCGCATCGCGATTTCAAGCCGCAGAACATCCTGCTCGACAAGCAAGAGAATGTCTACGTATCGGATTTCGGCCTGGCCAAGTCGCTGGAGCACGATACCGGCATGACCAAGACCGGCGAGTTCCTGGGTACGCCGCGCTACATGGCGCCGGAGCAGGTGCAGGGCGGAAAAATCGATCATCGCGCCGACCTCTACGCGCTCGGATTGATTCTCTACGAGATGGTGACCGGCGATGTTCCGTTCCATGCCGGCACCACGCTGCAACTGATGTACAAGCGGGTGCACGAGGTCCCCAAGAGTCCGAAGGCGCTCAATCCTGACCTGCCCGACTGGCTGGTGCGGGTGATCATGAAATGCCTGGAACGCGATCCCGACCAGCGCTACCAGAACGCGGGCGAGATCCTGAAGGACTTGGAGACGGGCACGGCGCCGGTGGGCTCGAAGACCCTGCAGATCGCGATTCCGAGTATGGGCATCGCGCTGAGCCGGACGTCGCTGGGTATAGCCGGCGCGGTGGTCATCCTGGGGGCAATGCTTCTGGCTGTGCCCTCGGTGCGGCATCGCGTGTTTGGCAGCCCGGCCTCCACCGCCGAACAGGCGGTCCCCGCCAAGCACGTGGCCGTGTTGCCGCTCAAAGTGATCGGAGACGAGAAGGCCCTGGGTTACATCGGCGGTGGCGTGGTGGACGCGCTCACGGCCAAGCTTTTCCAGTTGAAGGACGTGCAGATTGCCGCACCCGCTGCCGTGGCCAAGCTCAAGCCCGACACAGCGCTGGGGGAAGCGGCCAATACCCTGGGCGCCAACTATATCGTGACCGGCAACCTGCAGGGCGAAGGCGACAAAATCCGCCTGGTCTTGAACCTGGATGATGTCGCGGGTGGGAAACGGCTGTGGACCCAGGAATTTTCGGGACTCAAGCAGGATCTGCTGACCCTGGAAGACAACGCATACGCCAAGCTGGTGGCGGCGCTGTCAGTGAAGGCCAGCAGTGAAGAGATCGCGCGCGCCGCGGCCCACCCCACCGAGAACGTTGACGCCTACGATTTGTACCTCAAAGGGCGGAACGCCATGCACGGCGAGGTGGACGCCAATGCGGTGAAGGCGGCCATCAAGTTGTACGAGCAGGCACTCCAGCGTGACCCAGCCTTCGCGCTCGCCTACACCGGCATCGCCGATGCCAGCCTGCGCATGTACATAAATACCAAGGACGCCTCCTGGGCGCAAAAGGCGCTGGGTGCGGCGCAGCAGGCGCAGAATACGGGTGAAAGCCTGCCCGAGGTGCACTTCGCGCTGGGCAGCATCTACACCGCGACGGGAAAACCGGCGGAAGCAACGGCAGAGTTGACCCGCGCGCTGCAACTGGCGCCGAATTCCGACGAAGGCTATCGCCGGCTGGGTGATGCGTATCGCGCGGCCGGCAAGAAGGAAGACGCTATCAAGGCTTACCAGCGGGCGACCGAGATCAACCCGTACTACTGGCTCAACTACAACACCCTCGGTCTGGCATACGTACGCTACGGGAACAACGATGAGGCTCTCGCTTCGCTGAAGAAGGTGACGCAACTGGCCCCGAAGAACGGGCTGGGGTACGTGAACATGGGCAACGCGTACTACCGGCAGGGGAAGTGGGACGAAGCCATCGCCGCGTTCAAGAAATCAATTGAGGTGGAACCCAACTTTCACGCCTACACCAATCTCGCCACGACGTACTTTTTCCTGAAGCGCTATCAGGAAGCGGTACCGATGTTCGAGAAAGCAGTCGAACTTCAACCCCAGCAGCAGTTGGCGTGGGGAAACCTAGCGGACGCGTGTCGCTGGTCGGGCCAGAAGCAGAAGGCGGTGGAGACGTACGGGAAGGCGATCGCACTTGCTTCCAAGGAACTCGAAGTCAATCCTCGGGACGCCAATCTGATGGCCCAGCTCGGCCAGTACTATGCCAAGAGTGGGAAAACGGCACAGGGGCTGCAATACGTCAAGCGCGCCCGCGCCATCTCTCCCAATGAAGTCCCTTTCATGTACTTTGAGGGAATGGTCCAGGGGCTTGCGGGCAACACCAGCGAGGCGATTGCCGCGCTGCGATCCGCGTTCGAGAAGGGCTACCCGGTGCGGGAAGCGATCAACGACCCTGAACTGGATGGAATGCGCTCCAACCCGGAATTCCAGAACATGATCAAGGAGTTCGAGGCCAAGAAGTAAGCATTGGAGCAGGCATAGGAAAGGCCGCTCGCACACAAGCGGCCTTTTTCTGTCGGCCATTGAAGTTGAGAATCCTAGCTGCGCCGACGCAACCGCAACACGACGACAATGCCTGGCCCCAGCAGGAGCAGCGTCGCCGGTTCGGGCACTGTCGAGTAGACCGGTACCGTGCCAACGAGCGACAAGGCATCACCCGGATTCTGCGCGTTCGCGTCAAAGGTTAAGATCGAGCCATCCGGCCAACTCCCTGTGGTTGATTCGGGGTCATTCAGGTTGACAATCACGAAGTTGCCGGCTGCGATGCCGGTAGGGCAGTTAAACTCGCACCCTACCGAGCCAGAAAAGAAAATATCGACGAACGTACCGTCTGCGACCGACGTTACATCGCATCCGCCGAAGGCGTTGCCGGTTACATTGCAGAACACGGTGGACGCTGTCACAAGGAGGGTCTGAGGCACGACCACGTCGAAAGTTGTCCAGGTCGTCGTACTCTGGTTGCAAAACCTGAGAATGCCACCGCCATTAACCGGGGCGACAGCGAACTGTCCGTTTGTTGTCCCGATGTCAGTTGTGGAGCAGCCAGGATCGCCCATGCTGAGGGTCGGATCTATGTCCGCATGAGCGCGTAGCGTGAGGAAGACAAACGCAAAGCAGCAAGCCAGCAGGGCGAGTTTCTTCATCAGAGTCTCCAAGACGCAAGAGAGCGACACCGCATCGTCAAGAGCAGCCGCAATCACTCTTCCAATGCTCACAGCCAGACGCAAGTTATTGAATGCTTGTTTCCATCAACATAGGAGGTGTTGTGGCAGCCGAAAACATCTTAGCTGCAGTGGAACTGCAAAGTCCTGCACACCGGAGGGAAAGTAACTGGCCAGCAAAAAGGGCGGCCGAAGCCGCCCCTGATGCCGCAATCCTCAACCGTTAAACAGGCTGGACATTCTCCGCTTGCCAACCCTTCGGCCCCTTGACGACATCAAACTGCACCGTCTGGCCCTCCTGCAAGCTGCGGAAGCCCCCGGCCTGGATGGCAGAGTAATGGACGAAAACGTCCTCCCCATTCTGCCGGCTGATGAATCCATATCCCTTTGCGTCGTTGAACCACTTTACTGTTCCTTGTTCCATGGTAGTGCTGATTCCTTTTCTTCAGTGTTGGTACGTTGGATCTTGAATCGGAGCTTGGGAGGCAGGAACGTGCTGCTTGCAGACTCTGCTCTCGACCGCTTCAAAACCACGCACTAATATCATACATGAAAGCCGCAGGATGGCCGGGACCGAACCCGTGGCGATCAATATCTATCTAGTTTTCAATAGCTTAGCAGGCTGCTGAAAAACTCCGAGTGAAGCTCGTTTTGAAACGGTGCGGCTTCAGCCGCGCCGCAAAATGTCCTTATAATATTATTGTCATTCCGAGGGGCTCGGTAGGTCACGGCTTCAGCCGTGACCGAGGCGCGAAGCGCCGAAAGCCCGAGCAATCTCGGTTGTGTTCCCCCTACGCGAGTTTTTCAGCAGCCCTCTAGGAGACGATCGCCTGCTGGCGAGTTTGGCCTAAAGGATTTTCTTGCCGAACGCCGAAAGCGCCAGCTCCACCGCCAGATCGGCGGTGCGGTTGTGCTCATCAATCACCGGGTTCACTTCCACGATCTCAAAGCTCACCATGCGCCCGTGGTCGGCAATAATCTCCATCGCCAGGTGGGCTTCGCGGTAGGTGGCGCCGCCGCGGACGGGCGTGCCCACGCCGGGAGCGTCCTCGGGGTCAATCCAGTCCATGTCGAGTGAGACATGGTATCCGGCAGTGCCGCGTCCCGACATGCGCAGCGCTTCTTCCATCACGGTGCGCATGCCGCGCTCGTCAATGTCGCGCATGGTGAACACCTCGATGCCGGCGCGCTTGATGTTTTCCTTCTCGACGGTGTCAACGTCCCGCACTCCGATGAGCACGCAGTTCTCCGGCCTCACCTTGGGCGAGAAACCGAAAATGTTGGCCAGCTCTGACGGCCATAGTCCCATGATCGCCGCCAGCGGCATGCCGTGCACGTTGCCGCTCGGAGAGCTGTTCGGCGTATTGATGTCGCTGTGCGCGTCAATCCAGAGCAGCCCGGCAGCCTGATTTTGGCGGCGATAGAACTCGGAAACGCCGGACATGGTGCCGACTGCGATGGAGTGGTCGCCACCCACCGCCAGCGGCACCTTCCCCGCCTCCAGCGTCTTCACCACCAGCTCGGCTTCCTTGGTGCAGGTTTGCGTGATTTCCTTCAGGTACCTGGCATTGGAGGCGCCGAACGATGCCTTGGTTTCGGCAATGGCGACGCCGATGTTGCCCGCGTCCTCCACCTTGTGGCCGAGCTGTTCCAGCCGCGCTTCCAACCCGGCAACCCGCACCGCCGAGCAGCCCATGTCAACCCCGCGGCGCGTCTGCCCCAGATCGAGCGGCACGCCGATGACGCGGATCTTCTTGGGAAGGATTGACGGCGCCAGGATCGGGCCAGGCGCGGGCGTCGTGTGTGGTGTCGTTCCGTCAGGCATAAAAGCAGTACCTCAGTACCTAAGCACCTCAGTACCTCGCAAGGCTGATGTGATGGCGCGCGACTCAGGTACTCAGGTACTGAGGTACTAAGTACTTGTCACGGGTACAGCCGGTGCAGCATCCGGGGAAATGGAATCGTCTCGCGCACGTGTTCCAGCCCGCAAATCCACGCCACCGCGCGCTCAATGCCCATGCCGAAGCCGCCATGCGGATTGCCGCCGTACTTCCGCAGGTCCAGATACCACTTGAACGCCGCTTCCGGCAAGTTGTGCTCATGGATCCGTTGCAGCAGCAGGTCGTAAGATGCAATACGCTGCGAGCCGCCGATAATCTCGCCATACCCTTCCGGCGCCAGCACGTCCACGCACAGCGCCAGCTTTGGGTTCTGCGGGTCGGGCTCCATGTAGAACGCCTTCACCTCGGTCGGGTAGCGATGCACCATCACCGGCCGGTCGAACTGTGCCGAAATGTAGGTCTCGTCGGGCGACCCGAAATCGCCGCCCCATTCGAACGTCGTCTCCATCTTGCCCTCGGCGTGTCCCTGGTGCAGGATGTCCACTGCCTCGTCGTAGCTGATCCGCGGAAACGGCGCGGCAATTTTTTCCAACTGGCTGATGTCGCGCCCGATGAATTCCAGCTCTTTCCGCCGCTTCTCCAGCACCCGCCGCACAATCTGCGTGAGCAGCCCCTCGGCCAGGTTCATGATGTCGTCGAGCTCGGCGAACGCCATTTCCGGCTCCACCATCCAGAACTCCGTCAGGTGCCGCCGCGTCTTCGATTTTTCCG
The DNA here is from genome assembly GCA_036391015.1 of Terriglobales bacterium. Taxonomy (GTDB): domain Bacteria; phylum Acidobacteriota; class Terriglobia; order Terriglobales; family Acidobacteriaceae; genus JAIQGF01. The sequence continues at coordinate 13,892 of DASWAR010000096.1, forward strand.
CGCGGAACGTGGGCCCGAACGAATATACCTTGCCCAGCGCCATCGCCGTCGCTTCAATGTATAGCTGCCCCGACTGCGTCAGGAACGCCTGCTCCTCGAAATAGTCCACCGGAAACAGCGTGCTCGTGCCCTCGCACGCGGCCGGCGTGAGGATGGGCGGATCGGTGAGCACGAATCCCTGCACGTCCAAGAAATCGCGCGTCGCCTTGATGATTTCCGCCCGGACGCGCAGGATCGCCGCCTGGCGCGGCGTGCGCAGCCACAGGTGGCGATGATCCATCAGGAAGTCAACCCCGTGCTCCTTCAGCGAGATCGGGTACGGGTCGTCTTCCGCGACCTTCTGCACCACCTGCACCTCGCTGACGTCCAGTTCGTATCCGCCGGGGGCGCGTTTGTCGGCCCGCACCTTGCCGCGCACGATCACGCTCGATTCCTGGGTCAGCCCCTTCAGTGCTTCGAAGGCCTGCGGCGCCTGGTTCTTCGGCACCACGCCCTGGATCACGCCCGACCCGTCGCGGAATTGCGGAAACAGCAGCTTGCCGCTCTCGCGCAGGTTGTAGAGCCAGCCGCGCAGCTCCACCGCCTGCCCTTCGTATTTTCCGATCTCATCAATCCGCGCGACCGGCGCTTCGGTTTTCAGTTCTTCGGTAGGCATATAGAAAAATCAAAACATTGGACCGCTAAGGTCGCACAGGAATGACTTGGCATCCTTTGCGTCCTTTGCGGTTGATCTTCTTATCCTGTTTACCCTGCAGCGCCGGCTTGTTCGAGTTTCTTGAACGCTTCCGTCATCCCGCTCGCCACCTGCGCCTGGGTCTTGCCGTCGCCCTCGATTTCCAGCAGCAGCGGCGGTGTATGCGGCGCCGAGCGCAGCAACTGCATCGTCTCCGCCCAGTCCATGGACCCCTCGCCCGGCCACAGGTGCGTGTCTTTGTCCTTCTTGTTGTCGTGCACGTGGGTGGAACGGATGTGGTCTTTCAGAATCGCGAACGCGCCCGCCACGTCGCCCATGATGTGCGCGTGCCCCACGTCGAAGCACACGCCCACGTCGTCGAAATGCGAAGTGTGCAGCATCTCGACCAGCCGCTCCGGCGTGGACAACTCATTGGCAATGTTCTCCAGCAGGATCGTCACCCCCAGCGGCTTGGCGAACGCGCGCAGGTGCTCGATCGAGGTCATGGCCGATTCGAACTTGCGCTCATCGAATTCCTCGTTGCCGATACCGACGTGCTGCACCAGGTAGCGATAGGGTACGTGCTCGGCCACTTCGATGGCGCGCTTGATCTCGTCCATGGCGTCAATGCGGCCCTTGCGATCTTTGTCCGCGATGTTCAGCGGGGCGACGTCGCGGCGGCGCCACTCGTAGCTGTTGTACATCGGCGAGTGCACCGAGTTGAGCTGCGCGCCCGTGCTCTTGAACCAGGCCGCGATTTCGAGCACGTGCTGCTTCCTCTGCGCGTAGTCGAAATGCCCGCGGAAGGCAAAGATCTCGATCGCCTCCGCGCCCGCGCGCGCCAGTCCATCCAGCAAGCCCGGGTGCAGGCGCTCGCGAACGTATGCGTATGTGGACATCGCTTTGAGCATAGTCTTCAGTCGCCAGTCACCAGTCGCCCGCCGAAAAGCCCCAGCATCTGCCTGGAGCCTGCCGCCTGGCGTCTGGCGCCTAGTATCCTACCGCCTTCCCATTATTTCTCGCGTCCGTCCCGCCCAGCCGCTCGCCAGTTTTCGGATTGATCGCGATCACCTCGGCGTCGCCCCAGTAGCCGCTCGTGTATACCGGGTCCTCGGTCGTAAACTTGTGTCCCATGTTGCGCAGCAGGCTGAGCGTGTCCGGCGAAAATCCCACGCGCTCCACGTACACCTGGTCCGGCTGCCACTGCTGGTGAAAGCGCGGCGCGTTCACCGCCTGCTGCACGTTCAGCCCGTAATCAAGGATGCCGAGCAGTACGTTGGCGACTGTCGTAATTATCCGCGGCCCGCCCGGCGACCCCAACACCAGCAGCAGCTTGCCATTGCTGACCACCATGGTGGGCGTCATCGCCGACAGCGGACGCTTGCCCGGCCCGATTGCGTTGGCCTCGCCCTGCAGCAGCCCGAACAGGTTCGGCACGCCCGGTTTCGAGGTGAAGTCGTCCATCTCGTCGTTCAGCAGGAAGCCCAGTCCCTCCGCCGTCACGCCGGATCCGAAGCTCTCGTTCAAGGTTGTGGTCACCGACACGGCGTTGCCTTCGGCGTCCACCACCGAGTAGTGCGTGGTGTTCGATCCCTCGGCCGCAAACGCCGGTAGCGGGTGCGCCGAGGCGTAGCGTTCCAGCTCATTGAAGATCGCGGGACGCTGCAGCCCGTGGCTGGCGCTCGCCTTGTCCGGGTTCACCGACTCGCGCCACGCCACGCCGTATTTCTTGTCGATCAATTGTGCCACCGGCACGCGCGCAAAGTCGGGATCGCCCATGAATTCCGCTCGATCATAAAACGCGCGGCGAAAGGCCTCAATCGCCAGGTGCGTCGCTTGGGCCGAACCGGCGCCGTACTTTTTCAGATCGTAGCCCTCAAGGATGTTGAGGATCTCCAGCAGCGCCACTCCGCCCGACGACGGCGGCGGCGCGCTGTAGATGTCCATCCCGCGATACGTGCCGTGCACCGGCACGCGCTCTTTCACCTCGTAATCCGCGAGATCTTTCGCGGTCATCAGGCCGCCGCCCTTCTCGACCGCGGCAGCCAGTTGTCGCGCCATTTCGCCATGATAGAAGTCGTCGGGATTTTTCGCGATCCGCTCCAAAGTTTGCGCCAGCTCCGGCTGCTTCAGGATCTCGCCCTGCTCGTAAAACTTGCCGTCGCGCTGGAAGATACGCTTCGACTCGGCAAACTCGCCCAGGTGAAGCTTTGGATTGCGCAGGTCCTGCGAATCTTCGTACGACAGGGCGAAGCCGTCGCGCGCCAGCCGGATCGCCGCCGCCATCACCTGCGCCAGCGTCAGCTTGCCGAATTTCTTCTGCGCGTACGCCAGCCCCGCCACCGAGCCTGGCACGCTGATCGCCTTATACCCCACCAGGCTCGCGCCCGGAATCACGTTGCCCTGCGCGTCCAGATACATGTCGCGCGTTGCGGCCGCCGGCGCCTTCTCGCGGAAGTCAATGAAATGGAATTTTCCCGTGTTCAGGCGGATCAGCATGAACCCGCCGCCGCCGATGTTCCCAGCCTGCGGATGCACCACTGCGAGCGCAAACCCGGTGGCCACCGCGGCATCCACGGCATTGCCCCCCTGCTTCATGATCTCCACGCCCACCCGCGATGCCAGTTCGTGCTGGCTGGCGACCATGGCGTGCTGCGCGTGCGTCGGACGCATCGGCGCCGCCCCGGCGCAGACCGCGGCCACCATCGTAAAAACCAGCGCGATCAATGATTTGCGGTGGAGTGGCATGGGAAGTTCTCGTCCGCAGCAGAATCTCTGAGGCTAGCGTAGGGATAACGTGAGAGTCAAATGACCTGTAGAAGGGCTCAGTAGTCAGGAGTCAGCAACTGCACGATCGCGCGACAACCCTGACTCCCGACTCCCGACCCCTGACTACTTCTTCACTACCGTCGCCTTCGAATACGCCAACGTGAACCCCATCCTCTCCGCGTTCCGTTGCGACGTCGTATTACCCAACGTGACCACCACCGCGAGATCGCAGCCCTCCGCAATGGCGCGATTCATTCTGCGCCCCATCGCCGCCGTCTGAATCCCGCGACCTCGATACTGCGCCAGCGTGCTGGTGCCGCCGAGCGCGATCATGCAATGCTGGCGCGAGATCAGCCCGCCGCAGCACGCCACCGGTTGCCCGTCTGCTGGTTGCCCCACCCTTGTCGCGCCCGGTTTTGGAGCGACAGAGTGGGGATTTTCCTCGGCCCACACCAGCATGGCCAGCGAGTTCGGCACTTGCGCCATCGGCGCTAGCAGCTTGTCCCAACCCTCGGGGATCTGGTCTTCCGGAAAAAATCCTCGCAACATGGTGTACGTCCAGAGCTGCGTCTCCCCCGGCGCGCACGCACGGAATTCAACTCCGGGCACGCTGTCTTCGAAGCGCTCGCGCGGTTCAAGCTTTCGCGCCATCACGTTGTTCAACTCCGCCAGCACATACCCGCGCGTCTTCAGCAGCTCCAGCAGCGAACCGTGCGTTACCGGCGTGATGTCCACCTGCGACGGCGCATGGTGCTGCTTGTAAAACGCTTCGACTTCGTCCAGTTGCGTCGCCGTGACGGCGCCATCCAAGCCGAGTCCAATCGCGCGTCCGACCGGCGAGTTAAGTCCGGCGAAGACCGCGTGCCCACCGCCGATTTCCAGGATGTCCGCGCCAACCTCCGGATGGGTGCGCTGCAGCACGCGCGCGATCTCCACTTGCGGCACATCCTCGGCCGCCTCCATCCGCCGCGCCAGGTTCGTATCCACGTATTTCATTTCGTCCTCTCCAGAAGTTCGCTCGTTCTTTCGGTTTGTCAGTCGATACGCTTCGCTTGACGACCGAAAGACCGATAGACCGATAGACCAGCGAAAACACACGTATGCGTTAGCAGGAACCACGGAGGGAGGCGCGAATTAGCGGACGGCGGTCATCGGCAGAAGGTCACAATACTTTACCAAACCACCCCGGTCAATGGAGGATGGTAAGTCGTGCGGCAGGTGTGCCAAGGACAATAATCTTGGAGCTGCGCTCACCCTGCTAAACTGTTAAAAATGCGGCGCCCGGAGGGATGCGTGAGCGGTCGAAACGGGCGGTCTTGAAAGCCTTTTCGGCCATTTCTCGCAAGTGATTCCAAACAGGGCAGAAGCCCTGCATCTGCTTCCATCCACAACACTTACTCTTCTGTATCTACCTGTACCGAGCTGTGGCGAATTGGGTCGAAATGTCAGTAGTCACGTCACAAAAGTCCCCACACGCACGCGTGCGCCGAAATTCGCGGGGAACGGCATGCATGTAGAGAAGACCCAGATCTCTGCTCCCGTTGCGTCGTCTATCAAGTCAGGATGGGCCGCGGAGGACGGCGGCCAGTTGCCGTTCCAATGCACACTGATGATCCCAATCTGATCTACGCCTACACGGACGCTGACGCCATCAACGATGGCGTGCTGGTGCCGTGGGCTGGTCCGGAGAAGGTGAACCGTATTACGCGAGCCGTCTTTGACCATTTCACCCACGCGATGGGGAGCTCTCCCCTGACCGGACCCGTGACCGACGTGGGCCGGCTGGCCAGAGCCGTCGAAGCCATGGTGAAGATCGTGCCGAACGAGGACGGCTGGCGGACGGGCGCGTTTGACGGCCGGGAGCTGTGGCTGTTGCCCAACGAGGTCGGCGGGCTGACATTGATGTTTCCCGAAGATTATTAG
>DASWAR010000097.1:0-15857 GCA_036391015.1 Terriglobales bacterium
GTCGTCCGTGATGCGGCGAATCGTGTTGTGCAGCTTGCGCATGACGGCACGATCGGCCGGTTGAGCGTCTGTGGCCGTCGGATATGGCGCCGCCACAAACCGGTAAACGCGCGCCAGAAAGCGTGCAATGCCTTCGACGCCGGCGTCCTGCCAGTCGAGATCGCGATCGGGCGGCGCGGCGAACAGGGTGTACATGCGCGTGGCATCGGCGCCGTAGCGGGCAATCATGTCGTCGGGCGCGACTACGTTCCCCAGGTTCTTCGACATCTTGGCGCCGTCCTTGATCACCATGCCCTGCGTAAACAGGCGCTGTGCCGGCTCTGAATTCGCCACCAGTCCCATGTCGCGCATGAACTTGGTCCAGAAGCGCGAGTAGATCAGGTGCAGGATGGCGTGCTCGACGCCGCCGATGTACTGCTCGATGGGAAACCAGTAATTCGCAATGTTGCTGTCAAACGGTGCGCTGTCGTTGCGCGCGTCGGCGTAGCGATAGAAGTACCAGGAGGAATCCACGAAGGTGTCCATGGTGTCGGTTTCGCGACGCGCGCGGCCACCGCACTTCGGGCACTCGGTGTTCACCCACTCCGGCAGCCGCCCCAGCGGAGACCCGCCGGTGAGCGTGATCTCGACATTTTCCGGCAACCTGACCGGAAGCCCCTTCTCCGCTACCGGCACAATTCCGCAGCGCTCGCAATAGAGTATGGGGATGGGCGTGCCCCAGTAGCGCTGGCGCGAGATGCCCCAGTCCTTCAGCCGGTAGGTAACGGTCGGCTTGCCGAAGCCGTGCTCGCGGGCATGGGCGGCCATCTTCTGCATGGCTTCATGGCAGCCAAGACCGCTGAACTCGCCCGAGTTGATGAGCAGCGAGTCCGTCCCGCTGTAAGGGATGGTGGCATCGGAAGCTTTTTCTTCGTCGGTATCGCCTTCACGGCGCGGCAGGACCACCACGCGGGCTTCGAGCCCGTACTTTTTCGCGAACTCGTAATCGCGCTCGTCGTGCGCCGGGACGGACATGATCGCGCCCGTGCCGTAATCCATCAAAATGTAATTCGCCACCCAGATGGGCAGCTTTTCCTGGTTGAAGGGGTTGATGGCGTAGCGGCCGATGAAGACGCCGTGCTTCTCGATGGCGCCCACGTCGCCGACTTCCTTGGCCTTGTGCTGCTCGGCGAGCAACTGGTCAATTTGCGCGCGCAGGTCTGCATTGTCCGCTACCAGCTTGTCCACCAGCGGATGCTCGGGCGCGAGCTGGATGGAGGTGGCGCCGTAGATGGTGTCAACCCGCGTGGTGAATACCGAGATCTTGTCGGTCTCGGCCTGAAAATCCACCAGCGCGCCTTCGCTGCGGCCGATCCAGTTCTGCTGCATGATGCGGACTTTTTCCGGCCAGCCGCTGAGCTGGTCGAGATCGCGCAGGAGTTGTTCGGCGTAATCGGTGATGCGCAGAAACCACTGTTCCAGCTCACGCTGCTCCACCGGCGTGGTCTCATGGCGCCAGCAGCAGCCTTTGACCACCTGCTCATTGGCGAGCACGGTGGCGCACTCCGGGCACCAGTTCACCTTGCTCTTTCTGCGGTAGGCGAGCCCGCGTTTGTAGAGCTTGAGGAAGAGCCACTGGTTCCAGCGATAGTAATCGGGCAGGCAGGTGGTGACCTCGCGCTGCCAGTCGTAGGCGAAGCCGAGCCGCTTCATCTGCGACTTCATGTGCGCGATGTTGCTCAAGGTCCACTCGCGCGGCTGCACTCCGGCTTTGATGGCGGCATTCTCCGCCGGCAAACCGAACGAATCCCAGCCCATGGGATGGAGTACATTAAAGCCCTTCATCCACATGTAACGGGCAAGGGCGTCGCCGATGGAGTAGTTGCGCACGTGTCCCATATGCAGCGCGCCGCTGGGATACGGCAACATTTCCAGGACATAATACTTCGGCTTGTCGGTGCTGGGCGGCTCGGCGCGATAGAGTTCGGAGTCAGCCTCGAAGCGGGCGAACCACTTCTGCTCGATCGGTTGGGGATCGTAGCGCTCCTCGCGCTTCCCGGTAATTTGCGGCGTATCGGCCATTACGGCTTGGTCCTGATGAAAGTGATTCTTGATTTTACAAGGTCGATGGTCGATGGTCGATGGCGGCGAGCCATTGGTCGTTGGCATTTGGCAATTGGCGCTCGCCGCATTAGGTCGGTCAGCGTTCATCCGCGTTCATCTGCGGCTTGCGTTTTTCTTTTTTCCGTAGCACCAGCGAAGATCGGAGATTGACGATTTGTCTTCCTCTGATTCCTCGGTGATGCTCGGTGTGCTCGGTGACTCGGTGGTGACACCAAACCGCGCAGATGCTCGCCGCATTCCAGATCGCCCGATCACCTGATCACCAGAGGTTGTCCAACCTGCAACTCTGGCATTAGACTAGACGTTTCGTCTCAGGGGCCTAGAGGTCATTATGTTGGTCGTCATGGATGCGCACGCCAGCGAGGAGCAGGTGCGCGCGGTTTGCGAAAAAATCGAGTCGATGGGGCTGCGCGCGCACGCCATTCCGGGCGCGCAACGCACCGCGATCGGCATCACCGGCAACCAGGGCATGGTGGAAATCGGCCTGGAGGACATGCCGGGCGTCCAGGATGTCATCCGCGTCAGCAAGCCCTACAAGTTGGTGAGCCGCGATGTGAAGGGCGAAAACACGGTCATCCCATTTGCCGGCACCGACAACACCATCGGCGGACAGGATCTGGCGGTCATCGCCGGGCCGTGCGCCGTGGAGTCGCGCGACCAGGCATTCGCCGCTGCCGAGCGAGTTGCCAAGGCGGGCGCGCGCTTCTTCCGCGGCGGCGCGTACAAGCCGCGCACCTCGCCCTACGCCTTCCAGGGACTGGGCGAAGAAGGCCTGCGCATTCTGTCGGAGATCCGCGACCGCTTCGGACTGCTGATCGTGACCGAGGCGGTGGACTACGAATCGCTCGACCTGGTGGAGCGCTATGCCGACATGATCCAGATCGGGGCGCGCAACATGCAGAATTTCTCGCTGCTGAAGCGCGCCGGCAAAGCCCGGCGTCCGGTCCTGCTGAAGCGCGGCATGTCGGCCACCCTGGAAGAATTCCTCATGGCGGCCGAATACGTGATGAGCGAAGGCAACTACCAGGTGGTGCTCTGCGAGCGCGGCGTGCGCACCTTCGCCGACCACACCAGAAACACGCTCGACCTGAGCATCGTGCCGGCCGTGCATCGCCTCAGCCATCTGCCCATCCTGGTGGACCCCAGCCACGGTACCGGCAAACGCGACAAGGTCATTCCGCTGTCGCGCGCCGCGATCGCGGTCGGCGCCGATGGACTGATCGTGGAAGTGCACCACGATCCTGACCGCGCCTTGTCCGACGGCCCGCAATCCATCTACCCGGAGCAGTTCGAGGAATTGATCGCCGAAATGCGGCAGATCGCCCCGATTGTGAAGCGCACGGTCCCGCAACCGGTGGCGGTGGCGGCGACCAATATCGGTTGATCAGGTGATCTGCGCTGTTCTTGTTAGAATCGCGCTCCATTGAAAAAAACCTTCCTCATCGCTGTCGCTGGTGCGGTTCTCGCGGCGGGGTTGCTTTCGGGCTGCCGGCGCAAGCAGCGCGATTACGCCGGCGACCTGAACGCCTACGTCAGCAACGGAAAGAGCGATAGCGTTTCGGTGATCGATCTTGGCCAGTTCAAGGTCTTGAAGACGATCGCGGTCGGACGCAATCCCACGGGCGTCACGGCGAACCCGAAGAAGAACGAGATTTACGCGGTCAACACCGAGTCCAACAACATCAGCTTTATTGACGCGGCGAAAAATGTGGTGGTCGCGACCGTGGGGGTGCATCGCGCGCCGTATTTTATCGACGTGTCGGCGGACGGCACGCGCGGCTACGTGGCAAATTCCGGCTCCGCCAACCTCAGCATCCTCGATCTGGAGAAGCGGCTCGTGCTGGCCACGGTGGGCGTGGGTTCGGCGCCGGGACTGGCGCGCGTCTCGCCGGATGGAAAAACCGTGGTGGTGTCCAACCGCGGCGGCAATTCCGTGTCGATCCTGGACGCCGCGAAGATGCAGGTGCGCGCCACCGTGCAGATTTGCGGACATCCCGAGGACATTGCCATCCTCCGCGACTCCAGCAAAGCCTTCGTCGCCTGCACCGGGTCGGCGCAGGTGGCGGCGATTGATTTGAAGTCGGACAAGCTGCTCGCCCTGCTCGATGTCGGCAAGACTCCCATCCACCTTGCTCTTAAGCCCGACAGCGGCGAGCTGTTCGTGTGCAATTTCGATTCGTCATCGGTCTCGGTGATCGAGACCGCGGCCAACGAGGTCGGCGGCACCTACCTGATCGGCAGCCAGCCGGTGCACGCGGTGGTCAGCGCCGATAATTCCCTGCTCTATGTCAGCAACTTCGGCTCGGACGCGGTGTCGGTGCTGAGCATTGACACCGGGCGCGTGATTGATTCCATTTCCGTGGGCAATCATCCCGACCAGTTGGCGCTCACGCCGCCTGAGGATTTTCTGCTCGCGCTTGATACGCAGCCCGGCGACGTCGCGGTGGTGCGGCTTACCAAGTTGCCGCGCGGCGATAAGATCAGCCTGCCCGAGGCCATCATCAAGGGACAGAATCCGAACCGGCAGCGCTCGCTTTTTACCATGGTGCCGGTCGGAATCCAGCCCAATGGGATCGCGGTGAAAGAGATAGCGCCCGCCCCATAATGTTGGGGTTTCGCCGGTTTTTTCTTTGCGTGCGCGGGGCCGGGTGCCTGGCAATACTCCGTGTATAGTTTCGCTACAAGCGCATGCAAATCCTCGAACAGGTGCCGCTGGCGCCGATGACAACGCTGAAAGTCGGGGGCGCGGCGCGATATTTCGCGACCGCCGTCACCGCCGCCGACGTGCGGCAGGCGGTGGATTGGGCAAAGTCGCGCCAGCTTCCGCTATTCGTACTCGGAGGCGGCAGCAATCTGGTGATCGCCGATACCGGGTTTCCCGGCCTGGTGCTCAAGATCGGCATCAGCGGCGTCGAGTGTCGCTCGGAAAACGGAAAGCAGGTGTTTGAAGCCGGAGCAGGAGTCGCGTGGGACGCGCTCGTCGCCCAGGCAGTCGCGGCCAATTGCGCCGGCCTGGAATGCATGAGCGGCATTCCCGGCACGGTGGGCGGCACGCCGGTGCAGAACGTCGGAGCGTACGGGCAGGAAGTTTCCGCAACCATTGCGGAAGTGCAGGTGCTGGACCTCCACGACGGGCAGTTGCGCAGCCTATGCAACGAGGCATGCGGGTTCGCCTATCGCAGCAGCATCTTCAACACCGGCGAGCGCGGGCGCTACATCATTTTGAAAGTGGCGTACGCGCTGCAAGCGGGAGGAGAGCCGACGATCCAATACCGCGACCTGAAGGCATATTTTGCCGCCCTGCCCGCGACCACCCGGCCCACTCTGGCTGATGTGCGCGAGGCGGTAAGAAAAATCCGTCTGTCGAAAGCCATGCTGATCGTGGAAGGCGATGAGGATTCGCGCAGTGCCGGGTCATTTTTCAAGAATCCCGTGCTCGATGCGGCGGAGTACGAGCGCGTTGCTGCTTCCGCCGGCGGAACCCTGCCGAGCTATCCCGCGCCCGGCGGGCGTTTCAAGATTCCAGCCGCCTGGCTAGTAGAGAACGCCGGTTTTCACAAAGGGTACACGCGCGGCCATGTCGGGCTCTCGCGCAAGCACGCGTTGGCTATCGTGAACCGCGGCGGCGCAACCGCAGCCGAAGTCATCGCCTTGCAAAACGAGATCCGCCGCGCCGTACAGGAGAAATTCGGCGTAGTACTTGTGCCCGAGCCGGTGTTCGTCGGCTTCGAGTAGCGCTTCCTAGTATTGGGCGGCGGATCTTTCTGTACTCGGCAGCGTCCGCAGGTACAGCACAATTTGCCAGCGCTGCATCTCCGGTAACCCGCTGAACGATGGCATGGCGCGCCGTGGATTGCCGTTCGTAATTTTCCAGAACAGAGCGCCATCGCCCTGCTGTTGAACCACCGGTAGCTGGAGGTCGGCGGCATTCTTCAGGCCCTGGCCCTGGGCGCCGTGGCATTGCGCACAATGGCGCTGGAAGAGCTTGCGCCCGCCGGCGGCAAGCTCCGGCGATCCCGCCAGGGGATTCACGCGCGCCGCTGCGGAATCCGGCGGCCGCCACGATGGGTCAGGCCGATACTGGATGTTTTGCGCCGGCAGACCTGCGCAAATCACCAGGATCGCAACCAGCACGCGCTTCACGGCTTTCTCCGAAACATCGAGGCCACTTTCCTACCGAAGCCCTCCACCTCGTACGTGTAAGCGAAGCGCAGCAGCAGCGGCGTGCTGCCGGAGGTCAATCCGACAGCCGGAGATAAGCTGACCGAGCTATCGTCGGTGAGGCGCCAGCGGATTACCGGCGCCAGATAATGCGCGGTGTCGTGAAAGCCGAACTGCTCGGTGCTGCCCAGCCCGCCATAGAGTTCCAGCCCGGCGACAAAATTCTCGCGGCAGAAGCGGCATGCCTTCCCCGACGCAAGCTTCGCCAGCGGACGCCACACTCCGAGCGCGTAGCCGAACTCGTACCCCTCGTTCTCGGTCAGGTTCTTTTCGACAATGAAATTCTCCGAGATGTTCCAATCGCGCGCCGTGCTGGAAAGGATCAGCTTGGCTTCGAGTTCATGCGCGTGCGCCCGGCGCAGATCGGCATTGGGTTCGTCAAACGAACTGGCGTGTCCCACTACTTCCTTGGTGATCCGCGAGGCTTCATTGACATTCTCGTACTCGAAGTACAGCACGGGGTTGATGCGGTGCTCGCGGGCGAGCGGGCGGAAGCGGTTCTCCAGCCGCCAGCCGGTGAAGATGGTGCTGTCGCCCTCCCGCGACTGGCCCTCCAGATAGAACTCCGCTGTCCACCAGGCCTTCACCCCGTATTCCAGCTCGAGCAACGGCGCGGCAAACACCGGCTGGCCGGCGCGCGGGATGCCGAGGTGGTTGGAGATCGAAATCTCCAGGTTCCCCGGCTCCTCCAGGTGGTGGTCATAGGTGACGAAGTAGGGCTTGTCCTGCGCGCGGGCGGCGAGGGCAAGCAGGAGGACGGCAGTCAGAAGCACGAAGACACGACGGATCAAGGACGGACCTCCATACCGGCAGATATTGAAAATGAAATTCAATTTCAATTCCAACCATTCTGGATTGATTGGTCGCATTCCGCCTGTGACTGGCGTCACTTTGCACTGTGATGGGAAATTTTCGACTCCTGGCCCGCGCTGACCGGTCCAACCACTGTTCTCACCGCAACAGATGGCATGAATAGGTCTTGATAACCAGCCACATCTCGCGTCCGGGTATCAGGCTCAGGGAGTGTTGCGCCCCGGGCGTGAGGTGGACCTCCATTGCCAAACCGGTGGCTGCGTCGCCGCACCGTACCCGCGTTACCACCGTCACGTCGCGGCGCACCAGCGACATAATGGTCCCGGGCAGCAGGTTGCGCGCGCTCAGCCCCTGGGGCTTGGCGGCGGCCAGCAGGATGTCGCCGGCTCGAATGCCGATGCGCACCGCGTCTCCAACCGCCGCGTGCCCTAACGGGACTTCCAGTTGCACATCCCCGGCGATACGGCAAGTCATGGTCCCGAGGTCTTCGTGCAGCGCGGCCACCGTGCCGTCGAAAATATTTTCGAAACCTGCCGCCTGCGCCAGCGACTCCAACCGGGGGGCGAGCAGCACCTCCTGCGGAAGTCCTTTTGCGACCACTCGTCCCTGCTCCAGCGCGATCACGCCCTCGCCGAGCGCAAACAACTCGTCACGACTGTGGGTGACATAGAGCGCGGGAATGCCGTGCGCGTCATTCCAGGCACGCAGGTCCTGGATGATGGCTGCCTTGGTCGAAACGTCGAGCGCGGAGAGCGGCTCATCCAGCAGCAGCACGCGCGGATTGGTGACCAACGCCCGCGCCAGCGCGGTGCGTTGCCGTTCGCCACCGGAGATTTCCCCCGGCCGACGTTCCCGCGCATGCCGGATGCGGAATGCGTCCACAATCGCGTCCACGGCTGCGCGGCTTTGGTCCTCCGGCAAGCGGTCGAGACCATAAGCGATGTTCGCTTCCACGCTCATATGGGGAAAAAGCGCCAGCGTCTGGAAAACGTAGGCGACACGCCGACGCGCCACCGGCACATTCACCTTCGTCTCGGAGTCGAACAGAACCGTGCTGCCCACTGCGACGCGCCCCGAGTCCGGCGCCAGCAGCCCGGAGATGCACTCCAGCAGCGTGGTCTTGCCCGCGCCCGATGGCCCGAACAGCATGGTGATCCCCGCGGCAGCGGTGAACGACACTTCCAGCGTGAAGGTTTCCGACAGCCGTTTGCGGAGCGAGACGGCGAGCGCGGATGATTGTGGGCTGGTCGTAGCGGGGACATTGTAATCGGTCGCTGCTGCCACGATTGATGCCTGGTCGCTTTTTCCTGCCGCGCACGGCGATTCACATCTAAGCTTGCTATGGGATGAATATCGTTCCGGCCAAAATTGTGCACGCCAAAGTCGCGCCTCAGGTAAAGCTCATTGCGGCGGCCTCCATCTGGACCACTCTGCGCCGCTGGGGCGGGCCCGGCTTGCTGCTGATCGGAGTCATTGACAGCTCGTTCATTCCAACGCTTGGCAGCCTCGATATCTTCAACGCCGTGCTCGCCGCGCACCATCACGACCTGTGGTGGTACTACGCCATGATGAGCACCGCCGGATCGGTGGCCGGCGCCTACCTGATGTACCGCTTGGCCAGCGGCGCCGGGACCGGGTGGCTGCAGAAGCGGATGGGTGCAGCGCGGGTCGCCCGCGTTGACGGCATGCTGGAAAAGTATGGAGTGGTTGCGGTGGTGATTGCGGTGATCGCGCCGCCGCCGTTTCCGAGTTCGGCGTTTTTCGTGGCAGCGGGGGCGTTGAAATTTCCGCTTCGCAAGTACCTGATCGCGGTCATCGCCGGGCGCGCGTTTCGTTATTCGCTGGTGGCCTGGATCGCGTCGCACTACAGCCGTGGCATCATCCGCGTCTTGCGCCATCCCCAGCAGTACGCGCCGGTCACCATCAGCATCACCCTCGCGCTGGTGCTGGTGGCGGTGGCGGCGGGATTGGTCTGGCATCGCATCGGCCAGGAAATTGAGCGCGCCCAGCAGGAGGCGCAAGGCAAGCAGCACGTTCCGAATTGCTAGCGAAACGGCCAGACCGCCCACACCTTGCGGTTCAGCGCATACACCAGCGAGAGCACAACGAAGGAAAAAATCAGCAGCAGCAGCGCGGTTTGTCCCGCCTGCGCGAATTCCGCCGCCTGCACCCGGTCGTAAATATCAATAGAAACGGTTCGCGTCACGCCGGGGATATTTCCGCCGATCATCAGCACTACGCCAAATTCGCCGACCGTGTGCGCGAAGCTGAGCGCGATTCCAGTCACCAGCCCCGGCTTGGACAGCGGCATGATTACGCGCCAGAACGTCCGCCACCTGGAAGCTCCCAAGGTCGCCGAAGCTGCCAGCAGGCGCGTGTCCACGGCCACAAAGGAAGCCGCGAAGGGCTGAACCGCGAACGGCAGGCTATACAAAATCGAGCCGATCACCAGGCCCGCAAAGGTAAACGCCAGCGTGTGGCCGGTCAGTGATTCATACCATCGTCCGAACCACGTCGCGTTTCCGAACAATACAAGCAGGTAGTAGCCGAGAACCGTCGGCGGCAACACCAGCGGGACCGACACCACGGCTTCAATCAAGAACTTCCAGCGCCAGCGCGAATAGGTGATCCAATACGCGATCGGCAACCCGATCACCACCAGCACCGCGGCCACGATCACCGCCAGGCGCGCCGTCAGGGCGAATGCTTGCCAATTCACTTGTGCTCCTCCGCCGGCGGCAAATCGAAGCCGTAGCTTGGAAGAAAATGTGGGTCGCGCTGGCGCAGGAAGAAATTCACGAAATCTCGCGCGGCTTCGGGATGCTTTGAACCGGCAACAATCACCACCGCCTGCCGTAATGGTTGATAGTGTTGCTGCGGAACGATCCAGTAGTGGCCGTACTTCATCTTGGAACCCAGCACCACCGAAAGCGCGACAATTCCGGCCTGCGCATTGCCTGAGCTTATGAACTCAGCCGCCTGCGATACGTTCTCGCCCAGCACCAGCTTGGACGAGACCTGGTCATAAACCCCGAGGTCCTTCAGCGCCTCTGCCGCCGCGCGGCCATACGGAGCATGCTGCGGGTTGGCAATGGCGATCTTGTGCACCGACGGGTCCAGCAGCGCCTTCGCGCCAAGGTGATCGAGATCGAGGCGTGAGCCGGCCGGAACCCATATCGCCAATTTTCCAATGGCATAGACATGCAACGAGTCCGCAATCGCGCGGCCTTCGCTGATCAGGCGGCGGGGGAAACCGGAGTCAGCGGAGAAAAAGACGTCGTAAGGCGCCCCGTTTTCGATTTGCGAAGTAAGATTGCCGGAGGATCCGAAAACCAGCACGACGCCCTTGTTACGCGTCACCAGTTCGCGGTTTTGGGTAAGCGCTTCGTAGCTGCTGACCATTTCCTGCATGAGCGGCTGCATATCCGCGGCTGCCGCAACGGTCAAAGTGGTTTGCGCAAGCAGTGAACTGCCTGCCAGAATCACTATCAGCGTCAGGCCGACATACCGGCAGACCGAGCGACTGATTGACCGATTGACGGATCGACCGACAGACCGTGCTGGTGTGACCGGCGTCATAGACGATACCCGCGAAACGGGGTCAAATCAGGGACTAACGATTGTATGCGTTCGGTCTCGCCGGCCGGAATCCGAACCCACTTGCGGCTCCTTTCCGCGCGCGCCACAATAGATGCAGGTTGTAATTTTTTGTAAAGACGCGGAGTGCTCTCCGGCAGGGCGCGATACACTTAAAGATTGCACGCTGTGCATCTGCAGTAATAAGTAACAAGAGAGGCCGTTTTTCTCGTGAACATACTGAAGAACAAATGGACGATTGTGGCCGTCATCCTGGTCGCCGTGGTGCTGTTCGCGGCTTTCGGCCTCAATCGCAAGGACAAGACGCAATACTTTACCGCCAAGGTCGAGCGCGGCGACATCCGCGCTGTGGTGGACGCCACCGGCACCATTAACGCCGTCACCTCGGTCCAGGTCGGATCGCAGGTTTCCGGAAACATTTACCGGCTCCACGCCGACTTCAATTCCAAGGTCAAGCGCGGTCAGTTGATCGCCGAGATTGAACCGTCCCTGTTCCAGGGGGCGCTGCTCCAGGCCAAGGCCGATCATGAAAACGCCAAGGCCAACGTCGCTTCCGCCAAGGCCAACCTGCAAAAAGCGAAGGCCGCGCAGGAGCAGACCAAGGCCGATTACGAACGCACCGTGAGTTTGACCAAGCAGGGCGTCATGAGCCAGCAGCAGCTCGATCTCGCCAAGGCCAACTACGACTCCGCCGTCGCCGCCGTTTCCGCCGCCGACGCGCAGGTCACCCAGGCCGCGGCTCAGGTCGAACAGCGCAAGGCCGCGGTTTCGGTCGCGCAAACCAATCTCGATCACACCTACATCTACGCCCCGATTGACGGCACCGTGGTCAACCGCGCCATTGACGTCGGACAGACCGTCGCCGCCTCCTTACAGGCGCCCACGCTGTTCACCATCGCGCAGGACCTGACCAAGATGCAGGTCTACACCAAGACCGACGAAAGCGACGTCGGCCAGATTCGGGTCGGCCAAAAAGTTTCCTTCAAGGTGGACGCCTTCCCGCGCGAGGCTTTCAACGGCGCGGTTTCGCAGATCCGCATGAATCCCACCACAGTGCAAAACGTCGTCACCTACGACACCATCATTGATTTCGACAATCCCGAACTCAAGCTCTTCCCCGGAATGACCGCCTACGTCACCATCCCGGTAGCAAGCGCGCGCGATGTCATTAAGATTCCCAACGGGGCCCTCCGCTACACGCCGGACCTGAAGCCTGACGAACTCCGCGCATTGCTCAAGGAGAACGGCATCGAAGCCGGTGGTGGACGCCGTCGCGCGGCGCAAGCCGATGGCCAGGCCGCACCAGCGCAGCCCAATCCGCAAGCGCCGGCACCGGCTTCTGCGCAAGCCGGCGCTCCGGCACAAGCGCAAGGCCAGTCAGGCTCGAGTGGCGCGCGCGGCCCGGGTGCTCAAGGCGCACGCGGTGGCGCCCCCGGCAGCGGTGGATACCGCGCCGATCAAGGAGGTGAGCAGCCCGGCGGTGGCGTGAAGCCGCGCGAAGCAGCGCCGACCGATCTCGGCATTATCTGGACGCAGTTGGCCGACAAGACCCTGAAACCCGTCCAGGTGCGCACCGGCATTACTGACCACACTGTTACCGAACTCGTGCAGGTGGTGCACGGCGATCTGAAGGAAGGCGACGAACTCATCATCGGCGCCAGCAAGAGCGGATCGCGTGCGAGCGCGGGAGGGCCGATGGGTGGCCGCCCGCCGGGACGGTAAAACAGTTGTCAGTTGCTAGTTGCTAGTTGTCAGTTGTCAGCCGATTGCAGCGCAGAGAGCATGTTGAAGCATTAAACTGATACATTAGTTTTCCATGGTAACCACTTCACAAACGACAACATTCTCGACGTCCCAAGCCGCCGCTTCCACCCACGTTATCCACGTCGAAGACGTGCACAAGTACTACGATCTTGGCGAAGCGCGCGTGCACGCTCTGCGCGGTGTTTCGGTGGACATCGCCGCCGGCGAGTTCGTCGCCGTCATGGGCGCCAGCGGCGGTGGCAAGTCCACCTTCATGAACATTCTCGGCTGCCTTGACCGCCCCAGCAGCGGGCGCTACTTGCTGGAAGGCACTGACGTCTCCACCCTGACAAAGCGCGACCTGGCCACCATCCGCAACCGCAAAATCGGATTCGTCTTTCAGGGCTTCAACCTGCTGGCGCGCACCACCGCCATGGAGAACGTCGAATTGCCGACGCACTATGCCCGCATCGCGCGTGAGGAAGGCACGCGCCGCGCCGTGGCCGCGCTCGCCCAGGTCGGCCTCGCGGATCGTGCCGAGCACTTCCCTTCCCAGCTTTCCGGCGGGCAGCAGCAGCGCGTGGCGATTGCGCGCGCCCTGGTCAACCTGCCCACCATCCTGCTCGCCGACGAACCTACCGGGAATCTCGACAGCCGCACCGCGGTGGAAATCATGGACATCTTCCAACGCCTCAACGAAGAGCGCAGCCTCACCATCGTGCTGGTCACGCACGAGCCCGACATCGCGCAATTCGCCAAGCGCAATCTTGTCTTCCGCGATGGAAAAATCCGCAAGGACGACGTGCTCTCCAACCGCCCCCGCGCCTCCGAGGTCCTGCAACACATGCCGGTGCTGGAGGACTGAGTGTTTTGCTGATTTACCCGATTTGGTGATTGGCACTGAGCTGCTCACCCAATCACCAAATTACTCCATGGGTTCCCTTCCCAATTGACAGAGTTTCTGGCCAGCAACATACTTAGTCGCTCTGCGCAAAATCCCTTTGCTGCCAGGAATTATGAGATCAGGCGTCGGGCCATTCCTGTCGATTTTCTTTCTTCTTTTGCTGTCTTGTTCGACCGCCTTCGCGCAAGGCGCCAAAGTGTCCACGGGAAACCCCGCCGAAAGCGAGCGCGACCGCCCCCAGGAGCGCGCCAAGTGGTTCATGCGCGGGCGCATGGTGGACGGCAAACCCGGAGCCGAGCAACTTCACCGCGCCTACGACCAGAAGCTGAACAATCGCCGCTTGCAGGGGCTGTCGCGGGCCAGGGCCGCTCAGGGGACAACCGGCGATACCACAGCCTCTCCTCGGCCGCTGTTCGTAACGGCGCCGCCCAATAGCCCGCCATGGAGTTTCCTCGGCCCGGCCCCGACCGCCACCGCCGCCTTCAACAACCTCAAGCAGCAGAACTACGGCCCCGCCGTCGGCCGCGTCACCGCGGTTGCGGTGGACCAGGGCGACACTTCCGGCAACACGGTGTACATCGGCGGCGCATCCGGCGGCCTCTGGAAAACGACCAACGCGGTGAGCGCGCCCCGCACCTGCGACAGCAACGGCGTTTGCACCGCGAATGTCGGCTGGACTCCTCTTACCGATGGCCAGGCGACGCCCACGGTTGGCTCCATTGCGCTCCAGCCCGGCAACAGCAACCTCATCCTGGTCGGAAGCGGCGAGGCCAACAACTCCGCCGATTCGTACTACGGCCTCGGCATCCTGCGCTCCACCGACGCCGGCGCCAACTGGAGCCTGATCAGCAGCGCTTGCCCTTCAAGCAATCCAACATGTGGTCCGGCCGATCCGCTAAGAATTTCTTTCCATGGCTTAGGGTTCACGCATGTGGCCTTCAGCACAGATACCCCTAGCCGCGTTGTGGCAACCGCGGCGGCGGCCAGCGGCGGTATTACAGTTGGCGCTGAAACCGGCGGCAGCAACGCGCGCGGCATTTACTATTCCACCGACGCGGGCGTCACGTGGACGCGTGCAACCGTGTCGGACGGCACCACATCTCCCGATCCCGGCTCCGCCAATGCCGTCATCTACAACTCCGCCGAGAAAAAGTTCTACGCCAACCTCCGCTACCACGGCTTCTATTCCTCCAGTGATGGGGCGAGTTGGACGCGCCTGGCGAATCAACCCGCCAACATCACGCTGACCAACTGCCCCTCCACCACCAACAGCGGTTGTCCGCTCTACCGCGCCGAAATGGCCATCGTCCCCGGACGCGACGAGATGTACGTCTGGATTTACAACTCCAGCGAGAGCGATATCGGAATCTTTCAAACCAAAGACGGCGGGCAGACTGCATGGACGCAGATCTCGACCAGCGGCATTGATACCTGCGGCGATGGCGCCGGCAACGGATGCGGCAACGATTCCACCGGTCAGGGCACCTATAACATAGCGCTCACCGCGGTGCCCAACGGCACTGCCGCGACCGACCTCTATGCCGGCGGGGTCAACGAATACAAGTGCGCCATCAATCCGGTAACCAACGCCACCTGCACCACGTCGCCCTTCCTGAACCTGACGCACGTGTACGGATGCTCGCCCACTGCCAACATCGCACACGTCCATCCCGACGAGCACGGAGTTGATTTCCTGGGGAACGACGGAACTGGCGCTCTGATAGCGTCGAAAGCTGCCGGATTTAGTCCTCCCGTCTTTTTTGGCAACGACGGCGGCGTCTACCGCGTGCTGCAAAGCTCGTCGCTGACCAACGGAACCTGCCCGGCATCAGGTACAACGCCGCCAAGCCCGTTTGACAACCTGAGTTCCTCCACCGGCTTTTCCATGATCCAGTTCGTGGGCTTTTCGCAGGCCGCCCTCGACGCCACGACTTTGGTTGGTGGCACGCAGGACAACGGATCGCCGGCGGTGAGCAGTTCTTCTCCCTCCAGCGGCAATTGGCTGTCGGTGAACAATGGTGACGGCGGATTCAACGCCATTAACCCGCTGAACGCCAACGAATGGTTCACATCGAATCCCGCGCCCCTCACCCTGGGTGCCGGAATCCAACGCTGTACGACAGGGATTACCTGCACCTATCAAACTTTTCTTTCTGCCATCACGCAGGACAAAATTGGCGGCGACTTTTCTTCCTTCTACACATTCTTCACGCTCGATCCGCAGGCGTCGGGACGCATGCTGGTGGGCTCCTGCCGCGTCTGGCGTGGAAACAGCGACGGCACCGGTAGCGACTGGTCGGTCGCTAGCTCCGGCGGCACTCCGCTAACGCTTAACCTGGATACCGGCACTACCGCGAGTTGCGCAAACCCGCAGAGTAATCCCACCACCTTTATGGTCAACACCATCGCTGCCGGAGGCCCTTGTAGCGGTACCGCGTGTGATTCCGGGCCGACGCCAGGTTCGTCATCACCTGGA
>DASWAR010000098.1:0-14588 GCA_036391015.1 Terriglobales bacterium
CGCCGGCGTAGAGGATGATCTGCACGCCGGCCACGAACGGCGCGTACAGCATCAGGTACAGCCCGGCGAGGGCGAGCAAGGTGAAAATCAGCGACAGCGCCGAATGCACCGGGTTTTTCCGGGTGATCACCAGGATGGCGCTGACGACGGCCACCGCCGACAGCAGGTAGAAAAAGAAAGTTGGGGCTACAGGCGTCATCGCGTGTACACCGTCGGTTCCGGGCCGCGCTCCAGCCTCTCGCGATCGAAGACGAGGCCGTCGCGGCTGTAGAGAGCGAATTCGTAGTCCTGGCTCAGCTCCAGGCAGTCGGTGGAGCAGGCCTCCACGCACAAGCCGCAAAACATGCAGCGGCTGACGTCGTAAGAAAAGCTGGTCATTTCCTTGCGCTTGGTCAGCGGGTTGCGCTCGCTCTGCACCACGATCAGGTGCTCGGGGCAGGCGGTGGCGCACAGGTTGCACGCGATGCACAGCGTCTCGCCGGTGTCCGGGTTCACGTTCAGGCGCGGCAGCCCGCGGTAGCGTTCCGCGATCGCCGGACGCTCCAGCGGATACTGCTCGGTGTAAACCTGGTTCGGGTTCTGGTATTTGAACGTGACCTTCAGGCCCTTGATCAAATCCACCATGAAGACTTTGTTCAGCAGCGGAGCGATGCTCACTACACCACCCCTTTCAGCCACGCCAGAATCTCCGGGCTCAGGCCGATGATCCCGGTCATCAGCAGGACGCCAAGTCCCAGCGGCAGAAGAACTTTCCAGCCGACCTTCATCAACTGGTCGAAGCGGTAGCGCGGCCAGGTGGCGCGGTACCAGATGTACATGTACATGAAGCAGGCGATCTTGAACACGAACCAGAAAATGTCCTGGATGCGGTCGCGCACCGGCGGCGCCAGCAGGATCAGGCCAACTCCGCCGAGCACCAGCCCGAACGCGTACAGGCCCATGGTCTGGATTTTCAGCAGCGGGTGCTTCGGCATGCGCGCGGCATTAAAGAAGCAGAAGAAGGCGAGCACGAACAGCACCATCGCCGGCGCGAAGGAGAACACGAAGTCCACCACGCCGAGTTCCGGATGCTCCCAGAAAAATGGGATGTTGATCGCCGGGCCGTGCACGCTGGGGAAGGGCCGCAGCCAGCCGCCGAGCCAGAGCGTGATCGCGATGGAGCTGACCGCCACCATCGCCGCGTATTCGCCGAGCATGAATAAGGACCAGCGCAGCCCGCTGTATTCGGTGTGAAAACCGGCGACCAGTTCCGACTCCGCTTCCGGCAGGTCGAAGGGCGCGCGGTTGGTCTCCGCGATCATGGCCACGGCGAAAATGAAGAATGCCACCAAGCCGACGGGAAAAAACTTGAACACAAACCACACGTGCTGCTGCGCCTGCGCCTGCACGATGCCGATCATGCTCAATGTGCCGCTGGCGGAGGCATCGCCGATGCCGTACGCGCCCAGGCCGGTGAAGCTGGTCATCACCACTGCCGAAACCACCGCTAGCCCCATGGCGATTTCGTAACTCACCATTTGCGCGCTGGAACGAAGCGCGCCCATCAGCGGAAAGTGCGAGTTCGACGCCCAGCCCGCCATCACCACTCCGAGCACGCCCAGCGACGAGACGCCCAGCATGAACAGGATGCCGATGTTCATGTCGGTGACTGCGTGCGTCGGGCCGAAGGGCACCACGATGAATACGCTGAAGGCGATCATCACTACCCAGACCGGCGCCATCCAGAAAATGGGCTTATCCGCTTCGGAGGGCATGATGTCTTCTTTGGTGAGCAGCTTGATGGCATCGGCGATGGGTTGCATCAGGCCGTGCGGGCCAACCCGCATCGGGCCCAGACGTACCTGCATGTGCGCCAGCGCCTTGCGTTCGCCCCAGTTCATCACGATGACGATGCCGGAGACTCCCGCGAAAATAATCAGGATGTAGACCAGGGACCACAACCAGTTGCCCGCCTGGCCCGGCGTGACGTTCGAATGCAGATAAGAGGTGACGTAATCCAGCATCAGCGGTCCACCTCGCCCAAAACGATGTCCAGAGTGCCGATGACGGCGACCACGTCGGCAATCAGCGAGCCGCGTACCATCTTGTCCAGCGCCTGCAGATTGACGAACGAGGGCGGACGCACGCGCAGGCGGTAGGGTTGCGTCGAACCGTCGCTCACGATGAAGTACCCCAGTTCGCCCTTGGGCGCTTCGATGGAGACGTACACTTCGCCGACCGGCGGCTTCATGATCTTGGGCACTTTGGCCATGATCGGCCCTGCGGGAATGGAGTTCACCGCCTGGTCGATGATGCGCAGCGACTGCCGCAACTCGGCGATGCGCACCAGGTACCGGTCGTAGGTGTCGCCGTTTTCGCCGGTGGGAATTTCGAAATCAAACTTCTCGTACATCGAGTACGGCTGCGCCTTGCGCAGGTCCCATTTCACACCGCTGGCGCGCAACACCGGGCCGGTGACGCCCAGGTCGATGCAATCCTTGCCGCTCAGCAGGCCGACGCCCCGGGTGCGCTCCACCCAGATGCGGTTGGTGGTCAGCAGTTCTTCGTATTCGTCAATCTTCGGCGTGACGAACTTCACGAAGTTGTTGACCTCTTGCTCGAACCCGTCGTAGGTCTCGTACAGCGTCCCACCGATGCGAAACGCGTGCGTGGTGAGGCGGGCGCCGCAATACTTCTCGAAGATTTTCAGGATCTCTTCGCGGTCGCGGAAGGTATAGAACAGCGGCGTCATGGCGCCGATGTCGAGCGCGTGCGTTCCCAGCCAGAGCTGGTGGCTCGCCATCCGGTTCAGCTCGGCAAGGATCACCCGGATGTAGGCGGCGCGCGGCGGCGCTTCCACGTTCAGCAGCTTTTCGACGGCCAGGCAATAGCCCAGCCCGTTGGAAACCGCGGCCACGTAATCCATGCGGTCCACATACGGGTTGAACATGGCGTAGGTGCGGTTCTCGGCGATCTTCTCGACGCCGCGATGCAGGTAGCCGATCACGCATTCCGTGCCCAGCACCTTCTCGCCATCCAGCTTGAGGATCACGCGCAACACGCCGTGCGTGGACGGGTGTTGCGGGCCCATATTGAGCACCAGCTCGTTGGCGTCGAGGAAGGTCTGGTCCTTGCCGGGGGTGGTTTCCTCGTAAAAACCTGATTTGGTCGAATCCGTCATTGGCCGCTCTCAATGCCGATATTGATCTTCACCCACTCCGTGTCCTGCTGCAGGATCGAGTATTCCTTGCGCAGCGGGTGGCCCTTCCAGCCGTCCGGGAGCAGGATGCGCCGCAGGTCGGGATGACCTTCGAAGCCGATGCCGAACATGTCGAACACTTCCCTCTCCAGCCAGTTCGCCGTGGACCAGAGCGCGGTGACGCTGGGCGCGGCTGCGCCGTCTTTCAGCAGCGTCTTAACCCGAATACGCTGGTTGCGCGGGAAGGAATAAAGGATCCAGACAACGTCGAACTGCTCGTCGCGCTTGGGGTAGTGGACCGCGGTGATATCCACGCAGTAGTCGAAGTCCTCATCGTCGCGCAAGACCTGCAGGACCTGGTAGACCACCGAGGCGTCCACCACCATGTAGTTCTGACCCACGTAGCTGCTGGCCTCGCGCACGCCGGAGCCGAAGCGTCCCTTGAAATTGGCCACCATCTCCGATTGCCACGGTTGCGGGGTCGGACCGGCGGGCTTGGCCGGCGGTGGCGGCGCAGGCGGCTTGGCGGCCGCAGCCGGTGGCGTCACGGCTGGCTTTTCTGCCGCCGGCTTGGTCTCCGGCGGCTTGGGCTGGTCTTTGGGCGTTGTCTCGTCGGCCATGAATTTCCCTGCTCAGTCCTCACCGGTGCGCTGCAATTTGCTGGAAAACTTACTTTTAACAGTCGGGCAGCAGCCCTGCAACGTGCACCGCTCACATCAACATGTGACCAAAATCACTTCCCGGTCGGAACCGCCCCCGCGCAAACCATGCCCGGTGCGCTACCTTACGTCTGGAAGGGTCACCCTCTGGTCTAGCGGCAGACGGCGGGACATCCAGCGGCGGCGCCTATACCCACTCCAGCGCGCCCTTTTTCCAGATCCACACGTATCCCACGATCAGGATGGCCAGGAACACCAGCATCTCCACCAACCCAAACAGTCCCAGCGCCCGGTACTGCACCGCCCACGGAAACAGGAAAATGGTCTCCACGTCGAAGACCACGAACAGGATGGCGACGATGTAAAACCGCACCGTATAGCGCCCGCGGGCGTTGTCCACCGGGTCAATGCCGCACTCGTAGGGCATCAGCTTGGCTTTTCCCGGGTTATTCGGCCGGACCAGCTTGGCGACCATGAGCGTCGCCGGTATGGCAATGGCGACGAGGGCAACGAACAAAAAGATGGGGACGTAGTTTTGCGGCATAGTTCCCTGGACCAACCCTGGGTGTACAGTTCAGTTCTGGAAAACAGAACATACTACAGCCGTTTGCGCCGCCGGACAAGCGAGGCGCGAAGCGGTCACAGCAACTTGTGACCGATGAACACTGCGTTTGTGCGTAGTCGGCGCGGTGCCCCACATCTGCCCGCCTTTGGCAGATGTGGGTATGGCCGTCCTTTATAATCCTTGTTTCCTGCGCAGAAGGTTGAACCGCCTTGGCACTCGACGAAAAAATCTACCAGCTCCGCCGCGACAAACTGGCCCAGATCGAAGCCCTCGGCCAGCCGGCGTACCCGCACAAGTTCACCACCACGCACGCCATTCCCGGCATCGTCACCGAATACTCGGCGAAGACGGCAGAGGAACTCGAGGCCCCCAAGGTCGAGGTGCGCATTGCCGGGCGTCTGATGGGCATCCGGCTCATGGGCAAGGCCGCCTTTGCGCACTTGCAACAGGCCGGGCAACGGCTCCAGGTTTATGTCAAGAAAGATGCCGTCGGCGACAAGGGCTGGCAATTGTTCAAGCTCCTCGATATCGGCGACCACGTCGGAATCCGCGGCTACCTTTTCCGCACCCGTACCGGCGAACTGACCGTGCACGTGGACGAGATCACGTTTCTCGCCAAGGACCTGCTCCCGCTGCCCGAAAAATGGCACGGGCTTACCGACGTCGAAACCCGCTACCGCCAGCGTTACGTGGACCTGGTGATGAACCCGGAAGTGCGCGAGGTGTTCGTCAAGCGCAGCAAAGTGGTGCAGGCGCTGCGCCGGTTCTTCGACGCGCGCGGGTACGTCGAGGTCGAGACCCCGATGATGCATCCCATCGCCGGCGGCGCGGTGGCACGTCCCTTCACCACCCACCACAACACGCTCGACATCGATCTTTTTTTGAGGATCGCGCCGGAACTCTACCTGAAGCGGCTGATCGTCGGCGGGCTGGAGCGCGTGTACGAGATCAATCGCAACTTCCGCAACGAGGGCATTTCCACGCAGCACAATCCCGAGTTCACCATGCTCGAGTTCTACCAGGCCTACAGCGATTATCGCGACCTGATGGACCTGACCGAGGAACTGCTGCCCTTCCTCGCGCGCGAGGTCAACGGAACGACTACAAACATGTGGCTCGACCGCGAACTCGACTGGACCGCCTGGCAGCGCCTCTCCATGCGCGAGGCAGTCATCAAGTACTGGCCCGAAAGTGCGGCGCCCGCCCTCCAGGTGGCTGATTTTTCCGACGCCTCCAAGCTCGCAGCGGCAGTGGCACGCCTCAACTCCGTCCGCGGCGAGGTGATTGGCGAACGCGAGCGACTCGACGGCGTGGGCCGCGAGGAAATCGAACGAGTCGAGTTCGACCCCGCCGATCTGGGCAAGACCACCGTCGCACTGTTCGAATCCGTCGCCGAAAGAATGTTCTTCCAGCCCACCATCATCTACGACTTCCCCAAGTCCGTCTCGCCGCTGTCGAAGGACAAACGCGACGAGCCCGGCTGGGTAGAGCGCTTCGAGGTCTTCATCGGCGGCCTGGAAATCGGTAACGCCTTCAGCGAGTTGAACGATCCCGAAGAGCAACTGCGCCGCTTCCAGGACCAGGTCCGCGCCCGCGCCGCCGGCGACCAGGAAGCTATGTCCGAGGTGGACTACGACTACGTCCGCGCGCTCTCCTACGGCATGCCGCCGGCCGCCGGCTACGGCCTGGGAATTGATCGGATCACGATGTTATTGACCGACTCGCGCTCCATCCGCGACGTCATCCTCTTCCCGCTGCTCCGCCCGGAAAAGGCCGCAGGTCCCGCAGAGGATGCAGCGGAAGCAGATGCCGCCGGCAGGAAGAAGTAGAACCGAATCGGCCGCCTGGGCAGCTCTCACCACGGAGACACGGAGTCACGGAGATTGATTCGTTTCCTCCGTGTCTCCGTGCCTCCGTGGTGAAAACGCAATTTTTTTGCGCTTCCTCCCATTCCCGTTCGCCCCGCCAATTTCCCATTCGCTGGTGGCTGGTTCCGGTTCGCTACCGGATTTCGCACCTCGTGTGATGTCGCCTCACAGGAGTAGGTGAGCTTGGTCACAGACCCTAGCGACATGCCGGAGTTAACTCCTTATCTTGCATGGGCATCAACATCGGACTGGACATCGGCGCCGTCAGCCTCAAGCTGGCCGCCATCGGCGCCGCAGGCGACCATGAACTGCTCGATCGCCTGACCACCAGGAACCCGGACGGCTTCTTCCACGCCGAGTTCCCTGCCGCCACGGCGCTGGCCGGACGCCCCCTCGCGCTCTCGCGGTATCGCCGCATCCAGGGCAGCCCGATGCAATCCACCTTCGACCTGCTCAAAGAGTTCTACGAGCACGTGCCGGAAGAAAACGTGGAAGGCATCCGCGTCACCGGCTCGGGCAGCGAGCTGATCGCCAAAGTCCTGGGCATCTATTTCGAGAACGAATTCCGCGCCGTCGCCAAGGGCGTGCGCGAATTCTATCCCGACGTGCGCACCGTTTTCGAGATGGGCGGCGAGACCTCGAAGTACATCCGCCTGGAGCCCAGCGCGCAATCGAAATACCTCGGCATCGTGGATTACCAATCGAGCGGCGATTGCGCCGCCGGCACCGGATCGTTTATTGACCAGCAGGCCACGCGTCTGCTTTACAGCGTCGAAGAAGTCGGGCCGGCTGCGTGCGGCGCCAGTTGCGCGGCGCGGATCGCCGGGCGCTGCTCGGTTTTTGCCAAGTCGGACATGATCCACGCGCAGCAAAAGGGCTACACCACCGACCAGATCCTGCGCGGCCTGTGCGACGCGGTGGCGCGCAATTTCAAGTCGGCGATCGTGAAGGGCAAGCAAGTGATGCCGCCGGTGGCATTCGTCGGCGGGGTCGCCATGAACCAGGGCGTGCGCAACGCCATGCGCGACGCCTTCCAACTCGGCGACGAAGATCTGTTCGTACCTGAGTACTACTGCTGGCTGGGCGCGCTGGGCGCCGCCATCTTCGAGAGCGTCGAGGTGCGAAAGCGTTCCTTCAAGCGCATTCACCAACTGCGCCAGCACGCCGGCAAACAAACCTTCGCCTGCTCCGAAGTGCTGTCCATGGACAACGTCCTGCTGCTCCGCGATCGCGTGGCGGACGTGGCACTGCCCGCCGAAAGCAAGATTGACGCCTACCTCGGCATCGATATCGGCTCCGTCAGCACCAACCTGGTCGTGACCGACACCCACGGCAACCTGCTGCACGAAATTTATCTGCGCACCCAGGGCCGCCCCATTGAGGTCGTGAACGCCGGACTCGCAGAAATCGAGCAGGTGCTCGGCGACCGCCTCAACATTCTCGGCGTCGGCACCACCGGGTCGGGCCGCGAACTGATCGGCGAACTGGTCGGCGCCGACACCGTGAACGACGAAATCACCGCCCACAAGACCGGCGCCATGCACGTCTCCAATCGCCTCGACATGGAGCGCGTGGACACCATCTTCGAGATCGGCGGCCAGGATTCCAAGTTCATCCGCATTAACGACGGCGTGGTCGTGGACTTCACCATGAACGAAGCCTGCGCCGCCGGCACCGGATCGTTCCTGGAAGAGCAGGCGGAGAAGCTCGGCATCTCGATCAAGGACGAGTTCGCGCAGATGGCGCTGGCTTCCACCAAGCCGGCGCGGTTGGGCGAGCGCTGCACCGTGTTCATGGAGCGCGACGTCACCAGCCTGCTGTTGAAGGGCGCTGAAGTCGGCGATCTGGCGGCGGGCCTGGCGTACTCGGTCGCGCTGAATTACCTGAACCGCGTGGTGCGCGGCCGCAAGATCGGCGACGTCATCTTCTTCCAGGGCGGCACCGCTTACAACGACGCGGTCGCCGCTGCCTTTTCGCAAATTCTCGGCAAACGCATCATCGTGCCGCCGCACAACGGCGTGATCGGCGCCATCGGCATGGCCCTGATCGCGCAGGATCGCATGCGCGATTCCGCCCAGCCCAGCAAGTTCCGCGGCTACCACCTCGACCGGGTGGACTACAAAACCCGCGAGTTCGTTTGCAAGGCTTGCTCCAATTTCTGCGACATCAAGGAATTCAACATCGAGGGCCAGCGCACCTACTGGGGCGACAAGTGTTCCGACAAATTCCGCAAGCGCGCCCGCACCGACCGCAAGCCGGTGGTCGCTGACCTGGTTGAATACCGCGACAAAGTCCTCGAGCAGGTGCTCAAGCCGCCCGCCGGCAACCGCAAGAAGGTCGGCGTGCCGCGCACCATGTTCTTCTACGACAAGTTTCCCTTCTGGTGCGCGTACATCCAGGAGCTTGGATTTGATGTGGTGGTCTCGCCGCGCACCGACCCGGTGATCGCGGCCAGCGGCGACGAACTGGCCATCGCGCAGCCTTGTTTCCCGGTGAAGGTGGCGCACGGGCACGTGCAGAAGTTGCTGGAAACCGGTGTGGATTACGTTCTGCTGCCCAACGCGCTCAACGAATATTCCGAGCAGCCGACGCACGAATCGCACCTCTGCCCGTGGAACCAGACGCTGCCCTTCGTGGTGCGCGCCATCCCGCAGATGGAAGCCGCGCGCGCCAAGTTCCTGGTGCCCACCGTCAATTTCCGTTACGGGCGCAAGCACATCGAGCGAGAACTGGCGGAGTTCGCCAAGTCGCTCGGCATCTCGCGCCGCATGAGCGATCGCGCCGTTACCGCGGCCTACGCGGCCCAGGGCGCGTTCACCGATCAGTTGATGGAAGCGGGTGCGCACGCTCTTCAGGAAGTCGAGCGCACCGGCGAACCCGCGCTGGTGCTGGTCGGGCGCTCCTACAACCTCTACGACCGCAGCATCAACTGCGACATCCCGCGCAAGCTGCGCGCACAGTACGGCGCCAATGTCATTCCCATGGATTTCCTCCCGCTGGAACAGGAGGACATCACGGACGTGAACCCGAACATGTACTGGAACTCGGGGCGCAGGATCCTGGCCGCGGCGCGCATCACCCGCCGCCGCCGCAACCTGCACGTGGTGTACATCTCGAATTTCAAGTGCGGCCCCGATTCCTACATCAAGTCGTTCATGGACGACGCCGCCGGAAAACCCGGTCTGGTGCTCCAGTTCGACGGACACTCCAACGACGCCGGCTTCATTACCCGTTGCGAAGCCTATCTCGACAGCAAAGGATTCCTGCGATGCTCGCCGTCCGACACCGCCACCTAACCCGCAAGATCAGCGCCGCCAATCCGCTGGCCGGGAAAAAGGTCTACATTCCCGCCATGGCGCAGGGCAGCGTGGAGGCCTTTGCAAGCGTGTTCCGCTGGCTCGGCATCGACGCGGCCCCCACCGCGCCCTCCAACGAGCGCACGCGTGAACTGGGCGCCAAGAATACTGCGGGCGACGAATGTTATCCCGCCAAGGTCACGATTGGTGACTTCCTGCGCATTGTCGAGCAGCCCGGCTTCGATCCGCGCCAGACCGTGTTCTTCATGGCCACCGCCGACGGCCCCTGCCGCTTCGGCCAGTACGCGCCCTTCCTGCGCAAGCTCCTGGACGATGCCGGCTACCCCGACGTGCAGGTCTTTTCGCCCCACAGCAGGAATGGTTACGAAGCCATCGGCGACGTCTCGGGACCGTTCCTGCGGGCCTCGTGGCGCGCGCTGGTCACCGCCGACCTGCTGCGCAAGGCGTTGCTCAAGACGCGCCCCTACGAAATCACCGCCGGCGACGCCGACCGCGCCTTCGACGAATCGCTCGCCGACGTCTGCACCACCATCGAGAACAGTTGCGCCGACACCAAGTGCCAGCTCAAGCAGATGGCCGGTTCGATGGCGCGTGCCCGCGAGCGCTTCCGCCGCGTTCCCGCCCGTTACGACCGCAACCTGCCGCTGATCGGAGTGGTCGGCGAAATTTTCTGCCGGCTCAACAACTTCAGCAACGACGACCTCGTGCGCAAGCTCGAAGGCTATGAAGCCGAAGCCTGGATCAGCGACATCATGGAGTGGATCGCCTACACCAACTCCGAACAGGCGCGCCGGCTCAAGTTGTGCGGGCGCACCTGGTCGCTGGAAATGGGCAAGACGCTGCTGCGCGATCACATCCAACTTGGTGATGAGCACGCCCTCGCCGCGCCTTTTCACGATGACGCCATCGGATACGAAGAGCCGCCGATCGAGGAAGTGCTGCGGCTCGCCGAGCCCTACCTGCCCGTCTCCGGCGTCATGGGCGAGATGGTGCTGAGCGTCGGCAAGGCCGCCTACCTGGCCAAGCACGGCGCCGACGGCATCATCGACATCAGCCCCTTCACCTGCATGAACGGCATCGTCAGCGAAGCCATCTATCCGAAGCTGAGCAAGGACTACGGCGGGATTCCCATCCGCAATTTCTATTTCGACGGCACGCAGTCCGATCTCGATCGCGACCTCGGCATCTACATGGAGCTGGCGCGTTCGTATCGTGAAAAGAAAAAGTGGGCGCGCCGCTATCCTGCGTACTTCGGCGCCGCCGCCGCCGACTAGTGCCCGCGCAACCAGCGAGTTTCTTTCGGGCGCGTACCCTGAGCTCGCGTAGCGAGCGACAGAACGTAGCCCACGGCGTAAGCCGTGGGTCCGCGGTCGGTAATAATCGTGAGCCCGCTTCAGCGGGCGGCAGTATTCATTTTTTCGATCCGCCAATCCCTCGCAGATGCCTACATCGTGCACTGCTATAATCGCGCTTCTTTTTTGCCCCTCGGAGGAGAAGCTCTCATGAAGAAGCTAGTCGCGATGTTCTTCGCCGTCGCCATCATCGCCGCACCCGCGCTCGCGCAACGCCAGAAAAAAGCGCCCGCACCGAACGCCGCGCCGGCGAAGGCGCAAGCCCCGCAGCCGCAGTTCAGCGAAACCCTTTACGACGGCATGAAATGGCGGCTCATCGGCCCCTACCGCGGCGGGCGCGTGCTGGCGGTCACCGGCGTTTCCGGCCAGCCGAACACTTACTACTTCGGCGCGGTCGCCGGCGGCGTGTGGAAGACCACCGATGGCGGCGCGAGCTGGCAGCCGATGTCCGACAAGGAACCATTCTGGTCGGTGGGCGCAATCGCGGTCGCGCCCTCGAATCCAAGCGTGGTGTACGTCGGCACCGGCGAAGCCTGCATTCGCGGCGACATCACTTACGGCAACGGCGTTTGGAAGTCGCTCGACAGTGGCCGCACCTGGCAGCACGTGGGCCTTGAAGACACGCGCCAGATCGGCCGCATCTTTGTCGATCCACACAATCCCAACATCGTCTTTGTCGCCGCCCTCGGACACGCCTTTGGTCCCAACGCGGAGCGCGGCGTCTTTCGTACCACCGACGGCGGCGCCACCTGGCAGAAGGTCTTATATAAGGATGACAAAACCGGCGCGATTGACCTCGCCTTCGATCCCAGCAATCCCAATCTGATTTTTGCCGCCATGTACGAAGCCCGCCGCTCGCCCTGGGAGTTGGTCAGCGGCGGCCCGGGCAGCGGCCTGTATCGCTCCAGCGACGGCGGCACAACCTGGAAGCAGCTCACCGGAAACGGGCTGCCGAAGGGCGTTTTGGGGCGCATCGGCGTCGCCGTGTCGGGCGCGAACTCCGATCGCATTTACGCCGTCATCGAGGCCGAGCAGGGTGGCATCTATCGTTCCGACAACGGCGGCGAGAACTGGACCAAGGTCTCGGGCGATGCGCGTTTCACGCAGCGCTCCTGGTACTACGGCCACATTTTCGCCGACCCGAAAAACGCCGACGCCGTCTACATGCTCAACGTCGGCATGTTCCGCTCCAGCGACGCCGGAAAAACCTGGACGCAAATCCGCGCGCCCCACGGCGACACGCACGGACTGTGGATCGATCCCGACAACCCGCAGCGCATGATCGAGGGCAATGACGGCGGCGCCACCGTCACCACCGATGGCGGAAAAACCTGGAGCACGCTCAATAACCAGCCGACGGCGCAGTTCTACCACGTTGCCACCGACAACCGCTTCCGCTACTACGTCTACGGCGCGCAGCAGGACAATTCCACCGTCGCCATCGCCAGCTCGACAGATCGTGGCACGATAGATCGCGAAGACTGGTATTCCGTCGGCGGCGGCGAGGCCGGCTTCGTTATTCCCTACCCGCCCGATCCCAATATCGTCTTTGCCGGCTCCTACGACGGCCTGATCACGCGCTACAACAAGGCCAGCGGTGAATTGCAGGACGTGAATCCCTGGCCCGACAATCCCATGGGCTGGGGCGCGGCGCAACTGAAGTACCGCTTCCAGTGGACCGCGCCCATCGCGCTCTCGCCGCACGATCCCAACGTGCTCTACCATGCCGCCAACGTGCTCTTCCACAGCACTAACATGGGCCGCAGTTGGACGGCGATCAGCCCCGACCTCACGCGCAACGACAAGACCAGGCAAGGCCCCTCCGGCGGCCCCATCACCAAGGACAACACTAGCGTGGAGTATTACGACACCATCTTTGCCGTCGCCGAATCGCCGGTGCAGAAGGGCGTCATCTGGGCCGGCAGCGACGACGGACTCCTCCATCTCACCCGCGACAACGGCGGCAACTGGCAGAACGTCACGCCCAAAGACCTGCCCGAGTGGGGCACGGTGAGCCTGATTGACGCCTCGCCCACCGACGCCGCCACCGCCTATGTCGCGGTGGACCGCCACCGCATGGACGACCTCGCGCCCTACGTCTTCGCCACCCACGACTTCGGCAAGACCTGGACCAAGATCGTCAGCGGCATTCCCAACGGGTCTTTCGTCCGCGCCGTTCGCCAGGATCCGGTCAACAAGAACATGCTCTACGCCGGCACCGAGAGCGGCGTATTTATATCGTGGGACGATGGGTCGCGCTGGCAACCGCTCAAGCTCAACCTGCCGAACGTCCCGATTCACGACCTGGTCGTCAAGAACAACGATTTGGTGATCGCCACCCACGGCCGCGCCTTCTGGAGCCTGGACGATGTTGCGCCGCTTCGTGAACTCGCGTCCGCAGCCAATGCCGACGTGTACCTCTACAAGCCCGCTCCGGCGTTTCGTCTGCGCGGCCGCGGCTTCCAGATTCCCTCGCAGGCGCCCGTGGGCCAGAACCCGCCCGGGCCGGTCGTGCTCGATTACTTCCTGAAGTCCGCGCCGCAGGGCGAGGTAACGCTGGAAATCCTCGATGCGCAAGGCAAGCTGGTGCGCAAGTATTCCAGCCAGGAGGAGAAGAAGAAGCGCCAGGCCGCCGAAACCGAAAGCGAGTTCGAGGAGTTCACGCCCCCCGCTTCGCCCAAGCTGCCGGTCAAGGCCGGCATGAATCGCTTCTCCTGGGACCTGCGTTACGCGGCTCCCGCCAACGTGCCCGGACTGGCGCAGTGGGGCGGCCGTCCGCGCGGTCCGCTCGCAATTCCCGGCACGTACACGGCGCGGCTTACGGTCGCAGACAAGCCGTACTCCGTGGCGCTTGAAGTCAGGCCCGATCCGCGCGTGCAGGCCACGGCGGCCGATCTGGCGAAACAGTTTGAACTGGCCACCGAGATCGCGCGCCGCACCGGCCAGGCCAACGGCGCGGTCAACCAGATGCGCGACCTGCGGACGCAATTGGCGGAGCTGAAAGAGCGCTACGAAAAAGACGCTCGCGCAAAAGATTTGCTCGCCGCAGCCGAGGCGCTGGAAAAGAAGTTCACGCCCGTGGAGGAGCAGATCGCGCAGACCAAATCAAAGGCCAGCGAAGACCCGCTGAACTATCCGGTCCGGGTCAACAACAAGCTGCTGATCTTGCAGCAGACCGTCGAAAGCGCCGACTCCGCCCCCACGCAGCAGAGTCACGCCGTATTCGACGAACTCAGCAAGCAGCTCGACGCCGCGCTGGCGCAATGGAAGCAGATTCTGAACACCGACGTGCCCGCGCTGAACGCGCTCATCCAGAAATCGAACCTGCCGGCGATTTTCCTGACGTCGGGTACACAATAGTGGCGGGAATCACGCGACATACTTGCCCAAGGGGGGTGAAAGAGCGAAGTATGGCGCACCGGGGCGAAGGCGAATGCGGTTTCCTGGCCCGACGCGAATAGGCGCTATTCAGGCGTTATTGGCGAAGCAGCTTTGAGGAAAAACTGGTGCAGCGTCTGGCAAAAGTCGCAAGTCTGCTCACGAATTGTCCGCTCCCGCACTGTGGAAAGCGGGTGAGGATACAGTGGAAGCCGGAGGAGTTGAGGAGCACTTTGGGGCGTGACGAAGTGGCCTTCTCGTGCCCCTTCTG
>DASWAR010000099.1:0-10037 GCA_036391015.1 Terriglobales bacterium
GATGGTGCCGAAGAACGCGAATAGGGCGAGATGAAGCATGTTGTTAGTACCGAGTACCTTAGTACCTAAGTACCTGAGTAAAAACCAAAACCATGACGGCTGCGACTACGAGCGCAATGCCACCACCAGGCTAGTGACGACCACATTGGCGATCGACAGCGGCAGCAGGAATTTCCAACTGAACGCCATCAACTGGTCATAGCGGAAACGCGGCAGCGTTCCGCGCACCCAGATATAAACAAACAGAAAGAACACGACGCGCAGGAAAAACCAGAATACCGGCAGCAGCGCCCGCAATAGTGGTGGACCGAAGACCGGCCCGCTCCATCCCCCGAGGAACAGCAGGCTCGCCAGGCAGGCGACCGTCACCATGTTGGCGTATTCCGCCATGAAGAACATGGCGAACTTCATCGAGCTGTACTCGGTGTGATAGCCGGCCACCAGTTCGGTCTCAGCTTCCGGCAGATCGAATGGGATGCGATTGGTTTCGGCGTACGCGGCGCACAGATAAATGAAGAAAGCGAATATCTGTGGAAACGACCCGCCGCCGAAAATATTCCAGTTCCAGAATCCGCCGAACTGGCGTTCCACGATTCCGCGCAGGCTGAAGGTCCCGGAGAGTATCAGCACTCCGACCAGCGACAGCCCGAGCGCAACCTCGTAGCTGACCATTTGTGCGCTGGCGCGCAGCGAACCCAGCAGGGAATACTTGCTGTTCGACGACCACCCCGCCAGCGCTACGCCGTATACCCCCATCGAAGTGATGCCGAGGATGATCAGCAGCGCGACGTTGACATCGGTGATTTGCAGCGGGATGCCGGCGCCGTTCACCACGATCCAGCCGCCGATGGGGATGACCGCTATCGAGGTCAGCGCCAGGGTCAGCGACAGGATCGGCGCCAGCAGGTATAAGAACCTGTGGACATAAGGAGGTGTGAGGTCTTCCTTAAAGATAAACTTTAAGCCGTCGGCGAGCGGTTGCAGCAGCCCGAACGGGCCCACGCGCGATGGTCCCCAGCGGTTCTGGATGTGGCCCACCAGCTTGCGTTCCAGCCACACGGTGTAGGCCACCACGGTCAAAAGTCCGATCATCGCGATCACGACTTTGATCACGGAGATCAGGACAAACGTACCGAGACTGAGATTGCCAGATGGCATATAAGCTTTTAGCTATTAGCTCTTAGCTTTCAGCTACTCACACCGACTACCGACTACTGAAAACCGAAAACTGAAAACTGAAAACCGAAAACCGAAAACCGAAAACCTAAACCGCCAATTCCTTATCCTCTTCATCCTCGGGCTGCTTGCGCTCGTTTTCGACCACGGCATTCAGCGTCTTCGAATATCGTCCGAGCGTTCCCGAGGTAAACAGCGTGTCCTCGGAGGGCACGATCAGCTCGGGATTGCTCGGAAGGTTGCTCGCCGCCACGATGCGGGTGTGCTCATCGTTTCCCGCCATCAGGTTCAAGCGCGAGACGTCGTAGCCGGGGACGAGGCGCTGAATTTCGTCGAGCATGGCCAGCGGGTCGAACGGGCTCAATTTCGGCTCCAGCCCGTGACGCTCCAGCCACACCGCGTGGCGGTCGGCCTCGCCGGATTGAGCGCCGCGTGATTGTCCCATGTCGGCGCGCAGCGGGCGCCCGAAGGGCACCAACTGCCGGATGTCGTAGCCGATCTTGCCGGCGATGCGCACGATGATTTCGAAATCCGACTTGGCGCCCTCCACCTCGCCGGCCTTGCGCAACATCTGCAGATCGCCGCAGGTGTTGGTAAACGTTCCGGATTTTTCGTAGGCGCAGGCTGCCGGAAGAACCACGTCGGCCGGCAACGCGGTCTCGGTCAGGAACATGTCCTGCACCACCACGAACGGTTTTGACAGGACGAAGGCGTCAATTCCGTAGCGCGCCACCGGGTTCGAGCCGACGATGTACAGCGCCTTGATGCGTCCGTCGCTCGCGCCTTCGAACATCTCGCGCAGGTTAAGCCCGGGCTGGTTCGGCGCCGACGCGTTCGCGACCGGCACGTAACCGGGCAACAGGTCGGGATACAGGCCCATGTCGGCAGCGCCGCGCGAGTTGGCATAGTCGCCCAGGCAGATGAACTTCGCCTGCGGCAGCGCGCGCACCAGTTCAGCGATGCCGTCGGCCCGCAATTCCGAGCCGAAGGCCACCACCAGTTGCTGCTCCCCGCGAAGTTTGTCGCGCAGTTGCGTCAAAATCTCGGCTGAGGTCTCGCCGGCGGCCAAGCCCGCAGGCGCGGCCTCGTTTCCGGCGAGGAAATGCGCGAACCCGCTCTCGCCGTTATCTTCGGAAATCTGCGCGAAGATCGCCGCCTGGCGGCGCAGCTTGATGGGGGTGGCATTCACAACGTACAAGCGCGCGCGATGCAGGCGAACATTGTTGCGAATCTGCCACGCCAGCAGGGGATGCTGGTCGGTCGGGTTGTTGCCGATCACCAGGATGGCCGGCGCGGTGGAAACGTCGCGCATGCTGGCGGTCTTATCTTGTCCTGCGAGTGCCGAGACGAACCCGGGGTAATCGGCGGTACGGTGGTGGTCAATGTTGTTGGTGCCCAGCACGGTGCGCGCGAACTTCTGCAGCAGGTAATTCTCTTCGTTGGTGGTGCGATTGGAGCCGATCACGCCGAACGCCTGCCCGCCGTCGGCGTCCTTGATCTGCTTGAATTGTTCGCCAATCAGGTCGATCGCTTCTTCCCAGGTCGCGGGCTGGAGCTTGCCCTCGCGGCGGATCATGGGTTGCTTGAGGCGGCGCCGGTCGTCCGTAAAATCGAAGGCGTAGCGGCCCTTGATGCACAGGAAATCGCCGTTGATGCCGCTCTTGTCGCGATTGTCGCCGCGCACGATGTCCATGCCGGTGTCGGCGCGCCGCACGCCGAGGGTGGTCTTGCAGCCATCGCCGCAGTGGGTGCACATGGTGCCGACGTGGTGCATCTCCCAGGGGCGCGTCTTGTAGCGGTAGGCGCCGCTGGTAAGCGCGCCCACGGGGCAGATGTCAATGCACATGCCGCACTCTTCGCACCACAGGTAATCTTGCTTATTGGGTGCGATCACCTGCGCCGAGCCGCGGTTCTGGATGCCCAGCGCCCACACGTCCATGCCTTCGCCGCAGACGCGCACGCAGCGGTAGCACATGATGCAGCGCGGCCGGTCGAAATACACCACCGGCGACCACTGCTGCTCGTCGCGATGGTTCTTGATGTCAATCAGCTTGGATTCGGCGGAGCCGTAGGTGAACGTCATGTCCTGCAGTTCGCACTCGCCGCCGGCATCGCACACCGGGCAATCCAGCGGATGGTTCTGGAGCACGAATTCCAGCATGGCCTTGCGCGCCTGCCGCACCTCGTCGTTCTCGCTGCTGACCGCCATGCCCTCGCTGATCACCGTGGTGCACGCCGTCTGCAGCTTGGGCATCTTCTCGATCTTCACCAGGCACATGCGGCATGCGCCCTGCAGCGACAGCCCCGGGTAATAACAGAACGAGGGGATCTCGATGCCCGCCGACTTGCAGGCCTCGATCAGCAGCGTCCCCGCCGGCGCCGTGATCTTCTTGCCGTCAACCGTGATGTTTACGTCAGCCATTTAAACCTATTGAAGATTGACGATTGAAGATTGCAGATTGGCATAACGCGCTCCGGCAATCTTCAATCTGAAATCGTCAATCTGAAATTCCTTTACGCCAGCACCGGTAACTGCTGCACGCTCGCCGCCTCGTACGGGCACGGCCGTCCTTCCAGGTGCGCCTCAAACTCTTCGCGATACTTCTTGACGATGGAAATGATCGGCATGGCCGCGGCGTCGCCCAGCGGGCAGAAGGTGCGGCCAAGCATGTTTTCCGCCAGGTACTGAATGTTGTCGATGTCCTTCTTCACTCCGCCGCCGGCGTGAAAGCGGTTCAGCGTTTTCTTCAGCCAGTCGGTGCCCTCGCGGCACGGGATGCACCAACCGCAACTCTCGTGCTGGTAGAACATCATGATGCGCTGCGCGTACTTCACCATGCAGGTCTGATCGTCAAGCACGACCACGCCGCCGGAGCCGAGCATGGAACCAGCCTTCATGAGCTGGTCGAAATCCATGCCGACATCAATCTCGTCGGCCTTGAGCACCGGGGTGGACGATCCGCCGGGCGTAACCGCCTTTACCTTGCGGCCACGCCAAATACCGCCGCCGACCTCGTCAATCATCTTGCGCAGGTTGTAGCCGAGCGGAAGCTCGTATACCCCGGGTTTGTTGACATGCCCGCTGAGGCAGAACAGGCGCGTGCCGCCGTTCTTGGGCGTGCCCAGGTCGGCAAATCGTTGACCGCCGCCGTGAATGATGTGCGGCACGCTGGCCAGGGTCTCGACATTATTAATGATGGTCGGCCCGCCCCAGAGTCCCACCACCGCCGGGAACGGCGGGCGGATGCGCGGAACCCCGCGCTTGCCTTCCAGCGATTCCATCAGCGCCGATTCTTCGCCGACCTCGTACGAGCCGGCGCCGGTGTGCCAGTACACGTCGAAATCCACGCCGCTGCCGAAAATGTTTCTGCCGAGACAGCCGCGCGCGTAGGCGTCGGCAATGGCCTTGCGCATGATGTTGACCAGGTAGCGGTATTCGCCGCGGATGTAGATGAATCCGACCTTCGCCCGAATCGAGAGGCCCGCAATCACCACGCCTTCGATGACCGAGTGCGGATCGTGCTCCAGGATCAGCCGGTCCTTGCAGGTGCCGGGCTCGCTTTCGTCGCCGTTGCAGAGGACGTACTTGGGTTTTGGCGATTCTTTGGGAACGAACGACCATTTCATCCCGGTGGGAAATCCGGCGCCGCCGCGCCCGCGCAGGTTCGACGCCTTGACCTCGTTGATGATCCCGTCCGCGCCGAGCGCGAGCGCCTTCTGCAGCGCCTTGTAGCCGTCGAGCTCGATGTAGCGGTCAATGTCGGCCGCACCTTGCCCGAAGCGCTGCGACACCACGCGTACTTCGTCGGGATGGGAAACCAAATCTGGCATTTGTAATTTGTAATCGGTAATTTGTAATTGCAAATTGCAAATTACAAATTCGGCTTGCTTCGGTACTGTTCCAAGATTACGTCCACCTTCTCCGGCGTGAGCTTCTCATGAAAGTCGTAGTTCACCTGCATGGCCGGCGCCCAACTGCACGCGCCGATGCACTCCACTTCTTCGAACGAGAACATTCCGTCCGCCGTGGTGCCCTTGTGCGAAATGCCGAGGCGCTGCTTGACGTGCGCGCTGATCTCGTCCGACCCGCGCAGCATGCAGCAGATATTGCGGCACACCTGCACGTTGTACCTGCCGCGAGGCCTGGTAATCAGCATCGAGTAGTAACTGATCACGTTGCGGACCTCGAGCTCGCTCAGATCAACCTTCTGCGCAATGTAAGAGATCGCTTCATCGGATAAGAATCCCACCTCGTCTTGCGTGTACAGCAACATCGGAACGAGAAAGGACCGACGAGTCGGATACTCGCGCATCTTCGTCGTGAAAAATTGATCGAGTTGTTCCGATACGACCATCTACCTGTCCACGTCTCCGAGCACGATATCAATGCTCCCGATCGCCGCCACCACGTCTGCAATCAAGCGTCCTTCGCACATTTTCGGCAGCGTTTGCAGATTCGCGAACGACGGCGCGCGCACGTGCACGCGATACGGTTTCGGCGTGCCGTCGCTGACCATGTAGAAACCCAACTCGCCGCGCGGCGATTCCGTCGCCAAGTACACCTCGCCCGGCGGAACCGTGAAGCCCTCGGTGATGATCTTGAAGTGATAGATCAGGGCTTCCATCTGCGTTTTCATTTTTTCGCGATCAGGCAGCACCACCTTGGGCGCATCCGCCTTGATCGGCCCCTCGGGCACGCCCGCCAGGCATTGCTGGATGATTCCGGTTGACTCGCGCATCTCCTGCACGCGGCATATGTAGCGCGCGAACACGTCGCCATCGCGGGAAACCGGCACCTTGAATTGGAATTTCTCGTAGCCGGAGTAGGGAGCATCGCGGCGCAGGTCAAGATCCACGCCGCTGGCGCGCAGCGTCGGGCCGCTGGCGCCGAGCGCGATCGCGTCCTCGGCCCGCATGTGCGCGATGCCCTTGGTCCGCCCCACCCAGATGGGATTGCCGGTCAACAGGTCTTCGTATTCATCCACTTTGGAAGGGAAGCGATCGGCAAAATGTTTCACCCGGTCGAAGAAGCCGATGGGCGGCTCCATGCTGAGCCCGCCCACGCGGAAGTAGGAATCGAACATGCGCTGCCCGGCCAGCGCCTCGAACAGCCGCAGGATGTCCTCGCGCTCGCGGAAGCAATACAGCATCATGGAGAGCGCGCCGATATCCATGGCGTGCGTGCCCAGCCACACCAGGTGCGAGTTCAACCGCGTCAGCTCGTTCATCAGCACGCGGATCCACTGCGCGCGCGGCGGCGCCTCGATGCCCAGCAGCTTCTCCGCCGCGAGCACGAACCCGAGCTCGTTGCTGAACGGCGCCAGGTAATCCATGCGGTCGGCCAGCGGCACGCATTGCTGGTAGAACTTGGCTTCGTAGGTTTTCTCGATGCCGGTATGCAGGTAGCCGATATCGGGCATCATGCGGACCACGTTCTCGCCATCGATTTCCAGCACCAGCCGCAGCACGCCATGCGTGGAGGGGTGCTGCGGGCCCATGTTCAGGATCATGGTCCGGTCGCTGGTTTCCTCCAGCGAGGCGATGTGCGGAAGGTGGCCCATCAGCGGTAGCCCTCGACGGGATAGTCCTTGCGCAACGGGTGGCCTTCCCAGTTTTCCGGCATCATGATGCGCCGCAGGTAGGGGTGGCCCTCGAAGCGGATGCCAAACAGGTCGAAAACTTCGCGCTCGAAGTAGTTCGCGGCCGGCCAAACCGAGGTGATCGAGGGTACCGACGGATCGTCGCCGCCCAATTTGACCTTCAGGCGCACCCGGAATTTTTTCGGGATCGAAAACAGGTGATAGACGACTTCGAAGCGCGGATCCGACGGATACCAGTCCACGCAGGTGAGATCGGCAAGGAAATTGAACTGCAGCTCGGGATCGTCGCGCAGGATAGCGCAGGCCTCGCGAATGGCGTCGCGCCGGATGTAAATGCTGAGCTCGCCGCGGTCGAACTTCGCTCCTTCCACGGCATCCGCGCGCCAGGCCAGCATCCGCGCCAGCTCCGGCCGGTCCTGCAATTGGCTCACGTCAGTGATGGCGGGCGCTAGCGGCATGTTCAGGATCTGCTCCCCTTCGACGGTGCGGCGCCGACCAACTCAACCGGTTCGGCCATCAGGGCGGGAGTGCTCCCCGCCCGCGCGCTGATGCGCTCAGCGCCTGACCAGTCCAGCACGCCCTTGTTCCACACGTAGAAAAGCCCCACCAGCACGATGCCGATGTACACCAGCATCTCCCAGAAGCCGAACATCTTCAGCTCCCGCAGCAGCACCGCCCAGGGATAGAGGAAGACCGCTTCCACGTCGAACAGGATGAACAGCATCGCCACCAGGTAGAACTTCACCGAGAAGCGTTCGCGGGCGTCGCCCACCGGGGTCATGCCGCATTCATAGGGCGACATCTTGGCGCGGTTGTAGCGATGCTTGCCGACGAAGGTGGAGAGGATCACCATCGCGCCCGCCAGTGCCAAAGCGGCTCCCACCTGAATCAGCAGCGGCAAGTAGCGGGCAAAGTAGTTGTCCGGCATAGGGGAGCTGTATATAATTCGCGCCCAAGCACTGGGTAAACCATCGAATATAGATTTCGTTGCTGTGCAGTGTCAAGCACGCTTGGCAGGGCCGTGGGAAGCGGGTTTGCAGCCATTGCAAGCGGGTTCAGTGCGGCGTTCCAGCGGTGCCGGAAGGCCGAAAATCAGCGGCAGTTCAGCTCCCGGATTTTGCTAAGGTGGGTTCGTGATCTTCGGCTTCAACACCGACGTCAAGTTCGCCGACACCGTGTACCACGTGCAGAGCGAGGCGCGACTGCACGAACTCGTGCTGCAGACGCTGGTATTCCTGAAAGGCCGGTGTATCGGCAAACGCACCAGTTCCTACGCAGAACAAACCAAACAGCCCGGCTTCTCCGAAGAATACATGCACGAAATGCTCAAGGATCAGCACAAGCACTTCGTGGCCGCCGTCCGCGAAGGCAGAATCGAAGCTGAACTTGGGGAGCGCCCCGAGCATGCGCAAGCGGAAGAGCTACCGCCCGCAGCCGCGGCGCACATTGCCGAATTCGCCGTACCGGAAGTGGCGGCCGCCGGCGCTGACTCGCAACTCGAGGAGCCCGCTGCCGCGATCGTCGAACCGGAAAGTACGGAGGCGCCCGCTGCCGCGATCGCCGAACCGGAAACGACGGAGGAGCCCGCTGCCATGATCGTCGAACCGGAAACGATGCCGGAGGCGGTGGCTGCCGCACCTGCTACGGTCCGGATGGACGATCTCGCTGCCCAGTTTGCCGCCGCCGTAGCCAGCAAGCCGGTGGATCCGGGATTAAGCTTGACTCCGGCCGGCAAATTGATCGGAAAAGGCCTCTCGGTGGAATGTCGGCCGCCGGTGGCCGGCGCCGGCGATGGCGTGGTCACCATCGGCGTGCAGATTGGCGATGAAGACGGTCCCGCCACCGGCGCCCAGGTAAGCTGCCGCATCACCTCCGGCAAGACCCACGCCAGCTACGTCTATGCGACCACCAA
The DNA here is from genome assembly GCA_036391015.1 of Terriglobales bacterium. Taxonomy (GTDB): domain Bacteria; phylum Acidobacteriota; class Terriglobia; order Terriglobales; family Acidobacteriaceae; genus JAIQGF01. The sequence continues at coordinate 8,689 of DASWAR010000099.1, forward strand.
CGCTGAAGGAGTTGCCGACGTGCACCTCGCCCTCATGGATCTGGACCTCAGCGCCACCGCGCTGCTCATTCAGGCCAGCCACCGCGGCCAATCCGCCAGCCGCAAGTTCAAGCTGCAACCTGCGTCGTAGGCGCCGAACGGCGGCAAGAGAACTTGGGCGCGCGGCCTCCCTTTGCTACACTACGCACGCGAGCGGGGTTGGTATATCGGTCGTGCCCAGGTTGAGCCGCTTAGCGGGCGTCTGAGCCCGCTGGCGAAATCCCGAGCGAGGCCCGCAGGGCCGACGAGGGACCTGACAAACGAATGAGCGTTGCAAGAGCGGGGTTGGTATATCGGTCGTGCCCAGGCTTCCCAAGCCTGTGAAACGGGTTCAACTCCCGTACCCCGCTCCAGAATTCATCCCCCTTTCGCCAGATCGTCCGTTTTGCCCGATGGGTTTAAGAGTAGTTTGCCTAGATGTTGCGCGTGAGCGCGACAACGGCCCTGGCCGCGGTGCCAGGGCCGCTTCCCCCGAGTAACTTCAGGGACCGATCAGTTTCCGAGGCTTTGAATGATCGCTGTTGCTGAGCCTGTCCACGCGTCGGCCTCGTCCTGGCTGAGCCCGCCAGCCACCCCTCTCACATGGACCATAATGACGAAGGCTCCAAGCTGGCCCGAGGCGGCTTGGACATTGCCCTGATTCAGCGAATCGACGGCAGCTTGGAGGGGCGCATTCAACGGCTGCTGCACGATCTGCGGAAGAGGCGACGACTGCACCGCGTCGATCAGAAGAAGAGTTTGCACGGCTTGATCCACATAGCGAGATTGGAAATATTCATAGGCACCGACGTCGCAGCCACTTCCTTGCGGCCGGTGAACACCCCGCTGGTCGGTGGTAACCGGAATTCCGCTTGCATCGGTGCAGGCGCTCAGGGGAATGGCATTCACAGCAGGACTGGTGGCCAGCAGAGCGATAGTTTGTGTGGGGCCACCATTATTCTTCAAGCCGCCAGGATCGAGCCCCGCCGGAGTGTTGTTCAGGTCGCCGGTCTGGGTAAAGACGCTGGCGCAGGTCGCGTCGTCAGAGAGGTTATAGCCGTCAGAGACGAAGAGGGCGAACACAGGGGCGCAATTTCCGCCTGCGCTGTTGTTTGCCAAGATGACATTCTTCACGGCGAACTTCCCGGCACCGTTGTCGCTCGCAAAAACTGACGAGATCCCGCCAGGGCAGGGGATTCCCGCGCCAGGTTGGACACCATAGCAGGAGTTCCCAGAGACGGTGGTGAAGCTCAGGGCAATATGACACCCAGCTTCGTTGAGGCAAGCCAACGTAATGCCGCCTGCACCGCCGCCGCAGGACGGGTTGTCGG
>DASWAR010000100.1:0-15348 GCA_036391015.1 Terriglobales bacterium
GAAGGGCTCGGCGCCGGCGACACCCTGCACCCCCTGCAAGTGTCATTCGCCAAGCATCACGCCTTTCAGTGCGGTTACTGTACGCCTGGAATGGTCCTGAACGCCTATGCACTGCTGCTGCGTACAGCGCGGCCCACGCGCGCCGAGATTCTCCAGGGCATGGACGACAACCTCTGCCGCTGCGGCGCGTACAACCGCATTGTGGATGCCATCCAGGAAGCCGCGGCCGCCATGAAAGGGGGCGCGTCATGAAGGACGATCGTCATCTGCAGGCCGGTGTCGAGACGGCCGATCCTCCGGACCTGAGCCGTCGCGAGTTCCTCGCGCTCGGTTCAGGGTTGTTTGTCTTCTGCATGATCGACCCCCTCTCTGCCCTGCAGGAAGCGCAGCGCGCGCCCGCCCGCCCGGGCTACCCGACCGATTTCAACGCCTACCTTCGGATTGCTCCTGATGGGCGCGTCACTTGCCTGGTGGGGAAGATCGAGATGGGCCAGGGGATCATGACTTCGCTGGCGCAATTGCTGGCCGATGAACTCGATGTGTGCTTGGACTCCGTCGACATGATCATGGGCGACACCGACCAGTGCCCCTGGGATATGGGCACCTTCGGATCGCTTTCGGTGCGGCAGTTCGGGCCCGTCCTGAGGTCTGCCGGCGCCGAAGCCCGAGCCGTGTTGCTGCAGATGGCGGCCGAGCAACTGGAAGCGCCGGTCGAGCGGTTGCAGGTCAAGGACGGGATCGTCACCGATCCGCAGCAGGGCAGGCACATTTCCTACGGCCAATTGGTAAAGGGCCAGCGAATCGAGCGGCACATCGAGAAAGTGCCGATCAAGCTGGCCACCATGGCCACGGTGATCGGGCAATCGCCAGCGCGCAAAGACACGCTGGAAAAAGTAACCGGCAAGGCCCGCTACGCCGGCGACATCGCGCTACCCGGCATGCTGCATGCGCGCCTGGTGCGCCCCCCGGCGCATGGCTCGTCCATGAAGGATGCAGACACCACGACGGCGGAGAAGCTGCCCGGCGTGCGCGTAGTCCGCGACCACGACCTCATCGCCGTGTTGCACGAACGTCGCGATGTGGCCGACAAGGCGCTTGCACTCGTCCAAGCAAGCTTCGACCGGCCCCACCCGGGCCCGGATGAAAAGACGATCTTCGCACACCTCCTCCAGCATGCGCCGCAGCCCCGCGTGGTGCACGAAAGCGGCAGCCTCGCGGACGGCGAAAAAGCCGCCACCACGCTCGTGGAGCAGACTTACCTGAACAGCTACGTTGCCCACGCGGCCTTGGAGACCCACTCCGCGACGGCGCAGATCGAAAACGGCAAAGCGACAGTCTGGGCTAGCACGCAGACACCTTTCCCAGTGAAACAGCAGGTAGCGCAGGCACTCGGCTTCCCGCCACAGAATGTCCGGATCATCACTCCGTACCTGGGCGGCGGTTTTGGTGGAAAGTCTTCCGCGAGGCAGGCAGCCGAGGCGGCACGCCTCGCTCAATTGGTGGGGAAACCCGTGCAGGTGGTGTGGGGGCGTGCGGAGGAATTTTTCTACGATACCTTCCGGCCCGCGGCCGTTGTCAAGGTCCGCTCCGGTGTCGATGGCGCTGGAAAACTGGTGCTGTGGCAGTTCGATGTTTTCGCCGCCGGCGACCGCGGAGCGCGCCAGTTTTATGAGATCCCCCACCAGCGGACGACTTCCGCTGGTGGTTGGCAGGGGGGCAATCCTGCGGATATGCATCCCTTTGGGGTTGGCCCGTGGCGCGCGCCTTCCGCCAACACTAATACCTTTGCCCGGGAGTCGCAGATCGACATCCTGGCGTGGAAGCTCAGGATGGATCCCGTGGAGTTCCGCCGGACCCACCTCGCCGACAAGCGCATGCGGCGTGTTCTGGAAGCAGCCGCAAAACAGTTCGACTGGAAGCCTGCGCGCACGCCCAGCGGTCACGGCGTGGGGGTGGCGTGCGGCATCGACTCCGGATCCTATGTCGCCACCATGGCCCAGGTGGACGTCGACAAGAGCACAGGGCGCGTCCAGGTGAAGCGCGTGGTTTGCGCCCAGGATGAAGGTGTGATCGTCAACCCCGACGGCTCGCGCCAGCAAATGGAAGGCTGCATCACCATGGGCCTGGGCTACGCGCTCACCGAGGAAGTCCGGTTCCAAGACGGCAAGATACTGGATCGCAATTTCGCCAGCTACGAGATCCCGCGCTTCACATGGCTGCCGCAGATCGAGACCATCCTGGTCGAGAACCCCGAGGTGCCGCCGCAGGGCTGTGGAGAACCGGCGATCATCACCATGGGCGCCGTCATCGCCAACGCGATTTTTGACGCCGTGGGTGCGCGGGTGCTGCAGTTGCCCATGACTCCTGCACGCGTGCTCGAGGCCATGAAACGCGCCTGACCTTTTGTCTAGGGTCCCCAAAGCTTTCCTCAGTAGTTTGCAGGAAATAATCGCAATAGGACCCAGCCAGCGTCACTCCCTCGCTGAGACATATCAGCAGGCCAAAGCAGGACCCGCTTGCTACTCGTGTGGCGGAGATTGACCTGCACCTGCTCAACGAGTTCGAGTCCGGCTGCTCGTCTGCCAAGACCTGCCGTGCGCGAGGCTACGACCAGAACCCTGACCTGTTCCGGAGAGTCAACCCTTGGCACTCAGGGATCCACTACCGGGAGTGACATGGGCGTTTATTGGCAACACGAACCCGAGGCTTGGCGGCCTGTGGGCGCCGTCTATAGTCTCCGATGTCGAACGCGCGTCAGCGGAGGACATCGTCGCAACAGTTCGCAGAAAGAAAGTGGAACTGCCTAATTATCTGCAAGCGGCGCCCGCTAGCTGGCTCCTGATTACGTGTCATGTGACTGGTCAAGGCGTCGCGAGGGAAGTTCCTGAGCCTACTTTCGGACTCGCTACAGCTTTGGCGCGTGTGTTTTGCTGCGGCTTCGGGTACGGGGAGTGGGTAGAGATTCCGACTCGAGAGTAACGCCTGTGCTGTGAACCCGGCGCGATGTAGCCGTGTCGCAAAATCATCAGGATTGCGAAAGAGGGGCTCAGGCTGACAGGCGGTTGCCGACTGCGCGGCGCCTCAAGTACTCCCAATCGGCGCTGGGTGCGGCGGGCTTCCCTTTGACCGTTGGAGTGGTGGCACTCTCCACCGTGCCGATGATTGCAGCCGAGTCTTCAGTTGGAACCGGGATGAAGAGGGCTTCAGCCATGACCGCGGCGATCAGCGTCTTCTGCCATTTCGCTAACACCGACACGGGCAGCGAAATGAAGTTTCGGAAGACCCAGGCGAGCAAAAGCCGATGCACGAACTTGGGCCGAAACGCGCGACGAGAGGCCCCATGTTGCACGATAATCACGCCGTCGACGAGCTTCGATACCAGCATTGCCCCACCCAGGCGATGAAAGTCTGCACTCGAAACAGTGCAGGTTAATAACCATTTAAATACTGCCGAGTATGCCTTTTGATATCAGTAGCTTGCGGTGTGATTCCAGGGGGGATGCGGCCCACCGATGTGCAAGAAATTGCACATGCAGGGAAATGGTCTGCGCATTTCTCCCTCTATTGAGGCGCCTTCGACGTGCGCATGGCGCGCCGGCGACACCGGCCAGCCACCGCTTTGTCGTGTCCCGATCTATCACAGGAAAAAGTGACGTGGGTCACAGCGCGGACGGGTGCCATCCCGGTACAAGAGGACCTCTGTATCAAGAGGTCACGAATGCTCTCCGCCACCTCCGAATACGCCCTGCGCGCGCTGAGCCGGCTGGCTCAACTCTCTCGTGGCGAAGCCATCCTCGGCCGCGACCTGTCCCAATCCACCGGCGTGCCCCAGCAGTACCTGGCGAAGATCATGCTCTCGCTGCGCAACGCCGGGCTGGTTTTGGCCACCCGCGGTACCGGTGGCGGCTACATGTTGCTCCGCCCAGCCGACGCCATTCACCTCATCGATGTCGTCAGCCTCTTCGAAGGCCCTTCCACCTGGCCGCATTGCCTGCTGCGCGGCGACCGGAAATGCACTTCGGAAAAGCCCTGCACGGCCCACGCCCACTGGGGCAAGGTCCGCAACGGCTACCTCGAATTTCTCGAGCACACCACGCTGGTTGACATCACGCAGGACACCGCGCATGAGACGCAGGTCACCCGCCCTCTGCGCAAAAAACGCGCCCGCCCTACCACCAACTGCTGAACGTCCGTCTTGGGCCTGAAGCCTGAAGCCTGTCTAGGCCGCCTTTCTCTCCCGCCGCCTGGTCTGCGCGCCCTTCCGTGCCGCGGCGCTGCGGGACGCGGACGAACGTTTCCGTGCCGCTGATTTTGCTTGCCGGCTCAGGTTCTTCCGCGATGCCGCCGAGCTGCCCTCACGTTGGAGTGCGCCCTCGACCGCGCGCGAGCGCTTCCGCGAAGTCTTCTTTCCCCCACTCTGCCCCTTGCGATACGCGCTCTCCGCGGACTTGCGCGTCGTTTCCTTCACCGCCCCTTTTTTCGGCGGCTTCAGGTCCACGCCCGCGCGCCGCGCCTTCGAAAGCCCGATCGCGATTAGCTGCTTGGTGTTGCGCGCGCCGTGCTTGCCCCGCCGGACGTGCTCGATCTCCTCGCGGACGAACTCTCCGGCCTGCGTCGTCGGCGCCTTACCTTCGCGCTTGTCCTCCGTGGCGCGCTCCAACGTTGTTTTCCATGGCATACGCAGCCTCCTCTGGGTGGTTCCAGGTAACACTGATGCGCGGAACATGGAAGGGGATGGCAGGAAGTGCGGTGCAGCAGCGGCGCTCAATCGGCAATCGTCAATCTGAAATCTTCAATCTTCAATTCCAAGGCTCTTCCACATCCGATCAACCTTTTCCTTGGTAGCGGGGTCCATGGTGATCTCATCCGGCCAGGGCCGGGTGAAGCCTTCGCTCCGCCATTTGCGCGTGGCATCCACGCCCATCTTCGACCCGAAATCCGGCAGCCGCGACGCGTGGTCCAGCGAGTCCACCGGACCCAGCGTGAACTGGATGTCGCGCTCCGGATCGATGTTGTTGAACGCCCGCAGTACGACCTCGCGCAGGTCCTGCACCTCGCAATCTTCGTCCACCACAACGATGCACTTGGTGAACATGGCCTGCCCCAGAGACCAAATTGCGTTCATCACCTTGCGCGCCTGTCCCGGGTAGGACTTGCGTATGGACACGATCATCAGGTTGTGGAACACGCCTTCCACCGGCAGGTTGACGTCCACCAGTTCGGGAATCGTCAGCCTCATCAGCGGCAGGAAAATACGCTCCACCGCCTTGCCCATCCATGCGTCCTCCATCGGCGGCTTGCCGACAATTGTGGTCGCGTAAATGGGGTCACGCCGGTGGGTGATGCAGGTTACATGGAAGACGGGATAGAGATCTTCCAGCGAGTAGAACCCGGTGTGATCGCCGAACGGACCCTCGCTGCGCAGCTCATCAAGATTGACGTATCCCTCCAGCACAATCTCCGACGTCGCCGGCACTTCCAGGTCCACCGTCTCGCACTTCACCAGTTCCACCGGCTTCTCCCGCAGGAAGCCGGCGATCATGAATTCCTCCACATCGGACGGCGCCGGCACGATCGCCGCAAAGGTCAGTGCGGGCTCCGTCCCGACGGCCACCGCGACTTCCATTTTTCCTTTTGGCTGCCCGCCGTCGGGCACACGCGCGCCACCGGAAGTTCGCGCCATGATGTCAACGCTGGATGTGGCGCGGGCGCCTTCGCCCGCGGCTGGCGACTGGCGACTGGCGACCGCCGACCCCGATGCTGCCGCCCTTCGCATCGCCTCGCGGTAATGTTCTGCTCCCACCTTCTGCCGCTGCCAATGCATTCCGGCGGTGCGCTCGTCGTACACCTGCATGCGATACATCCCGACGTTGCGCTTGCCGGTGCGCGGGTCGCGGCTGATGACGCAGGGCAGCGTGATGAACCGTCCCGCGTCCTTCGGCCAGCATTGCAGGATGGGAAAATCGAGCAGCGAAAACTTGTCTTTCTTGATCACTTCCTTGCACGGCCCGGTCGCCACCGTCTTGGGGAAGAACTTGCCGAGGTCGGCCAGCATCGGGAGCATCTTGATCTTGTCCAGCAACCCCTGCGGCGACTTCACGTCCATGAGCATCCGCAGCCGCTCGGCGATTTCGTCCAACGACTCCGCTCCCAGCGCCATGTTCATTCGCCGCGCCGACCCGAACTGGTTGATCAGCACTTTCGACCCGGCATAGCCCTTCACGTTCTCAAACAGCAGCGCCGGCGTGGCACACGCGCCCTCGCGGGTGCGATTCTTGCCTTCGTTCCCGAGCGCGTTCTTGCTCACCCGGTCGGTGATTTCGGTGATTTCCAGAATCGGGTCCACTTCGGCGCGCACCCGTTTCAGTTCGCCGGCCTTTTCCAGCGCCGCTATCCATTCGCGCAGATCGTTGTAGGCCATGGTCAGGAGTCCTGTACGACGCACGATTATAGCGAGGCCGTCCGGCAACCACGGGTGATATTCTCCACCAAAGCCATGCGTCTGCTCATCAATGGCGAAGAGCGGGAGTTTGCCGCCGACCGCTTCACCCTGGCCGCCCTGGTCGAACAACTCGGCATGAAGTCGGACCGCGTTGCCATCGAACTCAACCGCGACATTGTCGCCCGCGACCGCTGGCCCGCCACGCTTCTCTCCGAAGGCGACCGCCTCGAGATCGTCCATTTCGTCGGCGGCGGCCGCGCCTGATTCCGGCTCTTCCGTTTTGAATTCATCCGCGCCGTTGTGGTCAACCCCGCCGGTCGGTTTCATCTTGACATTCAACATCCCACGCCTAGAATGTTTTAAACATTTTCAGTCGCAAATGTTTTTTCGGCTTTGGGTTGCGTGAGGCATGGAGAAGAGGTTCACATCGAACGAGGTCATGGCGCTGACCGGCCTTACCGCTCGCCAGCTCCAGTGGTGGGACGAGCGCGGCCTGGTGGTGCCGCTCAAGCAGGGCCACCGCCGGCTGTACTCGCTGGACGACGTCGCGGAGGTGGCGGTGATCTGCGATCTGCGGCGGCGCGGCTTCTCGCTGCAGCGCGTCCGCGTGGTGATTCGTTTTCTGCAGAAGGAATTCGGCAAGCGTCTGGTGGAGACCGTCAGCGCCGCCTCCGATTACCACCTGCTCACCGACGGCAAGCGCCTGTTCCTGGAAACTTCGCCCCTGCAGGTGATCGACATCCTGAAAAACTCGCGCCAGCCGATGTTCACCATTTGCCTGAGCGATACGGTGCGGCAAGTCCGCGCCGAGTTAAAGCCCCAACATGATGCGCAAAAACGGCGCACCGCGGGCTCGCACTTTCGTAAGAGGAAAACAGTCCGCTCTGATTCCGGTGCGCGGCGGTTGCGTGCCCGGCGTGTTTCGTAGACGAGCAACGCCATCTTCTGTGGAGGTGACGGATGGTCGCTGAGATTGACGTCCTGAACGAGTGGATCCCGGAGCAGATGGGCCCCGGCGCCATGTTCGTGCTGGAAAATGCCGGCGAAGTCGGCGAAGCCGACGACCCCTACTGGGCGGTCCTGGCCTGCCCGGCTTGCGGCACCCTGGGATTGATCACCCGCCGCCAGATTGCCGGGCTCATTCCCATCATCTGCGGCTCCGACAGGTGCTCGGCGCAATTTTTCCTGATCGAGGGCCAGGTGGTCGCCCGCCAGCCGAGTTAGCTTTTGCTGCCCGGCGGTTCGCCGCGCGAGTGGAAAGGAAATTCATCTGACTACCACCATCGCTTGGCGAACCACAGTTCTCCGAACAACTAGAAACTAGAAACTGCTTCACTTCACCGCCGCGGCCGCTTTCCCCAAATACTCTTTCACGTACTCTTCGAATAGCTTTGCCAGTTTTTGCGTAACCGGCCCCGGCGCCTGCTTCATGGCCCGCTTTTCGATGTGCGAAATCGGCTGTACGTGCCGGGTGGTTGAAGTGATGAAGACCTCGTCGGCGTAGTAAAAGTCTTCCAGCTTCAGCACCCGTTCGGTGATCGGCACCCCAATCCTGGGGCCTTCTTCCATCAATATGGCGCGGCTGACCCCGGCGAGGCACCCGGAACTCAGGGGAGGCGTCGCCACGTCGCCACCCCGGATGCAGTAGATATTGGCCGCTGTGCACTCGGAAACCTCGCCGCGTTCATTCAGCAGCAACGCATCGTCGCAGCCGCGCCGGTGCGCCTGCTCGACCATCCACGCGTTGTTCAGCCACGAGGTCACTTTCGTTCCGGTCAGCGGGTGGGCCGCATGGCGCCCGTGTTCCTGCACCGACAGGGTGGTGGGACCCACGCGCTCGGGCACATCCATGGCGTACATGATCAGATCAACTTGCGGGAACGGCTCGGCGCTTTTCCAGATTCCGATGGTGTTGAAGATGAAATAAATCCGAACGCAGGCGTTGCCGATGCGGTTTGCCTGCAGCATCTGCAGCATGGCATTGCGCACATCGCTCAGGCCGGCCTTCAGCGGAAGCTGGATGCGCCCCGCATCGCGCGCCAGGCGGTCGTAGTGGCGCTCCAGGGCGAACGGAATGCCGTCAAACACACGCACCGTGCTGAAGATTCCCCAACCGTTGATCAGGCCCGCCTGCCCGGGCGACAGTCGCACCTCTTCCAGGGGAAGCACACGGTCATTGTGGTAGATGAATCGGTGCATGCGGCCTCCATCGAGCCTGCTGTAGTGGATGCTTCTATTCTAAACGGAAGCGCAAATCAGCGTGTACGCAAAGGTGGGCGTGCGCGTCACCTGGTGTTGTCACGGCCAGTCCAGCGCGCCCGGGCCCGCCGTGTACCTTGCACCGCATTCGGGTCCCACGGTTTTCTGCCGCTGCAAAATGGTACGACGGATACGAGGCTGCTGGACCCAAAGAGGGATCTACGTTGATCCCGCAATGCCCTGGTGTTATCGGCGGAAACTGATGATGTCGTAGTTCCATATATGTCTGCTCAAAACGGTCCCGCTTATCGAATCGCCTCCGCTCTACTGCGAAGCGCAGGGCATGCGGGCGTTCCCGCGCCTAAAAGCCATTTCCTCGACGGATTGGACCGCGGCGAGTGCGGAAACAAGGGCTACCTCCGGCGGGCGGGAAACTGGAAAATCTGCTTTTCCTGTGTGCTAGTTGGAACGGGCGGTCAGCAACGCAGGGCGGTGGTCAGTTCATCGAACTCAGAACCGCTGAAAGGCAGGTGCAGCAGGGACGCCAAAACTTCTCCACGCAACCAGGCGACGTAAGTCCCGGCAGTGGCAAACAGGAGAGCTGTGAACCAAATGACCGATTGCGGCGAATCTACCGTCTGCTTCGACGGGACCGTGCTCTGCGGCGAGGGTACCGCAGGCGATATCAGGATCACCATCACGGCATAGGCTATCAATATTGCAACAGCAGCTTGAGTGCGTCCCAGCATCGGTCCGGATGTTCTAGGTTGACAACCCTGCCAAGTCAAGGGGAATTGCGGTGACGCACAACGCATCGTGATAGCATCTGCTTACGTGGAAATGCCCGGGTGGCGAAACTGGCAGACGCACGGGACTTAAAATCCCGGGCCCCGAAAGGGGCGTGCCGGTTCAATTCCGGCCCCGGGCACCACCTTCAGAGCCGGACTCTCGCCCCGATTTGGACGCGTCCCAACCAGGGATCTTCATCCCGCCCCACCGACTGAACCGCAAGTCGTTGATTCTTTTACTTCTAGGCTTGGGCGCAACTATCGGATTCTTGTGTAATCGATTGATTTGCAAGCACTTACAGGCTGCTGGCTCAGGCACACGTTTTTTTCGCTTTTTTGCTTGTCCAGGCGGGGAAAAGGCCTTAGAATTGTTAGTTTTGGCGGGGCTTCTGGAACGCACCTAGAGCCGAGGAATGTGGCAACCCGGCGCGTTTCCCATGAATCCTTCCCGCTGTTTTTGGAATCCAATCAGTTGGCCCTTGAAAATCTAGGACATAAATCCATTTTCTAGGCAGGTCAGAACTTATTATGGCGAAGCGACGTGGAAATCCGAATTGGGGCAAGCCGGAGCCGATTGGCCCGGTCACCCCGACCATTACCGAGTTCGAGCAAGTGGTGCGCGAGTTCAAACTTTCGCCCGATCAGTACTTGCGTTCCACGCGGCTCCGCGAGTGGGCGCGCCGCAACAAGAACTCCAAGTACATCCCCGAACCGTTGCTGGAAGCGTGGGGATTTGAGATCGAGTCCACTCTGTAATCGGACGCTTTCCGCAAACCGGGCCGCCGGCCAGGCGGCCCTTTTCATTTGTGCTCAGGGTTTCCCCAGCCTCGCTGGAGAATCTGGCCCGCCGCGATGTCTTCCACTAGCCCGGCGTCGGCTTCCAGAAAATCGAACTTCGGCAGGTCCTTGCGCGCAACCCAGCGCACGTCCTTGAAGATGCGGTTCTCGATCTCTCCGGCGAATTCTTCCACGAGAAAAAACCGCAGCTCGACCGTGCCGCCGCGCGAGTAGGTGTGCTGCATACGGATTACTTCGTCGCCGATTTTCGCGTCCACGCCGAGCTCTTCTTCCAGCTCGCGCCGTAGCGCGTCACGCGGCTGCTCGCCCCGCTCGATCTTGCCTCCGGGGAACTCCCACTTCAGGGGAAACGGCTGGTGGCGCGTGCGCTGGCAAATCAGCATCTTCCCGCGCTGCAGGATGAATGCGGCTGCAACGCGCTTGATGGGACGGCGGCGCCGCGCTGGTTTCGCCGCAACCCGCTTCATCCCTGCTTCTCAAGCCGGCGCCCGACCAGCTCGGCGCAATGCTCCACCAGCTTGCAATCGTCGGCGGTGAAGGCGGCGGGAAAATGGCTGTCAATGTCAATCTCGCCCACCACCTGCCCGCGCACGAAGATGGGCGCCACGATCTCCGACTTGGTCTCGATCGAGCAAGCCAGGTAGCGCTGGTCGCTATGCACATCGTCCACCACCACCGTCTTTCCCGTGGAGGCGGCCGCGCCGCAAATGCCCTGGTTCAGCCGGATGCGCGTGTGCGGAGTCATGCTCCCCACAAAGCGGCCCAGTTGCAAGACGCGTTCGCCGGCGTCCTCCTCGATCATGTAGAAGCCGACCCAGTTGTACTTGAGCATGCGCTGGTGCAGGCGCTCGCAAATGGAATTCATCAGCTCGTCGGCGGAACGCGCCGCGCGCGCCGCTTCGTCCACTTCGCGCATCACGTCCGAAGTCTTGATCGCGGGAGTCATAGGCGGTATTAAAACACAGATGCCTGCAGGCGCCGGATGCCCTCCACTGTGGGAAACCGGTCGGGATGAATGGCATGCGCCAGCGCGCGCAGGCCGCCGACCAGCGTGGGCGCGGGCGTGTTCAGCAGTTCGTCGCGAATGCAGAACACCCGTCCATTGCGCGTGGCCGACAGGTCCTGCCACTGGCGCTCGCGCACCATCTTCTCCAGCGGCACGCGGTCGCCGGCGCCGCACCAGGCGGCGATGATCACGTCCGGGTCTTCGGCCTCGACCGTCACGCGCAAGGTTTTCGATCCCGGTTCGCCGAGAAATTCGCCGCCGGCGGCTTCCACCAGCTCCGCCACCCACGGCTGCGAGCGGATCAGCGGCTTGCCCCATTCCTCGCAATACACGCGCGGGCGCGTTGTTCCGCGAGTGCGCGCCGCGATGGCGGCGATATCGCCCTGCATCTTGCCGATGACCTCGGCCCCGCGCTCCGACGCGCCCAGAATGCCGGCAATGGCGGCAATGTCGCCGTAGATGTCGGCCAGCGTCCGCGGCGCTAATCCCAGGAAACGAATGCCCGCCTTGAGGATTTCGCCGACCGCCTTTTCCTGGTATGGCACCGACGCGATCACCAGGTCGGGCTTGGCCGCCAGGATTTCGCCGGCCTGTGCTGTCCACGAATCGGCCACGATGGCGCGGCCCCTTGCTGCCTCGGGACATACATCGGCGCAGTAACGCGTGCAGGCGACAACCCGGTCGAGCAATCCCAGGCGCTCGATGATCACCGTGGCGCTGGGTTGAAGCGAGACGATGCGTTGCGGTGTGTAGTTCTGCTGTTGGCTGGCCATTACGTATTACAAACACAAGATCAGCCCGCGAAGCGGGCGGCATTCGTTAGGAAAGGGGGGACAAAGACGGTTGAGCGCCGGCGGCGCGGCATAACTCTCATACCGCCACACGCGGCGCATCGCTCACCAGGAATCGCTCCATGTCCGCAATGTCCATCTCCGGCAGCCTCTGCCACCTCGATTTCAGGTACGCCCACGGAATATGAAACAGCAGCACCCGTGGACTGAACTTCGACGACGTATGAATCCAGCAGGAGTGGGTGCACCAGCACTTCGCTCCCGGGATCGCCTTCACTTCCTCCTGCATCTCCCGCGAAGCCAGCGCGGCGCCAAGATTGAAATCGAAATCCTGCAATCGGCCCAGCTTTGGCCGCAGCTCGCAGGCGCGGAAGTGGCCGTCGTGGTCAATCACGACCGTGCTTTGACCTGCCGTACAGGCCATAGGCCAAGCCTTGTCGCTGTAATGATTTTGCTCGTGAATGTCAAAGTGAAACTTTATGTTTCCCAGGTAGTACGCCCGGGCCAGCGCGCGCGCCACCGCCGGCAAGTGTCCGAACAGGCGCTCGGCATAGCGCGCGTGAAACCACATTAATTTTTGATGGAGTGCGGCCAGTTCTTCTCGTGGCAAGCGCTTGAGCGAGGCGTCCATCGGATCGCCGCGGATGATCTCGAAGTAATGTCCGTCGCTTTCGCTCTCGCGCATCATCTTCAGCCCCAGTTCCACCAGCTCGCGATAATTCTCCGCCGTCACGCAACTCACCACGTTGCGCCGCAGCCGCCGCACGCCGCGCCACTTCTTCGCTGCCATGTCCATGGTCGCCAGCGTCTTCTGGAAATTATTGGGCACGCCGCGAATGGCGTCGTGGGTGTTGGCCAGCCCGTCGAGGGAGAAATTCAGGTCAATCACCAGCTCGGGGCAGCGCTCCAGCAGCGCCGCGATCACCGACTCCACCTTCGCCGGCAGCAGTCCATTGGTCGGCAGGTTGATGTGGCGCACGCCGTTGTTGACGTAGAACAGCTCGACGATTTCCGCCAACTCCTTGCGCATGAAAGGCTCGCCGCCGGAAATCCAGAGCTTGTGAAACCGCGGCGCGGTGCGGCTCAGAGTCTCGATCTGCTGGAAGCTGAGGTCGCGCCCCTGGTTCAGTTCGTCCCAGTAAAAGCAGGTCCGGCAGAGCGAGTTGCAGGTCGAGGTGACGAACAAAAACACCGATTCCAGGCCCGCAGGACGAAACACCGTCTTGGCGTAATGAAAGTAGTCGAACCCCACGCAAGCATTATAGGGAGTCAGCAGTCAGTAGTCAGGTGTCAGGGCCAAACGGTAGAGGGTCAGTTTGAATGATGGGGCCGAAGGGCGTACCGAATAGATGCGTATGACAAGGAAGCGAAAGCGAGAGAGATAAGGCCAGCCCCGCCGAAGTACAGAACTCCCATCCAGAAATTACCGGGGTGTGTCTTGCGCCATTCTGCTTCTGCTACGACTTGTATGACGGCCACGTAAGGGACGAACAGCGCAAGAAACGCCGCTACGAGCCCAACCACTCCACCCGAGATTCGCAAAATGCCCCGAATCATGCCACGGCCTCAGCCACATTATGCTCCAAGGAGAGCGACCATTTCATCAACTGGCCACACGTGCCGCCATAGTCCGCGATTTCAAACTGACCCACTACCGGCCAAACCTATCCCGACCAATGACTCCCGACTCCTCGTACAATTCCCCCCATGTACTCCGCCCAGGTTCTCGACCATTTCGAGCATCCTCGCAATGTCGGCGAACTCACTGACGCCAGCGCAATCGCACAGGTGGAGAATCCCGCGTGCGGAGACGTGATCAAGCTGTGGCTGCGAATTGAAGAACGACGGATCGTCGAGGTTCGCTTTCGGGCAAAGGGATGCGTCCCAGCGATTGCCTGCGGGTCAGCATTAACGGAAATGATCGCAGGTCGGACCCTCAGTGAAGCTCGCGCAGTCCGCAGGATCGAGTTGGTGATGAAGCTCGGAGGGCTGCCCACCGCGTCATTGCACGCAAGTCACCTGGCGATAGATGTATTGGGGAAGGCGTTGAGCCAAATCCCGGGTCGCCAGTAGTGTAGAGATCGTTGGCGGCTCGCCCGCTGCGGATTCGCTCAGGTCTATTGCCGTCATGGGTGGTACACGGTCCAGCCGCGCCGGCGTGCAACTTCCTCGAGGTCGGAATTCGGATTGATGGCAAACGCGTGCTTCGCCAGTTCCATCATGGCGAGGTCGTGCACGGAATTACCGAACACCGCGTCCGGAGTGCGCGGCAGCAACTGATGAATCGCCGCAGCTTTCAGTTCGTCGGTGGGAACCCGGATCAGCCGCCCGGTGCAGCGCCCGTTCTCATTCTCCACGCCGGCGGCGATGACGCGTTCCGCGGGAAAGCCGAACCTCGCTGCGGCGGCGCGGATCACCCAGTCATTGGTAGAAGAGACCGCCCACAGCTCGCAACCCGAATCGGCGAGACGGCGCGTGAGTTCCGCCATCTCCGGAAAAATGCGCGGCACGATGCGCTCGGCGAAAAATTCGGCGGCGGTGCGCTCCAGCGTTGCGCAGGCGACTCCCTGGTTGATGGTGACCATTTCCCCGCACATCTGCTCTTCGCTGACGCGTCCGGCCCGATATTCCTCATAGCGCGCCCGCGCCCAGCAAACAATGTCATCCGGCAGCAGGCCGCGCTCCATCTCCCAGTAGAAAAACTGTTCGCCGGCGTCGCCATCCCACAGCGTTCCGTCGCAATCAAACACAGCGATGCGCAGCCGCAGCCGCAGCACCGAGGCAACAAACTCCTCGGCGCGCGCTGGCAGGGAAGTGGTCTGGAAATTTCCGCGAGTGCTCATCCGTGGGTGATCCGCTGGTAATCCTCGGGCGTATCGACATTCAAGACTACCAGAGGATCATCCACGGACACATACTCGATGTGCTGCTGGTGCGCGTGTTCCACATCGCGCGCGGTCGCCGTCGCCGGCGCGGAAAGAAACGCGTTGATCATTTCGCGCCCCACCACCAACGGGTGCCCGTTGCGTTCCCCGTAGCGCGGAATCACCGCCCAGATGCCCTCCGCCGCGCGCTCCAGAAACCGGTCTTTCAACCGCGCCACCGTCGCCGGACTGGCGGGCGGGCGGTCCACCAGTGCGACGATTGCTGCATCGCGTCCGTGGTTCATAACTTCCTGCAACCCGAGGCACAGCGAGCTGAACTGCCCGCGCTCCGGCTCGCGGTTCACCACCAGGTACGCGCTTGCGCCATAGACCAGAGGCTCCAGTTGCGGCGCGTTCTTCCCTCCGACCACGATCACCATCTCCGTCTGTTGCGCCAGCA
>DASWAR010000101.1:0-2789 GCA_036391015.1 Terriglobales bacterium
AACCGGTCAAAGTCAAAACCACAAGCTCCACACGCCGATGTGGTAACCCGGACCACAAGAACGGGGGAAAGCGCACCTGCCGGATTTGTCAAACTTCTACTGCCTCCCCGGCAGAGCCGGGGGGTCTCCCGTTCGTACTAGTGAATGGCTAAACGCAAAGCTCGACCGCGCGAGGAACGGGTTGAGATAACGCCCATAGCTGAGCTTTTTCCGGACCTGCCGATAAGAGCCCCAGAACTAAAGCTCCCACGACTTCGCGACCCGATCTGGACTGGCAACAAGGCAAGCCTTGTGGCTCGTTATCTGTACTATTTTGTATTGATCACGCACCACGGTACTTATATCGACGGATTCGCCGGCCCACAGGACCCGAAACACCGGAACATGTGGGCAGCAAAGCTGGTGTTGGACAGCGAACCGAAGTTCATCACGAAATTTTTCATTTGTGACGCGGCTCGTGCTCAGGTGAAGCGCTTAACGGAATTGAAGGCTCAGCAGCCGAAGGAACCTAAGCGCCTGATCGAGATTTTCGCAGGAGATTTCAATCGAAGAGTCGATGAGATACTCGTTCCAGAGACGGTCAGCAAGAGCCAAGCCGCTTTTTGCCTGCTGGATCAACGGACATTCGAGTGCGAGTGGTCCACGTTAAAGAAGCTCGCGGCGTACAAGGCGGATACATCAAACCGAATTGAGCTGTTCTATTTTCTCGCGACCGGTTGGCTGCATAGAGCACTCGCCGGAGTCCGGAAGCCGGCGACAGCTGCGCAGGTCAGCCGATGGTGGGGACGCGATGACTGGGGATTTCTGCGCGAATTGTCGGGTGAGCAGATTAGGGATTTGGTGGTATCGCGCTTTAAAGCCGAGCTTGGCTACAAGTACGTCATGCCATTCCCAATATTTGAACGCGCTGAGTCGGAGGTAGTGATGTACTACATGATTCACGCTACTGATCACGATGTGGCCCCCAGTCTGATGGCCCGGGCATACAGACGAGCAGTGAGAAAACGAGAGTCAGCCGAGCAGTTCGCGATCGATTTTCCGCAGGCGTTGGACGTGTCGTGAACCGCAGTTACGCTCGTACCCGCCTCAAGTATTACCCTGCTACAATTACAAAAAGCCCTGCGAGTGAAGAATGATTCATTTTCCCGTCCCTGAAGCCCTCACCTTCGATGATGTGTTGCTGCTGCCCGCGAGAAGCGACGTCGTCCCCGCGTCGGTGAACACGCAGACGCGTATCACCCGCAACATCATGCTGAACATCCCCATCATCAGCGCGGCCATGGACACCGTCACCGAGGCGCAGATGGCGATTGCCATGGCGCAGCAGGGCGGCATGGGCATCGTCCACCGCAATTTGACGATCGAGCAGCAGGCCGGCGAAGTGGACAAGGTGAAGCGCTCGGAAAGCGGCATGATCGTGGACCCGATCACCATGTCGCCCGACGACAAGGTCAGCGACGCGCTCAAGGTAATGGAGCGCTACCGCATCTCGGGCGTGCCCATCACCAAGAACAAGAAGCTGGTCGGCATCCTGACCAACCGCGACCTGCGCTTCGAGACGCGCACCGACATTCCCATCAGCAAAGTGATGACCAAGGACAACCTGATCACCGTGGCGGTCGGCACCACGCTGGAGCAGGCGGAGCAGATCCTGCACAAGCACCGCGTCGAGAAGCTGCTGGTGGTGGACGACAAGTACATGCTCAAGGGACTGATCACGGTCAAGGACATCCAGAAGAAGCTGAAGTACCCCAACGCCGCCAAGGACAACCAGGGACGCCTGCGGGTGGGCGCGGCCATCGGCGCCACCGGCGATTTCCTGGAGCGCGCGCAGGAACTGGCGCGGGCCAAGGTGGACGTGATCGCCATTGACAGCGCGCACGGCCACTCGACGCGCGTGCTGGAGGCGATCAAGACGGTGAAGGCCAAGTTGCCGGAGGTGGAGCTGATCGCCGGCAACGTCGCGACCTTTGACGGCGCCTGCGAAGTGGCGCGCTCGGGCGCAGACGCGGTGAAGGTGGGAATCGGGCCGGGCTCAATCTGCACCACGCGCATCGTCACCGGCGCCGGCGTGCCGCAAATTACCGCCATCGCCGAGGCGTTCCGCGCGCTGCGCGACGCCCAGATCCCGGTGATCGCCGACGGCGGCATCAAGTACTCCGGCGATGTCACCAAGGCGCTGGCCGCGGGCGCCAGCGTGTGCATGATCGGCTCGCTGTTCGCCGGGACCGACGAGAGTCCGGGCGAAACGATTTTGTACCAGGGCCGCACTTTCAAGGCGTATCGCGGGATGGGCTCGCTGGCGGCGATGTCGGCGGGCAGCGGCGAGCGCTACTTCCAGGAATCGAGTCCCGGCGATTCCTCGGTGCCGGTCAGCCGCGAGGATGCCGACGGCAACCGCCTGGCCAAGCTGGTGCCGGAAGGGATCGAGGCGCGCGTGGCCTATCAGGGGCCGCTCTCCATGATCATTTACCAGCTCGTCGGCGGCCTGCGCTCCGGCATGGGCTACACCGGCTCGGCGTCCATTGCCGACCTGCAGCAGAAAGCGCGTTTCGTGCGCATCAGCAACGCCGGCATGCGCGAGAGCCACGTGCACGACGTGGTCATCACGCGCGAGGCGCCGAATTATCGCGTCGAATAGATGAACAAGCCTGTTCGCCGCGCCTGGATTCCCGCGCTGCTGTGGCTGGCGGTGATCGCCATTGAATCCACGGCGCTGATGTCGTCGGAAAACACCGGACATCTGCTGCTTGCCATCGCCAGATTTTTCGATCCGCAGATCACCCTCG
>DASWAR010000102.1:0-1774 GCA_036391015.1 Terriglobales bacterium
CTACAACGGCGACGTGCTCCTGCGCACCGGCGCCCTCGGCCCCGGCATGTCCATCCTCCAGAAGCCACTCAAACCCGATGTGCTGGCCGCGCGGATACGCGACGTGCTCGACGGCCGCACCCGGCCGCCGGCCGCCTGCTAAACGACTGCCGGCTGAAAGCCGGCAGGTTGGGATTGCGACTGAAACAAGCATGGGCCTTGCCCGCCCCCGGCCATGAAAATGGGAGCGGTTGACGGTGAGGATGCCGAGCGCCACACTGTGGGATGCCAAAGAGATCAGGGTCGTCGACTTACTGGTGGCCGAGTCCCCGTGACTGAAACTGACCTGGACGGCGCAGATGTACCCCAGATTGGCGCTTTGAGCCCGTGGAGCAAATGATCCCTGAGCGCGGTCCTCTCTGCGGCAAGGAGGTCGATGTGATTCCCGCTGTATTGGAACGTTGCGCAGGTGTCGATATTGGCAAGAGGTTTTCCATTGTATGCCTGATGGTCGGGGCAGCGGACAAGGAGCCATCCGTCGAGATCCGGCGATTTGAAACGACCAACGCGGAACTGGAAAAGCTGAGGGACTGGCTGGCAGCCAACGGCTGCACCCATGCTGTCATGGAAAGCACCGGCTCCTACTGGAAACCGATTTTCAATGTGCTGGAACCCATGATGGCTGTGGTGCTGGCGAATCCTCAGCAAGTGAAGAATCTCCCCGGTCAAAAGACGGACCGGCGCGATGGGAAACGACTGGCTCACCTGTTGCGGCACGGCCTGATCCAGGCGAGCTTCATTCCGCCGAAGCCCATTCGTGAACTGCGGGATCTGACGCGCCGCCGCCGGCAACTGCTGGGAGCCGGTTCGAGCGAGCGAAACCGAATCCAGAAAGTTCTGGAAGATGCCAACGTGAAGCTGGCCAGCGTACTCACCGATCTGTTTGGCGTATCCGGTCAAGCCATGCTGGAAGCGTTGCTGGAAGGCACCAGCAGCCCGGAATCGATCGCCGAGTTCGCCCGAGGACGTCTCAAACGCAAAGTACCCGACATTATCATTGCGCTGCAGGGGCACCAGATGAGCGATCACCATCGGTTTCTGGTCCGGCAGGCCCTTCGGCATATGGAGTTTCTGGAGAAAGAAGTCGAGGAGTTGGACACCGAGATCCTTCAAAAGCTCGAGCCGTATGCGGAACAGTTTCAACGACTGCAAACCATTCCGGGCATCAAGAAGGACGCTGCCGCCAGCATTCTGGCGGAAATCGGCGCTGATATGAACACCTTCGCCAGCGCTGGCCGCCTCTCTTCCTGGGCGGGGGTCTGCCCCGGTAACAACGAAAGTGCCGGTAAACACAAAAGTGGGCGCACCAGAAAAGGGAATGTCTGGCTCCGCTCGACACTGATGGAATCGGCGTGGGCCGCATCCAACAAGAAAGATTCGTATTTCAAAGCGAAGTTCTGCCGGCTCGCCGCACGGCGCGGAAACAAGCGCGCCGTCTTTGCCATCGCCCATTCCCTCCTCGTCACGGTTTGGTGCGTGCTCGAATCCGGTTTACCGTATCGGGAACTGGGTGGCGCCTATCTCGATGAACGAAGACGCAACCAGCTCATTCGGCATCATACTCGCAGACTGAAGGAACTGGGCGCAATCTCGACCCCTACCCATACGCCTTCACAACCGGCACAGAGTGGAGCGTAGAAATTTTCGGAGCAAAGTCGCCTGAAGTGCGCGGCCGCCGTGGTGGTCCGGCGCCTCCGCGAGTGCCGCGGCCGCCCCCGGCGGACCTGTCGTTCCC
>DASWAR010000103.1:0-3361 GCA_036391015.1 Terriglobales bacterium
CGGCGGGCGCGCCGTCGGAACCGTGGCCGACGTTCAGTTTGGAGCGGGTGAGGCGCCGTTGCTGGTGGTCCGCGAAGGCAAGCGGGAACATCTCATCCCCCTGGCGCAGGAATACCTGCGGCGCGTTGATACGGCGGCGAAGCGCATCGAAATGGAGCTGCCGGATGGCATGCTGGAACTGGACGCGCCGCTCTCGCAGGAAGAGAAAGATTTGCAGCAGAAGAAAAGCGATTAGCAATTAGCGATTTGCACCAGGGCATTGTCATTCCGAGCGCAGCGAGGAATCTGCTGTTCTCGTATCCGGAGAAACTCTCGTGCGAACGGCTAATTGCTAATCGCTAATCGCTCGAAAATGAAATTCGAACTCATCACCATCTTTCCGGATTTTTTTCGCGGGCCGCTCGAGTATGGCATCGTGCGGCGGGCGCGGGAGTCCGGCCTGGTGGAGATCAACATCCACGACCTGCGCTCGTTCACCAAAGACAAGCACCGCACCGTCGATGATCGTCCCTTTGGCGGCGGCGAGGGCATGGTGCTCAAGCCGGAGCCCATCTTCGACTGCCTGGAATTTCTGCGTGTCGCGCCGCGCCAGGAGAGGATTTCGCGCCGGGTCAAAGAGTCCGTCGTGCTGCTTTCGCCGCAAGGCGAACTGTTCAACCAGCGAATCGCGGCGGAGATGTCGCAGTTGGACCGGGTCTCCCTCATCTGCGGCCGCTATGAAGGCGTGGACGAGCGTGTCAGCGCCTTTCTCGCCGACCGCGAAATTTCCGTCGGAGATTTCATACTGAGCGGCGGCGAACTGCCGGCGGCGATCATTGTGGACGCGGTAACGCGCCTGCTCCCCGGGGCGTTGGGCAACGAGGCCTCCGCGCGGACTGAGTCGTTCGGCACTGGCGAGGTAAATTGTCGCCTGCCGGTGGATGCCGAGGGCAAACGCATTCCGGATTCCACCATCAGCGCCGGCGGGCTGCTCGATTACCCGCACTACACGCGCCCGTCGGATTTTCGTGGCATGGTTGTCCCCGAGCCGCTGGCCTCAGGCGACCACGAGGCCATCCGGCGCTGGCGGCGGAAACAGGCTCTGGAGAAGACCTTGCGCAACCGCCCGGAACTGCTGGACCAGGCTGATTTGAGCAAAGAGGATCGCGAAATCCTCAAAGGGCTCAAGGCCGAAGGCTCAAGGCGCTAGGGTCCGCATTCCCTTGCGCCTTGAGCCTTGTGCCTAGCGCCTGACCCCAATCGGCTGTTATATTAAAAGTTCGACTTTACGAAGGAAAAGTGTCATGTCCACCTCACCCATACTGCAGAAGCTCATTGCCAAGGCGCAGCGCACCGACCTGCCGCCATTCCATGCCGGCGACACGGTGCGCGTGCACGTCAAGATCAGGGAAGGCGACAAGGAGCGCCTGCAGGCGTTTGAAGGCGTAGTCATCGCCCGCAGCCGCGGCGCCCAGCCCAGCTTCACCGTCCGCAAGATCAGCTTTGGCCACGGCGTCGAGCGCATCTTCCCCCTCAATTCCAAGGTCATCGATAAGATCGAAGTCCTGCGCTCGGCGCGCGTCCGTCGCGCCAAGCTGTACTTCCTCCGTGCCCGCCGCGGCAAGGCTGCCCGCCTGCGCGAAGCAGAGTAGGTTTCAGGCTCGAGGCTGCAAGCTTCAGGCTATGGATTTCAGGTTCTGCGGTAACATCTTCCTGAAGCCCAGAGCCTGAAGCCGGTAGCCTTTTCTTCTTGCCCCGCATTCTCAAACCCGTGGATGAGATTTCGCCCTCGGCGGCGAAAATGCGCCTGCTCAAGCGGCTGAAGTGCACCCTGAAGTTCGAGAAGCAGGCCTGGGCTGCCGGCGCCACGCTGGTAGCGGGCGTGGACGAGGTCGGGCGCGGCGCATTCTTCGGACCCGTCGTTGCCGGCGCGGTGATTCTCGATCCCCACTACCGCATCCGCGGCCTGCGTGATTCCAAGCTCCTGCCTGCCGCCCGCCGCGAAATCCTGGCGCAGCGCATCAAGGACCATTGCATCGCCTGGGCGGTGGCGGCGGTGGACGCCGCGCGCATTGACCAGATCAACATCTACCACGCCTCGCTGCTGGCGATGGTCGAAGCGATCTCGCAACTGAATCCAATGCCCGACCACCTCCTCCTCGACGCGGTGCGCGTCGAGTACCAGTGCCCGCAGACCAGGATCATTCACGGCGACGCCCTTTCGGCCTCGATCGCCGCCGCTTCCATCGTCGCCAAGGTCTACCGCGACGAACTCGTAAGCCGCTGGGCGCCGGTGTATCCCGCCTACGATCTCGCTTCCAACAAGGGCTACCGCAGCCCCAAGCACATCGCCAGCCTGCGCAAGTTCGGGCCCTCGCCGCTGCATCGGCAGTCGTTCGCGCCGGTGTGGATGGCGCAGCATCCGCAGGAAGTCCTGGAATTCATGCTGTCGGAAAATAACGATTAGCTTTCAGCCATCAGCTCTCAGCGGTCCGGTATCTGCTGTCAGCGCCGCATTTGTACAACTGCACCCGGCGCCTGACATCTAAGCTGCCGGATGCGGAGCGGCCGCGTCTTGTAAGATGCGGGACACGAGGACGTGCCGGTTCGATGCTGCGACTCTTGTGTGTCACTGCTCATCCTGACGACGAGGCCGGGGGCTTCGGCGGGTCGCTGCTGCTCTATCGCGAGCGCGGCATCGAGACCTACGTCATCTGCCTCACCCCTGGACAGGCGGCGACACACCGCGGGAAGGCAAACTCAGACGAAGAACTTGCGGCGCAGCGGCGGCGGGAGTTTCAAGACTCATGCCGCATCCTCAACCTCACGCGCGGCGAAGTGCTCGGCTATCCCGATGCCGCCCTCGACCGCGCCGATTTCTACCGCGTCGTTGGAGACCTGGTGCTCAGGATTCGCACCATCCGCCCGCAGGTGATCATCACCTTTGGCCCGGAGGGCGCCGTCACCGCCCATCCCGACCACTCCATGGCCGCACTTTTCACCACCATGGCGTTTCACTGGGCGGGACGCGCCAACCGCTACGTCGAGCAACTCACCGACGGCGTCAGCCCGCATCGCACTCAGAAGCTCTACTACTCCACCGCGTTGTTCACTCTGGCCGACCGCCAACCGGTTGCGCTGCCACCGGCCACCGCCATCGTTCAAATTGGCGATTACCTGGAAACCAAGATTGCCGCCTTCAAGGCGCACACCAGCCAGGCGCCGCTGTTTACGCTGTTTGAGAACCACGTGCGCAGGCGCGGGCATCAGGAGCAGTTCCACCTGGCCGCGCGCTCCGTGCCCAGCGTCATGAAGCCAGAAACGGATTTGTTCGAAGGAGTGGAGGAATAATTTGTAATTTGTAATTTGCAGTTGGTAATCG
>DASWAR010000104.1:0-9184 GCA_036391015.1 Terriglobales bacterium
GCCTCGATGAACCCGACCACGGTGTCGTACGAGTCGAACGGGTGGTGCAGCAGCAAGTCGTGGCGGCGCAGCTCTTCGAAAAGGTCGCGCGACTTGGCGGTGAGATGGAGCTGGCGCGGAACGAACGGGCGAAATTTGAGGTCGGGGCGGTCGGATCGCTCGTGGAGGGTGAACAGGCGCGACAGGTTGACGGCCCCATCGGTCTGGAATACCTGCCAGTTTTCCAACTCGAAGGTGGTGCGCAGGCGCTCGATGATCTCGGAATCGGCGCCGGCCTCGATTTCCAGGCGCACGGCGTCACCGCGGCGGCGGTTGTGCAACTCGGTGCGAACCGACTCCAGCAGGTTGCGCGATTCCTCTTCCTGCAAATAAAGATTGCTGTTGCGGGTGACGCGAAAGGCGGCCGAACTCAGGATGTCGTAGCCGCGATACATGCTGGCGGCGTGATAGGCGACCAGATCGGCCAGGAAAATGTAGTTGTCGGTTCCCTCTTCCGACGGCAGGCGGACCAGACGCGGCAGCGAGCGCGGGACGGTGACCACGCCCATGAAGGTGCCGGCAGCGCGGCGCCGGCGCTTGAGCAGGAAGGCGAGGCAAAGCGCCTTGTTGATGACGCGCGGAAAGGGATGCGCCGGGTCAACGGTCACGGGCGTGAGCAGCGGGTCGAGCTCGCGCTCGTTATATTGGGCGATGAACGATTCCTGCTCGGCGTTGAGATCGTGCAGGGAGAGCACGCGGACGCCGTGCCCGGACAGCGCGGGCAGCAATTGCTGGTTCCAGCAGCGGTACTGGGCGTCCACGAATTCGTGGGCCTCGCGCGCGAGCAGGTCGCGCTCCTCGCTGGGCTCCAGGCCGTCGGCACCGGCCTCGGTGTAACCATCTTCAATGCGCTGCACCAGGCCGGCAATGCGGACCTCAAAAAATTCGTCCAGATTATTGGCGGTGATGGCGAGGAATTTCACCCGCTCCAGCAGCGGGTTGCGCTCATCCTCGGCCTCCTCCAGGACACGCCGGTTAAAGGCCAGCCAGGAGACTTCGGGATTGATGTAAAACGCGGGATTTTCCAGCGAGACACGGCGCATAAACGCATAGAGATGTTAGCGGCGAGAGGGCAGGCGCGGCAAGTGCGGCAGCAGGTCTATCGGTCATGGCAATGCGATCGATCGAGGGACCGAAAGCCTAGGAGGCTGCCACGCCGGTACGGCCCCCGGTGGTCATGCTGAAGGGCATGATGCGTTTGGGGCCGCGCTTGCGAACCAGCAGCAAGCGAATGCGCTCCAAAAGTTCGACCGGCGCGTACATGCCCTTGGGAAGAAAGACATCGGCGTGCAGGTTTCGCTCGTAGATTTTGACCTTCCCGGAAAACAAGATGGCCGGGGTGTGCGGGGAGAGCTTCTTGATCTCCTCGATCAAGCGGTGGCCGTCGAGCCCGGGCATGATCAGGTCCGAGAGGACCAGGTCGATGCCACCTTGCTTGAATTGCTCCAGCGCGTCGAGGCCGCTGTGGCAGGCGACGACGCGATAACCGCGGGTTTCCAGCATGATCTTGCGGATGGAGAGGGATTGTTCGTTGTCATCGACGCAGAGAATCGTCCGTTTCGGCTTCATGGCCCTTCCACAATGGCTATGGGAGCCGCACCCAGGGCGGCAAATTGCGCCGGCGCCGAGGCGCGTCACTTCCAGAATTTTTGTATCAAACGGGGCGAATAAAAACAGTGCGCATCCTACGGGCAGGCGAGCGCGCTGTAAAGTAGCGCGAAAGATAATAGGCATCTGGCCTATCGAAAAGAATTTTATTTTTGCAGGTTGCGG
The DNA here is from genome assembly GCA_036391015.1 of Terriglobales bacterium. GTDB lineage: Bacteria > Acidobacteriota > Terriglobia > Terriglobales > Acidobacteriaceae > JAIQGF01. Next base: position 1,813 of record DASWAR010000104.1, read on the forward strand.
ATTGCCGCGCTGGAAGGCATCGCGCGACGCATGCGCGTCAGAGAAACACTTCGCCGCGCATGACCTCCACAGAATTTCCACCGACACGCACAGTGACAATCCGGTCACCGTCGCGTCCGGCGCGGACGACGATGCGGCTCGGCCGCATGATTTCGATTCCCTGCTCGATGGCTGCGCTCTCCTCCGGCCTGGCGACGCCGTGCGCGACCATCCACGCCGCGGTGCAGCCTGCGGCGGACCCGGTAGCGGGGTCCTCGCCGTTATAGAAGATCATGCGCGCGTGCAGACGGGCGGACTTGTCCAGGGTTTCGCGGCTCACGAAATAAAAAAAATTGCCGGCGCTGCGTTCCAGGTACTCGGTAGCGACCTTCAAGTCGGGGTGCAACGCGCGCATACCCGCGAGCGAGCGCACCGGGACGATGGTGAAGGCCATGCCGGTGGAAACGGTTTGGATGGGGAGGTCGTTTGCGATGTCGTCCAGCTTCAGGCCCGTGGCCCGGGCAACGTCCTCGCGAGCGTGGCGGGGGCCGAACTCGGGATCGCGCTGCTGCATTTCGCCGAAGACCAGGCCATCAGCGCCGGTGGTGAAGCGGACGGGAATTTTGCCGACGTTGAGGTCCAGCTCGACCAGGCCGGCGCCGCCGGCGCCACGGAGCACCGTCGCGGTACCCAGGGTGGGATGTCCGGCGAACGGAAGTTCCTCGCGGGTGGTAAAGATGCGGACGCGGCGCCCGCGCTCACGCTCGGTGGCCGCGTCCCGCGGGAGAACGAACGTGGTCTCGCAAAGATTGGTCTCCCGCGCCAGCGCCTGCATCTCCGCGTCGCTGAGCCCGCGCGCGTCGGTGAACACGGCGAGCGCGTTGCCCTCGAGCGGACGCGAGGTGAACACGTCCACCTGCACAAACGGGAACCGGCGTGTGGTTGCAGGCATGGAATCGTCGTTAGTCTCCAGTCGTCAGTCGCCAGGCCTGAAGGCGGACGACTGACAACCCAAGAATTGAACCATTACGCCGACTTCTTCTCAGCCGCTTCTTTCGGTTGCGGCACGATGCGGATGTACGGCCGGGGTTCCTTCCAAGTGCCGAATATCTTCTTGGCATCGTCGTTGGAAACGGAGCCGGAAATGATCACGTCGTCGCCCTGCTGCCAATTGGCCGGAGTCGCCACTTTGTGCTTGGCCGTCAGTTGCAGTGAGTCGAGGACGCGCAACACCTCGTCGAAGTTGCGCCCGGTCGTCATGGGATAGATCAGGATCAGCTTGATTTTCTTGTCGGGACCGACCACGAATACATTGCGCACCGTCATGTTGTCGGCGGCCGTCCGGCCCTCGCACGAGCCCTCAACGGTGGCGGGCAGCATGCCGTAGAGCTTGGAAATAATCAGGTCGGTATCGCCGATCATGGGATAGTTGGGCGCGTAGCCCTGGGTTTCCTTGATGTCGTTGGCCCACTTCTTGTGGTTGTCCACGGGGTCTACGCTCAGCCCGATAATCTTTGTGCTTCGCTTGTCAAATTCGGGTTTGATCCTGGCCATGTAGCCAAGCTCGGTTGTGCAAACCGGCGTGAAATCCTTGGGGTGAGAGAAAAGGACCACCCAGGAATCGCCGATCCACTCATGAAATCGAATGCGACCCTCGGTTGTTTGGGCTTCAAAATCCGGAGCTACATCACCAATCTTCAGACTCATTGCACGCCTCCTTCAATCTTGACGGCCCCGCAACTCGACATGGCAACGCGCGCGGAAAAGCTGTGCGCCCGAGAGTAGCCAGTCTGCATCGCGGGACCAACGCTGAATTAGACTCGCCACCAACAGAAAAGGCGCAGAAAGGTGACACCGGATCACGGATTGGGATCGGGGGAGCGCCCCGCCGGTGACTCGGTCGCCTAGGTGGGCGCCCGCAGCAGCGTGGCGAGCGCGCGTTGGTAACCGGCGATGTGCGGCGCGAGGCGGATGGCTTCGCGCAGGTGCTGCTCGGCCGCTTCGCGCTTCCCTTCTGTTTGCTCCAGCACGGCGAGTTCGTAGAGCGCGGTGGATCGGGTGTCGTTGTCGCCGCCGATGGCCAGCACGCATTCCAAGTAGGGCCGGGCGGCGTCGTAGCGGCGAAGGGTGTAATAGTGGTGCGCCAGGGCAAAGTCATTTGCGGCTTGACCGTGGGAAACCGGGAGTGAATAATCCGGCGCATCGAAACGAGTAGCTGTGGGGGCGGCACCGGGCTCCTTTGTCTTCCTCAAACATTAAGGAGAAGCAAACATGAGGTTGCGACTCACGCTGGCTTTCTTACTGTGCGGGGCCGTATCGCTGGCTGCGCAGACATTCCGCGGGACCATTCTGGGGAGCGTCACCGACATCTCCGGAGCCGTGCTTTCCGGCGCCAGCGTGGCCGCGCGCAATACCGCGACCGGACAGCAACGCACCACCCAGACCAGCGGCGACGGCAGCTACAGCATCCCTGAACTGCCGATCGGCACGTATGAAGTGACGGCTTCGCAGGCGGGATTTCAGACCTGGGTCACGCGGGTTGATGTCACGGTCGCCAGCGAACGCAGAGTCGACGCCCAGCTTAAGCCGGGCTCGGTCACGGAAAAAGTTGAGGTCTCCGCCGACTTGCTTCCTCAGGTGGAAACCACCAGCGACACGCTGGGCACCACCTACATCGCCAGCACGATCAAAGACCTGCCGGTGAACGGGCGGGACTATCAAAAACTGATTTTTCTGACGCCCGGCATTTCCGGTTCGCCGGACCAGATTACGGACTCGCCGGGATCGTTCGGCATTTTTTCGATGAACGGGGCGCGCGGCCGCTCCAACAACTTCCTGCTCGACGGCACCGACATGAACGACGGCTACCGCAATGACCCGGCGATCAATGAAGCCGGCGTGTTCGGCACGCCCGCCACCATACTTCCGGTGGATGCGATTGCGGAATTGCGTGTGCTCTCCAACTTCGAGCCCGAGTACGGCCGCAACGCGGGCGCGGTGATCAATATCGTCACCAAGAGCGGGACCAACAAGCTGCACGGCTCGCTGATCGAATACTTCCGCAACAACGCGCTGGACGCCCGCAATTTCTTTAACTTCAAGGGCCAGCCGCAAGCGACATTCCAAAACAACCAGTTTGGCGGCTCGCTGGGCGGACCGATCGCCAAGAACAAGACATTTTTCTTCGTGAACTATGAAGGCCAGCGCGAAAAGGTAGGCGTGGTAACGCTGGCGTGCGTGCCCGATCCGACGCAGATTGCCGCCGATGCCGCCGCCATCCCCGGGGGCATCAACCCGGTGATTGCGGCGCTGCTGGCGCGGAATCCGTGGCCGAAGCCCAACATCGCGGGCGCGGTGGCGGATGACACGGGCTGCCACGGCACGCCCAACGCTTCCCTGACATCTCCGTCGAAGAACCGCGTTGACAGCATGATTGCGAAGATTGACCACAACTTCAACGCGGCCAATATTCTGACCGGCCGGTATTATTTCGGCGACAGCCAACAGTCGTTTCCGCTGGCGCTGACCGCGGGCGGAGGGCAGCTTCCCGGCTTCAACACCGACACACCGACGCGGGTGCAGTTGGTTTCGGTGTCGTTCGTGCGGGTGATCTCGCCGACGAAAGTGAACGAGCTGCGCTTCGGCTGGAACCGTTTCGTGGAGGACTTCCTGGCGCAGGACCGCGCGTTCAAGCCCAGTTCCATCGGGCTGAACGTGGGGACAGGCATTCCCGACCAGGGCCTGCCGATCATGGTGGTCAGCGGCTTCTCGCAACTGGGCGCCAACCAAGGCGACCCGCGCGGCCGAGTCGACCAGAATTATCAACTGCTCGACAACTTCTCCTGGAAACACAACAGCCACGACGTGAAGTTCGGCGCCGAATTTCGCCGCACCACCGTGTCGCAGTTCTTCGACCGCTACTCGCGCGGCAAGCTCACGTTCGACAATCTTTCCGACTTCCTCAGCGGCACGATTGACGGTGGGTTCCAGTATCTTGGCAACACGCGGCGCAATACCTATCAAAACGGAATTGGCTTTTTCATCCAGGACGGCTGGCGGGTGACGCCACATTTCACGTTCAACTACGGAATGCGGTGGGATTACTTTGGCGTTGTGGGAGAGAAGAACAACCTGCTCAGCAACATCACCAGCACCGACCTGGCCGCGGGAACGGTGACGCTGACGCAGGTCGGATCAGCGGGGCTGAAGGAACTGTACCGGCCCGATTACAGGAATTTCGCGCCCCGCGCCAGCTTCGCCTGGGACGTCACGGGCAAGGGCAAGACGGTGGTGCGCGGCGGCATCGGCATGTTCTACGACGCGTTCTCGCAGGACTTCTTCCTCGGGCACCTGCCGTACCCGCCGTTCTTCGCTCCCGGTCCGGCGTATAACCCCATCGGACCGTCGCAAGTCATCGCGTTCCCCGCGGTTTCGTCGATTGCGGCTGGAGCTCCAGTTTACGACGCGACCACGCCGTGCCTTCCGGAGTGCGACATCTTCTCCGTGGCGCGCAACGTCCGCACGCCGTACATGGAGAACTACAACATCAATATCCAGCAGCAGCTTGCCAACAAGGTGACGTTGCAGGTGGGCTATGTGGGATCGCAAGGGCACCGGCTGTTCCGCTTCCGCGACATCAACCAGCCGAGCCAGGCGGCGATCACCGCGTCGGACCTGGCCAACGGCGGCGTGGTCACTGATGCGTACAGCGTGCCGCGTCCCTTCGGAAACAACCCCTACGGCGCGTTCTACATCCTGCAGCAGGAGACGACGGCAAAGTCCAACTACAACGCGCTGCAGACCAGCCTGCGGGTGAACGGGTGGCACGGGGTCACTTCGATTCTGAATTACGTCTGGTCGCGTTCCTTCGACACTGCCAGCGACGGCGAGGACTTCGAGCCCAATGCGGCGCAGCCGAACGACAGCACGCGCCCAAACCTGGAATACGGGCCTTCCAACTTCGACGTGCCTCATCGTTTCACGTGGATCTTCGGGTACGAATTGCCGAAGCAGGGCGGCAGCGCGCAGTGGCTGAAGAACGGATGGGGAATGAACAGCACGCTGACGCTGCAAAGCGGCCAGCCGTTCCAACTCAACTACAACTTCCAGGACGATTTCAGCGGCAGCGGCGAAGGATTTGACCGGCCTGACGTGGTGGGCCCCATCGTGTTCCACCGTAGCAATCCGTTCAACTACCTCGACATGAGCGCCTTTGCGATTCCCTGCACCATTCTCCCGAGCGTGGTGGCGGCGGCAGCCCCGACGGGCTCGGCGGCCGACTGCGTCCCGGGCACGCGGCATTTCGGCAACATGGGACGCAATTCCCTGCGCGGCCCCGCGTACCGGGACTGGCAGCTCGGCATCTACAAGAACTTCAACTTGAGCGAGCACGCCGTCCTGCAGCTTAAGGTCGAGATCTACAACGTGCTCAATCATCCGAATTTCGCCAGCCCGTTTCTGCCGAATTTCATTGCCGACGCCGGCCAGACCGGTAACTACGGTTTGAAAGGCAATCGCGAGGTGACGACGGGCGGGTTTGTGCTGGGCGCGACTGGCGACGTTGGCGTCGGCAACCCGTTCCTGGGGGGCGGCGGCCCGCGCGGCATTCAACTGGCGGCGAAGATCACATTCTGATGGCCAAAAGCTAGACGCGCGCGGATGTGACCCGGTTTTGTCGGGCGCGCCCGCGCACGCTACACTCACGATGAGCTGATCACTCTCCCGCCGACAGCCTGCCAACCGGCGCCTGGAGCCAAACGGAAGCGAATGGGGTCCGGTGATCCTCCTGGTCTTCAAAACCAGTGCTCGACAGCTTTGCGCTGCCGAGGGTCGGTTCGACTCCGACACGCTTCCGCCATTTATTTTCATCTGTTTAGAACGTCCTGCACGTGCCCGGATAATCTCTCGTCCGAACTGGAAATCACCCTCATTGTGATGAAATTGTGATGGAAAAAATTATTCCTGTTAACCGGGGGGTGTAGGTTCGAGTCCTAGCTGAGGAGACGACTGAGCGAGAGTGGTGCGAGTGCAGGTGCGGCGCCCGCTGTTACCGCTGCACCTGTTTCGGTGGGGGCTGGAAACGTTTTGGGCGTGCCGGAAAGTTGCGCACACGCCCGAAGCGCGGGCCAGACAGGCGGAAACGCAATGTCAGCACGCTAGCGCGCGGTCCTCTTGGACGCCCGCGGATCAGCCATCGTGGCTCACGAGCGAAGTGTATTCGCAAGAAATCCACCCGCTGCTCGCCAAGGTGTCGAACTCGGCGATCGCATCACGGATTGGGGTATCGCGCTGGTATGCGGGCCGCATTCGCAGGGGGTACCGCCCGCATCCACGGCATTGGGCTGCGCTTGCGCAATTGGTATCCGTCACCGTGTGCGGCATTAATCTGTCGTACGAGCAACATCCTCGATCTTTCCCGCGCGGCACAGCGAGAGAGGGGTCGATAAACTAGGCCACTGGGGGTAAAATGCGCTGTTTGGCTGATGGAATCTTGGTGCGCCACCGGACCAGCGTTCTGGGCGAGCAGCGTTTCAGCTTTAATCACCAGGAGCCTGGTATGAAAGACCGAATTCTCGCTTCCTATCTGAAAGATTTTTCAAAAGAGTACAGGCTCGAGTGTCTCGATGAAAGTGATGCCTTCGAATATTTTGTAAACTACTGTGCAATTTCAAAACATCATCCTGATTCCTTTGAGCCTGAAGATGTGTCCGTCGGTGGGCCGGGAGACCTTGGCCTGGATGGTCTCGCTATTCTCGTAAACGATCATCTCGTTATCTCTAAGACCGACGTTGACCATCTCAAACAAGCCCTTCGCCGCCTAGACGTCGAATTCGTTTTCATTCAAGCGAAGACCTCGCCCCATTTCGATGCTGCGGAGATTGGAGCCGTTTTCGCGGGCATTCGGCAATTCTTTGCGCAAGCGGAGCCACGTGCCGCCAACGACATTATTCGCGAACTCCACGCGATCAAGGAACACATTTTTGATTCGAGCATTGATTTTGAGCACAATCCGATCTGCCGAGTGTATTACGCGACTACGGGTACTTGGAGCGGCGATCACGCCTCCAAGTCGTAGCAGATCAGGGCGTAACAGACCTGCGGCAGATGAACCTGTTGTCGTCGGTCGAGTTCGTGCCACTAGATGGCGAGGCGCTTAAGAAACTGTATCGCGACCTCAAACAAAAGATCGTAAGAGAATTCGTTTTCGATAAACACACGATCTTGCCGCAGATCAATGGAGTTCAGGAGGCATATATCGGGATCGTACCTTGTCACGAGTACATCAAGCTAATCTGCGACGACGACGGAGCACTCAATCGAAGACTTTTTTTTGATAATGTGCGTGACTTTCAAGGCCATAACCCCGTTAACAGTGAGATTGAAGCCACAATCA
>DASWAR010000105.1:0-12397 GCA_036391015.1 Terriglobales bacterium
GGAAATAACGCGCAAAGGTGATCGAAACCGCCGCCATGCCGCCGGTCTGGATGACCAGCAACAGCACCCAGCCATAGAGAAATGCGACCGCCGGGTGGTAGGACTCGCGCAGGTAGGCGTACTGGCCGCCGACGTCGGGCATGCGCGCGGCCAGTTCGGCATAAACGAATGCCCCGGCGAGCGCGATCATCCCGCCGACCACCCACGCGCCCAGGATCAGCACGGGCGTGTGCACCTGCTGCGCGACGACGTAGGGATTGATAAAGATGCCGGCGCCGACGATCCCGCCCATCACGATCATGGAGGCGTCGAACAGACCCAGCCTGCGGGCCAGCGTCGCTGGCTTCGCCTGGGCAGCGCACGGGTTGGGCGCGGAACTCAAGAGGGTTATCGGTTATCGGTTATCGGTTTGCGGTTGTTGGTATTCGCGTACACGGCTGGGGCAAGTGCGTCCGGAGAATCGGTGCAGGCGTACTCGTACCACGTCGAAACGACCGTCCAAACACCGAGAACCGAAAACCGTTAACCGAAAACCGATAACCGCTTGCGGAGTTTACCTCGCCCGCACCGCAAGAGTATCGTTTCAGCCATAACACGGAAGTGTCGAATCGCGACCTGCGTCATCCTCAGCGCCGCTCATTCAACACCAGAGAGGCTAGACACCACCGCATGATGTTCCGCGACCGATACGACGCCGGTGAAACCCTGGCGGAACGCCTGCGCGAGTTTGCCGGACGGCCGGACGTGGTCGTGCTGGCGCTGCCGCGTGGAGGCGTGCCCGTCGGCTACGTAGTGGCGCGTGAATTGGGCGTGCCGCTGGACGTGTTCGTGGTGCGCAAACTGGGCACGCCCGGGCAGCCCGAGTTGGCCATGGGCGCGATCGCCTCCGGCGGAGTGCGCGTGCTCAACCGCGACGTGGTGGATTCGTTCGCAATTCCCGACTGGGCCATCGAGCAGGTCACGCGCCAGGAAGAAGAAGAATTGCAACGGCGCGAGCGCCAGTACCGCGGCAACCGGTCTCCGCTGGATGTGCGCGGTAAGACGGTGATCCTGGTGGACGACGGGCTGGCCACCGGTTCCACCATGCGCGCGGCCGCAGCGGCACTGCGCAAGGCGGGCGCGGCGGGGATTGTGGTGGCGGTCCCGGTGGCCTCGCGCGCTACCTGCGATCAGCTTCGCGAGGAAGGCAACGACGTGGTCTGCGCCACCACTCCGGAACCGTTTTTCGCCGTAGGCCAGTGGTACAAGGATTTTGACCAGACCAGCGATGAAGAAGTGCGCGACCTGCTGGATCGCGCGGTGGTCAGCGGCGGCAGCCAATAACTTTGGGGGAGCCATGGAGCAGGTCGAGCAAGTCCGAATTCCGGTCGGCGCATTCACCCTGGACGGTGACTTGATGGTGCCGCCCAATGCGCGCGGTATTGTACTGTTCGCGCATGGCAGCGGAAGCAGCCGCTACAGCCCGCGCAACCGCTTTGTCGCCGAAGTCCTGCAGCAGGCCGGCCTTGGTACCCTGCTCATGGATTTGCTCACGCCGCCGGAAGAAGCGGTGGACGCCTTCACGGCGGAACTGCGCTTCAACATTCCCCTCCTGGCGCAGCGTCTCGGAGTTGCCACCGAGTGGCTGCACCAGCGGGAGGACATGTTGGGCTTCGACCTCGGCTACTTTGGCGCGAGCACCGGCGCAGCAGCCGCGCTGATCGCGGCGGGCGATCTTCCCGACCTGATCCGCGCCGTGGTCTCGCGCGGCGGACGTCCCGACCTGGCCGGTGATGCATTGTCACGCGTGCGGGCGCCGGCACTGTTGATTGTCGGCGGCAACGATGGAGAGGTAATCCGAATGAATCGCGATGCCTTCGAGCAACTCGGGGCTGAGAAAAAGCTGGAGATCATCCCCGGAGCGACGCATTTGTTCGAAGAACCCGGCGCGCTGGAAGAGGTGGCGAAGCTGGCGCGGGCGTGGTTTGCGCGTTACCTCGGCGCCAGGCGTGACACTCGCGTGGCCTGACTTTGCTTCCGCTGAACCTTTAACACTTGGCTCCAATGTTTTGTAGACAAGCAACTTAGCTTGCAAGCTGATTCTGCCGCTCCGCAGTTTCGAGTTTCAGTTTCAGTTGCTTTCCAGTTGCCGGTTTCGCCGGCCGAAAACCGAGTGCGCGACGCTGAAACCGAGACTGAAACTCTGCTCTGCTTGTGTTGTAATGCTGGGTTGCCGAACGGTCATCTACCCATCATGGGCGCAAGGAGACAACCATGAAAGCGATTCGCGTGCGGGAGTTCGGCGCTCCCGAGGTTTTGCGCATGGAGGAAGTGCCCGACCCGCGTCCCGGACGCGGCGAAGTCCTGGTGCGCATCCGCGCCGTCGGCGTCAACCCGGTGGACACCTACATCCGCAGCGGCCTGTACGCCATCAAGCCGCCGTTGCCACACACGCCAGGATCGGACGCTGCCGGCGACGTGGAAGCGGTGGGCGAGGGCGTCACCAGTTTCCGTCCCGGCGATCGCGTGTACATCTACCGCTCGCTGACCGGCGCCTACGCTGAAAAGGCGCTGTGCACGGAGGCGCAGGTGTATCCGCTTCCGAAAAACGTTTCCTATGCGCAGGGAGCGGCAATCGGAGTGCCGTACACGACTGCCTATCGCGCCCTGTTTCACAAAGCGCAGGCACGGGCGGGCGAGACGGTGCTGGTACACGGCGCCAGCGGCGGTGTGGGAGTTGCCGCGGTGCAGTTGGGACGCGCCGCCGGCATGACCATCGTCGGCACCGCCGGTACCGGCAAAGGCAAAGAGATGGTCGCGCGCGAGGGCGCGCACCACGTGGTTGACCACAACGCCCCCGATGCGCCGGAGCAGTTGATGAAACTGACCGGCGGGCGCGGGTTTGATGTAATTCTGGAAATGCTCGCCAACAAGAACCTGGGGAAAGATCTGGCGATGCTGACGAAGTTCGGACGGGTGGCGGTCATCGGCAGCCGCGGCGCGGTCGAAATCAACCCGCGCGATATCATGGGCCGCGACGGCGCCATTATTGGCATGACATCGTTCAACATTTCCGACCCGGACCTTGCCGCCATTCACGCCGCGCTGGTCGCCGGCCTGGAGAATGGCACTTTGCGTCCGGTGATCGGGCAGGAGTTGCCGTTGCAGGATGCTGCGCGCGCGCATCAGGCGGTGATGGAGGCGGGCGCGTACGGAAAAATCGTGCTCGTACCTTGATCTCTCATCCGCGAGGACTGCGTCATGTACTGCAACGCTTGCGGCAAGTCCATTCCCGACGACGCGCGCCTGTGCCCGTACTGCGCCAAAGCGGTGCCAGGCGCGGCGGCGGTCACCCATCAGTTGATCCGGCCACGGCAGGGCCGGGTGATTGCCGGCGTCTGTGCCGGACTGGCACGGCACTTCGGCTGGAGCCTCACCATGCTGCGGCTGGTCTGGCTGCTGCTCTTCCTGTTTGCCGGCGCCGGCGGCCTGCTCTACATCATCCTCTGGATCGTCATTCCCAACGAGTGAGCGGCGGGACGGCGGAATTGAGCAATCGGAGAATGGCAAAAGTAACGCGCATTCACTTTCTACTTTTCCCGATTACACAATTGCACTTTCTGACGAAGTTCTGGCGGATAATATATCGTGGCGCGAAGTAATTAACCGTACAAAAATGGGAATCATGCGCATTTTGGGAGCTGGCGCAATTCCTGGCGCATTTTTTGCGTAACCCGCGCCCGCCTAGGCCGCATCATCGTGATTGCAGTGCCAAAAACCCTCCCCCAGACCCGACCCGAACGCGGCTTGGTCTACCGCGATCTCGACGGGCAGTTTGTCCGCCTGGTGAAGCTGACAAAGAATCTGTGCACCTGGGTTCCCGTTGCGCAAGGCGAGGCCGCCCGGCAAGTCACGCACCGCGATAATTTCGTGCGCCGCTTCACCCCGCTGAAGAAGTCCAACCACAAGATGGCCGCGTGAAAGAAAGTAAGAAGTCAGAAGTAAGAATGAGGAACTTCAACCGGTGGCGCACGGAGCGGCTCCGGAGGCACTGCGGGAGCGAAGGATTTTACTTCTGACTTCTTACCTCTTACTTCTGACTTATCTCCGGTTGTCCGTCGCCGGCTCGGGATGGATCAGCACCCGGAACAACTCCGGTGCCTCCTGCTTTAAGCGGATCTCCAGTTCGGTCTGGATGTCGTGCACGCGCGACAGCGGCAGCGTGTCCGGCAGCGTGCAATGGCACGAGAGGTAGAGCTTGTCGCGCACGCGTTTGACCTGAATCTCGTGAATGTCCACCACTTCCGCGACGTGGCGTGCAATCTTACGCACTGCTTGTTCCAGGCGCCGGTCGCGCGCAATCTCGCTGCCTGCCTCGATGGTCGCCGGTTCGCTCTCGATGTGCGTCAGGATGGAGGAAATCTCGTGCACCTCGCGGCGGATCTCCGCTTCCAGCACCGTCACCTGGTCGTGCGCCTCCTTCAGGCTGAGGCGCTCATCGAGTTCCAGGTGCTGCTCGACGTGCAATCGCCCGGCCAGGTCCTGCACGCTGATGTCGTGGACGTTGAAATTATCGCGCGCCGCCACGGCACGGATGCGCTCGAAGATGTTCTCCCCGCCGCGCGCCCGCGGTACCGAATGCACCACCACGTCGGCATCCGGCAGCACGCGGTGCACCGCCTCCGTCACCCGCTGTCCCAATTGCTCCGATTTCTGGAAGGTGACGTTGCGATGCATGCCGATATCCAGGTCCGCGAAATAGCGGTTCCCGGCCCGCCGGATGCGCGCCCGGTCCACCTCCAGCACGCCCTCCACGCCCGAGACCGCGCCGATAATCTTCCCCCGCGCGCCCGCCGGCGCCGCATCCAGCAGCGCGTCAATCGTCTGCCGCGCCAACCGCCAGCTCACGTACACCACCACGCCGGCCACCATCAGCGCCGCGATCGGGTCGGCGCTTTGCAGCCACGGCACGTTCCAGCGTTCGCCCGCCATCACCAGCGTCAGGCCGGCAATCACCACCGTGCTCGACCATACGTCGGTGCTGAAGTGCAGCGCGTCGGCATGCAGCGCCTGGCTGTCCCACTTGTCCGCGATCCGCTTCAGCTTCCGCGATCGCCACACATCAACCACGATGGAGATGAACATCACCAGGAAGGCCGCGGCGCTCGGCTTGATGTGTACGTGGTGGTAAAACAGCCGCTTGGTCGCCTCGTACACGATCCAGACGCAGGTCAGCAGCAGCAACCCGGTCTCAATGAAGGCGGAAAAGTTTTCGATTTTGCCGTGGCCGTACTGGTGTTCGGCGTCGGCAGGCTTGTCGGAAACACGCACCGACATCAGCGTGATCACCGCCGCCACCAGGTCCAGCCCGGAGTGCGCCGCTTCCGACAGGATGCCCAGCGAACCGGTGCTGATGCCGACAATGGACTTCAGCACCGTGATCCCGATCGCCGCATAGACGGAGTTCTGCGCCACCGCGCGCTTTTCCCCGCGCATCGCCTCCATGGTCAGCGTGGCCGGCGCATCCCCCATCCCGGGATTATCTCATTGCGAGTCCCCCGTCCCGAGTCGCGAGACGCGGGCAAATGCTTTCCAGTTGTTGCCGCCTCCGTGCGACCTGGATCGCAACTCGGGACTCGGGACTTCCCCTCGTGTTACGATTCTCGTTTTGGAGCCAGCCGAATGTACCGACTGTTCGCCTTAGTTCTGTTCTCAGCTTTCGCTTTCTCGCAAGCCGCGCCGCCCGCGAAAAGCGCGCCGGCAGCGAAGCCGCAGACGGCCAAGCCGGCATCCCCGGCCAAGCCCGCCGAAAAGATGGAGGTCCCGCCCACCGCGGCGGTCATCACCATCGAGGGCACCTGCAGTGGCAAGGTCCCGGCCACGCCTTCGGCCGAGTGCAAAACCGTGATCACCCGCGCCGACTTCGAAAAGCTGGTGGACGCGTTCGATCCGCAGATGCCCATGGCGCGCCGCCGGCAACTCGCCGACGCCTACGCCCGCATGCTGGTGATGAGCGACATGGCCGAACAGCGCGGCATCCAGAACTCGCCCGAGGCGCAGCAGATCCTTCACTTTTCCCACATGCAGGCGCTGATGCAACTGCTGGGCCGGGAAATCCAGAAGGAAGCCGCCAAGGTTCCGCCCGCCGAAACCGAGAAGTACTACAACGAGCATGCGCAGCGGTACGAGCAGGCCAATTTTCAGCGCATCTTCATTCCCAAGACGCCTACCGCTGGAGAAAAGCCCGCCGACGAGAAGACGCTGGAAGCGGAGGGCCAGAAGATCCGCGCTGCCGCCGCCGCGGGTGGTGACTTTGAGAAGCTGCAGAAGCAGGCCTATGACGATCTTGGCCTCAAGACACCGCCGCCTCCGACCGCTACCGGAACGCAGCGGCGTGAGAGCCTTCCGCCCAGCCAGGCCAAGGTCTTCGATCTTCAGCCAGGACAGATTTCGGAAGTGATGAACGAACCCGGCGGGCTATACATTTTCAAGCTCGAATCGACGAAGAAACTCACGCTCGCCGAGGTCACCCCGGAAATCAATCGCGTGCTTGAACAGGAGCGGACGAAGGACGCCGTGGACAAGCTGACCAACAGCGTCAAGCCGGAACTCAACCAGGAGTATTTCGGAGAGCCGGCGGGTCCGGGCGAAATGCCTGTGGGACGTCCGGGTGGTCCTGCGCGTCGCCCGCCGGCCACGCCGCCGCCGAAGCCGCCCAGCCGGTAAGGCCGATTATGCCCGACAACTCCTTCGATATCGTCAGCAAGATTGACCTGCAAGAGGTCTCCAACGCCATTCAGCAGGCGATGAAGGAGATCCATACCCGCTTCGATTTGAAGGATTCCAAGTCGAGCATCGCGCTGGAGGGCAAGGACGCCATCATTCTCTCCTCGGTCGATGACTACAAGCTCAAGGCGATCAACGACGTCTTCCAGCAGAAGCTGGTCAAGCGCGGCGTGCCGCTGAAAGGGCTCACCTACGGCAAGGTCGAGCCCGCCGCCGCCGCCACCGTGCGCCAGCGCATCACCATGCAGCAGGGCATCCCGATCGAGAAGGCACGCGAGATCGTCAAGAAAATCAAAGACTCCAAGAAGAAGGTCCAGGCATCCATTCAAGGCGACCTGGTGCGCGTCAGCAGCCGCGATCGCGACGCCCTGCAGGAGATCATCGCGCTGTTGCGCAACTCCGATTTCGGCATTGATATGCAATTCACGAATTACCGGACGATTTAGTTCTCGAATACCCAAGCCGTTCGTTCCTGATGACCGGGATTTTGAGGACACGCAAATTCAGGCGGTTGTCATCCCGAGCGCAGCGAGGGATCTAGGTTTTTCGGCCAACGACAAACGACGAACGACCGTTTCCTGGCGACTGAAGACTGACGACTGAAGACTTCATGTCCACCGCCGCTACCAACGCGCGCGAAATTTTCGAGCTCCTGCGCGACGATCTCGCCGCCATCGAGCGCGAGTTCGGCCGCGACACGGTCTCCAGCGTCCGCGTCATCACCGAGATCGGCGAATACCTGCGCGCCGGCGGCGGCAAGCGTATCCGTCCCGCCCTGCTCCTGCTATCTTCCCGGCTGTTCGGCAACGGCCAGAGAGGCGCCATCCAGTTGGGCGCGGTGGTCGAAATCATCCACACCGCGACGCTCGTTCACGACGACATCATTGACGAAGCCCAGACCCGCCGCGGCCGCGCCGCCGCCAACACCCAGTGGGGCAATTCCAAGTGCGTGCTCGCCGGCGACTGGCTGTACATGCAGGCCTTCAAGGTCGCCGTCCAGCAGCGCAACTTCCGTCTGCTCGATGTGCTGACTGATCTCACGCAGATGATGGTCGAAGGCGAGCTGCTGCAGATGGAAAAGCTCGGCCGCCTGATCTCGCTCGACGAGCATTTCGAGCTCATCTACCGCAAGACGGCGTGCCTGTTTTCCACCTGCATGCGCCTCGGCGCCATTCTCGGCGGCGCCACTTCCGAGCAGGAAGACAAGCTCGCGCTCTACGGACGCTCCACCGGCATGGCGTTTCAGATCGTGGACGATGTCCTCGACCTTACCGCCTCGGAAGACATCCTCGGTAAGCCCGTTGGCAGCGATCTCCGCGAAGGCAAGGTGACCATGGCGGTCATCCACGCTCTGGAGCGCTGCGCCCCCGAGGAACGCGAAAAGATTCAGACCGTCATGGACGAGCGCGCTTTTGGCAGCGTTTCCCACTCCCGGATTCTCGACATTCTCAACCGCTACGGCTCGCTCGATGCCGCCCTCGCACACGCCTCGCAGTTCGCCGAAGACGCCCGCCGCGCCCTCTGCAATTTCCCGGACTCGGAAATCAAGCGCGCCCTGCTCTGGGTTCCCGACTTCGTCGTCGCCCGCGAAAAATGAGCTAGTTTGTGCGGCGTCAGGAATGAAAAAACTTTTTCTCGTGCCGAGCTACGGCTGGCCTTGCTTGGGCGTAACATAGCGGTCACTCCTTCCGCGCCACGGGGGATGCTGGCTGATTGGTTGATCCATTCGCAGAGGGAAACCATGGCTGCTCATCCAGTGCCGGCTCCGCCCGAGCTTTTCTCCATTCACCTCGATAGTTCCAGCGGCGATCCGGTCCTCAAGTGCAGCGGTCGGCTCACCTACGAGACCTCCGAACTGTTTCGGTCGGAGGTGAAGAAGCTGATTTCGGAACACAAGAACATCCACGTTGACCTCAGCGACCTGCATTTCATGGACAGCTCCGGTCTGGGCGCGATCCTCTCCGGTTACGTGTCCGCCAAGTCCGCGGGATGCGAGCTGAAACTGGACAATCCCAGCAAGAGTGTCCGCGATTTGCTCAAGATGACTCACCTGGCCTCGGTCTTCGAAAGCTACGGCGAGTAAACAGCGCAACCGTCCGAGCCCAGGGGAGGTCTATCCATGGCTGCTCATCCTGTTCCTGTTCCGACCCCCACGTTGGAAATCGACTTTCGCATTCCCGACGACGGCACTCCGACCCTCGTCTGCCGCGGCCGAATTACCTTCGAGACCTGCGGCCTGTTCAAGTCGGAGGTCAAGAAGTGGGTCCCGCGTAGCCGGTTGGTGATCGTGGATCTCAGCAAGGTGACCTACATCGATAGCTGCGGCCTGGGCACAGTGCTGGCTTCCTACATCTCCGCCAAGTCCGCCGGCTGCAACCTGAAACTGGTCAATCTCACCCAGCGCATCAAGGAGTTGCTGCACATGACGCGGCTGGCCTCAGTGTTCGAAAGCTGGGGCGATCCGGTGTGATTCGCGCTTTCAGTCGTGATCGTCGACCCGGCGCCATGGCCCGCACCCGCGACTCACAGGAACTCGCCTCGACCAAGTGTAAGTAGAAATAATTGAGATGTAGGCCTCGGTGCCCTCGCCGGGGCTGCACTTCACCTCACCGAAATGCTGAGTGGCGCGGGCGCCCCCGCCCGCGGTACTTACTCTGTCATTTTTGCGTGGTGCGGGCGCCCCTCGCCCGCGAGATACTTACCGCCGTGTGGGAGTATGGCGGTGGGGCGGCCCACCCTTTGCCCGGCTCTTGCGAAGGCAGAAAGATCACCCGATCACCCGATTGCGCTTACTCCGGCGGGTTGTTCCCCGGAATCGGTGGTGGTCCGCCCTTCGGGGTGGGAACGTCAATGCCGACGCCGCCCCTGGGCAGGGGTTCGGCCGCGGGCGCAGGCCCCTCCCCGGGACGCCGCAGCGTCGGCGCCTTGCCCGGACTGTTGGTGAGCTCCACCGGTTCGTCCACCCGCTTCGCCACCGTCGGTTGCGGCGTCACCTCGCGCTCGGTGCGGACCACCTTTTCGCCGCTCACCTTCATGATCTCCAGCCGCACCACCTCGTCGCCCACGAAGCGCACGAACTGCACGTCGGCCGGCGGCTCGCCGTAAATCCACTCTTCGTACTCGGTGTCGCCTTCTTTTTCGCGATGTTTCTTCGGCGGACGCCCCAGGGAATAGGTGACCATTTCGCGGTTCATGCCGACCAGCACCTGGTGCTTGGTGATGGCTTCCTTCACCTTCGGCGGCAGCGTGTCAACGTAGGCCTCCTCCACCGACTTGGCGTTGAAATCGAACACCGGCTTAAGCATGTCCTTGATCTGCTCGACGGTCAGGTCCGGCACGTACTTGTCGAACGCCAGGGCGACGAAGGTGCCGCGCGCGTTGGATCTGTCGTCGAGGGTGGGATCGGTGGGCGTCGTTGTGCCTCCCACGCCCCCGACCTGGATGTGCTCGTACCATTTCCTTTTCCTGATCGGCCCGCCGTTGATCTCGAATACCATGACGTTGTTGCCTTTGAACTTGATGCCGGTGATGCGCGCGCGATCGCCCGGTTTGACCGCCGGCCCGTAGCCCGCGATCATGCGCTCCACCTCTTCCTCGCTGGGCGACACTTTGCCGTCCTTGATGGTCAGCCCCTTCTGCCCCATTGGAAATGGGCGCCGGATAAACACCAGTTCAGCGTTGAAATCGCGGATCAGCGTGATGCGCTTCTGCGGCGTCATCTCGGGAGCGGAAGACGCGCGCTTATTGTCGGCGCGCAGCAACGTCACACCGATCAGCAATGCGAGGATGGCAAGCGTACTGCGTAGAGGCGTCATGGATACCCGGCCGGATTAACTTAATTATAGCTACGGTTGCCCCATCCTCGCCCAGGTTTGGCCAGAGCCTGCCCTAAGCGAGTCGAAGGGGTGGGGGATATTCCGTTCTCAACCTTCTTGGATGCGGTGCGGTGATGGCGGGTCGGATGTGTTCTGCCCGTCCCACTCGCCCGGTTGCGCCAGCGGAGCGGCTTGCGGTTGCCCCACGCACTTGCGCGTCAGCAGGATCACGGGAATGAATCCCATCAGGATGACGATCGTGCCCACCACGCTGCCCTCGATGCCGTAGGCGCCGCCGGTCACCCAGCGCGGGCCGCTGGCGCGCGTCCTTAGGATCACGGCAAAGTTGGCGAGGCCGCTGACCGGAAGCCCGAAAACCAGGCCCAGTGCGGTATTCCAGGCAAAGTGAATTCCCCAGGACATCCACAGCGCGCCCGTGCGCAGGTAGGCCGTGCATAGCAGCGCTCCGATGGCGCAGGTGTTCACCACGGCCAGCTTCGAAGCGTGCGGATTTCCTCCGTGCGCAAATCCGAACAGCGACGACATCACCACCACCGCGAACACCGGCCCCGTCGTTTCTACCAGCCGATGGAACGGATAGCCGCGAAACATCAACTCCTCGCCCATGGCCGCGGTCGAGAGGATGAACAACTCGACCAGCGCCAGCGCCAGCGCGTGCTTGCTGATACTGAAGCTCACCGCGCGCAGGTCGCCGAAAATCACAATCCAGAGCACCGCCACCACCGTCAGCGCTGTCCCGATCGCCGCGCCCCACAGCGCCTGCCGAACCCACCCGGGAAATTTCCCCAGGCCCATGGCGGAGAACAAACGTTCGTGCACCTGGTCGGCGGACATCAGCAGCAGCGCGTAGCCGCCCAGCAACAGGACCATGGTCAGCGGACGGTACAACGCCTCCAGCAGTCTCGTCTGGCCGTGCGACAGCGGCCCGGCCACGCCGATGGCGATGAAGTTGGCAATGACCGCAACCACCGCGCCGAGCAGGAAGCGCCACCCCGGACGCACCCGCCCCTGGTTGTCGAGCCACAGGCTCACGCGCGCCCTCCCGCCTTGACCGACGAAATCACCAGCCCGTTGCGCGCCACGCGGAATGGCAGCACGCGCCCGCCCGCCTGGCGCAGCGCCTCGGCCACACGCTGCTTGGCATCTTCCCGCACCATGAACACCACGCACCCGCCGCCGCCGGCGCCGCACACCTTGGCGGCGCGCCCGCCATTCTTCGCCGCCACCGCTACCAGGTTGTCAATCAGCGGCGTCGAGATGCGCGCGTAGTTGCTCTTGCGAAACTTCCACTCGTCCAGCAGCAGGCGCGCCACCTCGTCCCAATCGCCTTGCGAGAGCGCGCCGTGCATGGCGCGCGAGATCTGCGCCATGCGCCCGAAGTTGCGCACCACCTTGCGGTCGCCGTCAACGTGCGCCTTGAACACTTCCCAGTTGTTGATGCCCGAAGCGCGCGGCGCGCCGGTATACACCAGCAGGAAACGCGCCTCGATCTCTTCCGCGGCCACCGGCAGGGCCTCGCGGCGCACCTGGTCGGTGTCGAGATGAATGGCGCTCACGCCGCCGTAGAGCGCCGGATAATAATCCTGGCAGCCGGTGGGCACCTGGATGAGTTGCGCCTCCACGTTCTGCGCCAGCACGCGCATCTGCTCGCGCCCGATCCGGCGCCCGGTGTAACGCGCCAGCGCGCCGGTGGTGGCGATCATCAGCGCCGACGAGCCCGCGATGCCCGCGCCCGCCGGAGATCCCGAGGTTGTCTCCAGTGCCAGCCCGCCCTCCGGCCGGAAAAACTGCAACAG
>DASWAR010000106.1:0-18347 GCA_036391015.1 Terriglobales bacterium
GCTTTCCCCCGTTCTTGTGGTCCGGGTTACCACATCGGCGTGTGGAGCTTGTGGTTTTGACTTTGACCGGTTGCGATCAGGCCCCTTTGAGGGGCCAGCAACCGGAAAAGCCTCCGGCTCTGCCGGAGGATCGTTACTCGCACGGCAAATCCGAGGATGTAACAAATTCGATCTGCCGCACCAACTCTAATCGGTGCTCGCGTGACGGGATATTAGACCTCAAGACCGGTGGTAGTTCGTCGTAGGTTCGACCGTGCAGGTGCCGACCAGCCTTTCCCTTTTGCACCCCACCCCATTGCTTGAAGAAGAACGGAACTCCAGCTGATCGACATTGCAGGTATATGGACTCAACCCAACTAACGTTCATCGGGCGCGCACCACGCCCACTTTCGCCGCCAACTATCACCCAATCGATTCCACTGAGATCCAGAGCCCCCAAATCCTCTAACAGTGGCTCTATAGACAGAAACTTCACCGCAGCCCGCGATTGTTGCAAATGTTTAACACGCGGCAATCCGTGTTCTCGATTTTCAACACTCACACCCCACCAGATGTGCCTCTTCGCGGCTGCGGATGCGAGCGTTGTCTTCAGTAGTTCGCACATCCGCGTCGAACGCTTCGTTAGCACCTGGAATACGTGCCAGTCGGCCGTTAGCATAGTCTTAGTAACGGCATCTATGTACCAATCCGGCACTTTCTCATGAAACAGGTCGCTCATCGAATTGACAAATACCATTTTCGGCGAAGACCAAAGCAGCGGGTCGCAAAGCCTCTCCGGCACGAGACGAAGGTCGAATCCAAATTCGTACGGGTGGCCGCGAACACCTCTGAACCGCTCGGCAAATGCTTCAGCGTAACAGTGCTTACATCCTGGGCTGATCTTTGTGCACCCTCGTACAGGATTCCACGTCGCATCCGTCCATTCGATTTTGGTTCGCCCACTCATCCCTGTCACCCGGAGGGTAGATTACTCGTGCCACGACCGTCGTGCAATCGTGTCGAGTTACCAACAATTCCGTCAGCCTAGTCCAATCGGTAAAGGGCGCCAATTCCCATTATGAGACAAGCTTGTCAAGTCCCTCAAGAATTAACACAACATCTAACTTCCACACCACCAGCCACTTATCGGCACACCCCTTTGGCGGGCAATCCGACACCGCCACGTGGATCAATCACGGCCGACATACCAACAAACCACGTCAGTCGGCAGCGGCGATCTGGTATTGCTCCAGCTTGCCGTCGGGCATTTCGAAGGTCCAGGCGCGCAGCGCGCGGTTGGCAAACTTCACCTGGTAAACGCGTAGCACCATGCCGCCGCGCAGCGCCTGGTTCGTCTGGGTGAAACCGGTAGGCGTGCCCAGCGGCCCGAGGCCGGAGGCGAAATCCTTCAGCGCCTGCTCGCTGAAATAGAAATTGGCATTGTCGGTGAAGAGCGCGCGGTTGATGGCGCCATGCTGCAGGCCGGTAAAGATCTGGCGCGCCTGCTCCAGCTTGCGCGCGGTGTCGGCGTCCTGGAGAGCGAGGGTGGCGAGCTTTTTGGCAATGTCGCTGGAGGCGCCGGCCGCGTCCTGATTGGTGAGCACGACGACGGCGACGTTGTCGTCGGGAAACACGGTGTTGGTTGCGGTGAAGCCGGAGACCTCACCACCATGCGAGAGCGCGCGATGTCCCGACTCGGAGCGCACGGACACGCCCAGCCCGTACTGCGTGCCCAGGCCGTTGGCGAGCACGGTTTCACTTTCGAACTGCTTGTAGGAGGCGGGACTCATGATCTTGCGCTCGAGCAGCGCGATGTCCCACTTGGCGAGGTCTTCGGCGGTCATGGCGAGCTCGCCGGCGGCGTACATCCAGCCTGCGCCGGCATCGGGAGCGACACGCGCGGGGCCGAGGCCGTAGCGCAGGTAGCCGGTGGGATCGGCCGGGGCGATGCCTTGCTGGTCGAAATCGGCCACGCTGGTCATGATCAGCGGTGTGAAGATGCGATCGCGCAGGAATTGGAAGTAGGGTCTTCCGGTGACTTTCTCGACGATCGCGCCGGCGATCACGTAGCCGGTGTTGCTGTACTGCCACTTTGTGCCGGGCTCGAAGTCGAGAGGCTTGCGCGCCCAGGTGTCCATGATTTTTTCGGCGGTCGTAGGCTTGAGCATCATGGGCATGACGTAGTCCTGCGGCCAGAAGTCCTGGTAGCCGGAGGTATGCGTGAGCAACTGGCGGATCGTGACCTGGTTGGCGCGGGTGAGCGTGGGGAGAAACTTGCCGACAGGGTCGTCGAGCGAGAGCCTGCCTTGCTCCTGCAGCAGCAGCAGGGCGACGGCGGTGAATTGCTTGCTGATGGAGCCAATGGAGTAACGCATGGACGGCTTGACCGGCGTGCGCGGCTCCAGGCGCGCTTCTCCGTAGGTCTGGATGTAGGCGATGCGGCCGTCCTTCACCACCGCGATGGAGGCGCTGGGCACTCCGGTGTCGGCGAGGATCTTGGTGGCGGCTACATCCATCTGCTGGCGGACGTCGTCGGGAAACAGCGAGCGCGGTTGTTGGGCGTGGGCGGCGAGGGTTGCGACGACAATGACGGCGGCGATGCGTGCGCGCATGGGCGGCTCTCTTGATTTGGTGATTGAGTGATTTAGTGAGTTCCCGAAATTAGTAAATCACAAATCACTAAATACAAGAACTGAAACTGAAACTGAAGCTGCACTGAGAAACTACTGGGTTCCGGTGGGGCGGACGGGAGCGGCGTGGGACGAGGATTCCGCCGGGGAACCATGGCGCAGGCTGACGACGCGTCCGCGGGGACCGAGGCGGTAGAGTTCGCCGCGCCAGACGATGGTGCGTCCGGTGAAGCTGGCCATCCAAAAGAAAAATCCGAGCAGGTCGCGGAACGGGTAGTACCAGAGGTATCGCCGGATTTCGGGATCGCGCGCCACGCCCCAGCCGACGACCAGCGCCTGCAGCCAGCGATTGACCAAGCCCCAGCCGAGCAAGGCGAGGGCGAGCGTCCAGTATCCCCAGGCGGCGGCGACGATGAATCCGAGCAGCGCAAACGGCGTGGCGAAGGTCAGGCCGTTGCCGATGTGGCCGGCGGGACGCGAAGAGCGAGTACAGCGCATCCAGCGGACCTGGCGGCTGATCATGGCGCGGTTGAGGGTAACGTGGTCAATGACGACGTGCGAGAGCAGGACGCGGTAGCCGGCGGCGTCCACCAGGCGGCCGATTTCGTAGTCCTCGGAATGGTAGTCGGCGAGCACGCCGAGGCCGCCGATGTGCGCCAGCACGTCCTTGCGGGTAGCGGTGGTGGGGCCGAGGGCGAACTTCATGCCTTCGAGCAGGTCGGCAACCAGCACGCCGGAGGTGAATTCGACGGACATGCCAGCGGCTTCCAGACGCGACCAGACGCCGCCGCTGGGCCGGCCGCGATAAATGCAGGTGACCAGTCCGACGCGCGGGTCGCGCAGGGGAGCGATGATGTTGCGCAGGTAGTTGCGAGGCACGCGGACGTCGCTGTCGCCCATGACGATGTAGTCATGCTCGGCGGCGGCGAGCATCTTGTGCTCGGAATAGACACGCGGGTTCGGCCAGGTGGGCTCGCCGGAGAAAACGCAGCGAGCCTTGACGTTGGGATAGCGTTCGCGAAGATCGTTGATCACGGCGATAGCGGGATCGTCAGGCGAGCGCGCGCCGAAGATCAGCTCGAAAGCGGGATAGTCCTGCTGAAAAAAGCTCTCGAGATTTTCCGCGAGCATGGGCTCGAGGCCGCAGACGGGCTTGAGCACGCTGACGGGAGGAAAGTCTGGATCGCTGAGCGCGGCGGCTGCAGCGGCAGCGCTGCCCGCCCGTGCGCGGAAGCGGCGCGCGGCCACCATGACCAGCAGGAGAAAGCCAGTCGAGCTAACCAGCCCCAATATTGCGATCAACAGCAGAAACTGAGGCATCGATTTCTATCCTAAGCCGACGCGAACCCGGCAGCAACTTAAAGGACTCGAGGAGCAACGCAATTATTGTAAAGAATTGTATCCAACTCCGCTAACAACGCTCCGTGCGCGAAAACATATGAGGAAGATGCGAGTTCCGTGTTTCGAGTTGGGTGTGGTGAGAGCCTGCAAAATTTCTTTGCCTTATTCGTTCGCCTGAACGGGGCGGACAATCTTGTTATAGATCGCCAACAGCACTGCGGTCGCAAGTCCGACCGCGGTGACGGCGAACCAGATGCGGTTGGGCTGGTGCAGGACTTCGCCGTAATGGTGGACGAGCCGTCCGCCGAACCATCCGCCGATCAGAGACCCGATGCCGATGGGAAGAAAAGCAAATCCCATGTAGGTACCCTGCTGGCCCGGCGGCGCGAGGCGCGAAATGTACTCGTAATAGCGCGGCGACTGGATGATCTCGCCCAGCGCAAGCACAAACAGCGAGAGCACCGCGCCCCCGACGGTCGGACGCAAGGCGAGGATCACCCAGGAAACCGACGTGATCACGGTGCCGAGGATCACGGCCTGAAATGCGGGAATGCGGCGGGTGAGGTAATTCACCGCCAGGGTGAGCGCGATGACGGTGAGGCCGTCGGTGATGAGGATCAGTTCAACGTCGGCGCGGGGATCGATGTAGCCGTGGATGTAGCCGGGAAGGCTGATGTACTGCTGCCAGAACACGACCCAGTATCCGGTGAACAAAACCAGGAACCACATGAAGCGGCTGATGCCGGCGAGCACCAGCACGAGCAGCCCGGCCCAGATCCACCAGGGAACGGTGAAGCCGGCGAGCAGCGAAGCTGCGCCGAGCGCGAGCGCAACCAGCAGCACGGGCACAACCAGCTTGTAATTCCCCAGTACGACGCAGAAATTGCGCGCGACCTCAGCGATGGAGGGCGGAGGGGCGTCGCCGGCCTTGCGGGGCTCGCGGAAGAAGATCAGGACGACGAAGAACATGGCAAAGACGCTGACCGCGGCGACGCGATACACGTTCTCCAGTCCCAGGTGCCGATGCGACCAGGAGGCGACGTAGGGGCCGGCCGCGCCACCGATATTCACCATCGTGTAGTAAATCGAGTAGCCGATGGAGCGGACGTTTTCCTTCGAGGCGCGCGCCGTGGTGCCCACGATGCACGGCTTGACGAGCGAAACGCCGAGCGCGGGAAGAATCAGGATGAAGCCGACAAAAAGCGCCAGCGGCACCGCGTTTCGCACCGGCGCCAGCCAGGGCGCGCCGATGGAGCCGATCAGAAAATACGCGGTCGCAAGGATGAGATAAGCGACGGAAAGTGCGCGGCGGAACCCGAGTCGGTCGGCGGTGGCCCCGCCGAAGATGGCGAGGAACCAGACCATCCCGCCGAAGATGCCGGTCAGCGTGCCGGTCTGCTGGGTGGAGAAATTGAGTTGCTCCTGCAGGTAGAGAGCCAGCGACGAGAACGCGCCGTAGTAGGAGAGGCGCTCAAAAATTTCGGTGATGTTGGCGACCCAGAAGGGGCGCTCGAAGCCGGTGCGAATCTCGCGCAAGCGCTGCGCAAAGCTCAAGGCGTTCTCCTGGCGATTCAGGTGACGACACGGCGCAAGCGCGCTTCGACGTCGGCGGCGCTCACCCCGGAAATGCGAATGAGTTTATTACGGCTGGTCTGGCCCGCGGCTATGGTAATCGAGGAACGCGGCAGCTTCAAAACGTCGGCGAGAAATTCAATGCAGGCGTGGTTGGCGCGGCCCTCCAGGGGAGGCGCGATGAGGGAGATCTTGAGCGCGTCGCCGAGCGTGCCGGTGATGGCGTTTTTCTTCGCGCGGGGGTGAAGGCGGACGGAGAAGGTGGCGCCGGACGGGGTGTCGCTGATCGGGATCACAGGCGGTTTTTTACCACGGAGGACACGGAGGAAGGGGAGGAAATCGGGAAGAAGTACCTCCGCGGCTAAAGCCGAAATTCTGATCGGCAATGAATCGCAGGGCTGAAGCCCTGCGCCACCCTATTACCTTGAATGTTAGTTAGAGCCAAGAAAAGCAGGTTCCTCGACTCGGACGCGCCAACCCGCGCGCAAAGGCGGGCGCGCTGGTTGTTTGGCGCGTCCTCGCTCGGAATGACAATCATGTAGTTGTTTGGTGTTCCTCGGTGTCCTCTGTGGTTATGCCTTGGTAGTTCGTTCGCCGAAGATGGCGCTGCCGAGGCGGACACAGGTGGACCCTTCTGCGATGGCGACTTCGAAATCGTGCGACATGCCCATGGACAGCGCATCGAGGCGGATGCTGGGGAGATTGCGCGTGGCGATGCGGTCGCGAATTTCGCGCAGGCGGCGGAAAAAGGGACGCGAGCCTTCCGGGTCGGCGGTGAAGGGCGGGACGGTCATCAGGCCGCGGAAATCGAGGTGGTCGAGGCGCGCAGCGGATTCCAGCAGTGCCCCGAAATCCAGCGAAACGGGATTGAGGCCGCTTTTGCTTTCCTCGCCGCCGAGGTTCAGTTCAATGAGTACTGGAATGCGTTTGCTCGCGCCGGCGGCGGCGGCGTTCAGTTTTTCGGCGAGGCGGAGCGAGTCTAGCGAGTCCACCGCAGAAAAAACTTCGACCGCTTTGCCGGCCTTGTTGGTTTGCAGGTGGCCGATCATGTGGAAGTCGGCGTCGCTGAGATCGCGCAGCGCTGCGAACTTGCCGGCAAATTCCTGGACGCGGTTTTCGCCGAAGAGGCGCTGGCCCGCGTCATAGGCGGCGCGGATGGCGTCAGGGCCGAAGGTCTTGGTGACCGCCATGAGCGCGATGTCGTCGGGAGAGCGGGCGGCGCGGAGGGCGGCGGCGGCGATGCGCTCGCGGACGCGGCCGAGATTTTCGGCGATCGAGGACATTTTCGCAGAGGACGCAGAGGACGCGGAGAAATTGACTTCAAGAACCTCTGCGTCCTCCGTGTCCTCTGCGACCCATCTCCCGTTCTTACATAATTGCGGTCGGCGGAGCGGGCTCGTCGGGACTGCCGGCGTTGGCCAACGGCACCTTGACCATGACCGTGATCAGAAGCGCCAGGCCGATCAATCCGGAGATCCAGGCGTTGCCGATTTTCACGTCGGGCAGGGTATGGCCGGTGCCGACGATGGCGGCGATCACCAATCCGCAGAGCGCTTCGCCGGCGATCAGGCCGGAGGCGGTGAGCACGCCGGCATTTTCGACGCGGGCTTTCTGGGCGTCGTTCAGGCCGCGGCGGTCGCGCAGCAGGTCGGTGATCCAGCGAATGACGCCGCCGACGAAGATGGCGAAGGTGGTCTGCAGCGGCAGGTACATGCCGACGGCAAACAGCATGGGGCTCTTGACCTGCACCATGATGAGCGCAAATCCCATGAAAATGCCGACCACGACCAGCGGCCACGGCATGTTACCGCCGACGATACCCTGGGCGAGCATGGCCATGAGTCCGGCTTGCGGGGCGGGTAGGGCGGCGCTGCCGAAGTGGTACGCCTTGTCGAGAATCATCAGGGGGAAGAAGAGGACGAGTGAGGCAACGACGACGCCGAACAAGTCGCCGATCTGCATTCGCGACGGCGTGCCGCCGAGGATGTGCCCGACCTTGAGGTCCTGCAGCATTTCACCGGCGACAGCCGACGACACGCAAACCACGGCCGCGACGCCGAGCACCGCAGCCACGCCGCCCGTTCCGCCGACGCCAAGGGCGACCATCAGCAGAGCGGCGACGACGAGCGTGCACAGCGTCAGGCCGGAGACGGGATTGTTGGAGGAGCCGATCATGCCGACCAGGTTGCCGGAGACGGCGGCGAAGAAGAAGCCGAGAACGATCATGACCACGGCGGCGACAATGGCGCCGGTCATGACCTTGCCGCCGGGCATGTTGCCCGCGCCGGAGATGAAGAAGTAGTACAGCGCGATCATGGCGACGAACACGACAGCGACGCCCAGGAAAACGACCTTGGCGTTGAGGTCCTTTTCGGTGCGGTCGGCGACTTCATGAGCGGTGGCGGACTTCTTCAGGTCGGAAACGGCGCGGCTCATGCCGATGCCGAGCTGCTTGCGCATGCGGAACAGGGTAAAGCTGGCGCCCACCAGCATGCCGCCGACGGCGATCGGGCGGACGATGGAGAACCAAATGTTGTTCGCCAGGGCAGCCCAGTCCATGGTCGCGCCCGCGGGCAAATTGGCCTGGATGCCAGGTCCGAGGAAGTAAACGAGTATGGGAACCAGCAGGCCCCAGGCGACCACGCCGCCGGCGAAATTCAGGGCGGCGAGGCGCGGCCCGATGATGTAGCCGACGCCGAGATAGGCGGGGCTGATGGCCGGCGTGTCGAAGGTGGTCATGCCGCCGGTGGCGACCACGGGGGCGGCGGCGGCGCGGCCGATGCGCAGTCCGCTCGCCATGGTCGGAATCCGCACCAGGATGGTGCGCACGTACCAGAAGACGTTGATCTGGCTCAGGAAGTACATCACCGCGCCGAATCCCATGTTGGCGAAAAGGATTTTTGCGGCCTTCGCGCCCTGCTGTCCGGCCTTGTGAATTTCCGAGGCGGCCACGGATTCAGGGAAGGGGAGTTCGGGGTCCTCGACCATGACGCGGCGGAGCAGGGTGACGAAAAGAATGCCGACGGTGCCGCCGATCACCATGAGCGCGACCGATTGCCAGTACTTGTCCACGCCGAGGACGGGGTTGCCGGCGGAGTCGCGCCAGAGGCCGGCGATCACGAAAGCGGGAATGGTGAAGACCGCGCCGGCAGCGACGGATTCGCCGATGGAACCGACGGTTCGCGCGATATTTTCCTCGAGAATCGATCCCTTCATCAGGCGAAGAATAGCCATGCTGATGACGGCAGCCGGATAGGTGGCGGCGATGGTCATGCCGGCGCGCAGCCCGAGATAGGCGTTGGCGGCGCCGAGAATACCGGTCATCAGCAGGCCGAGAATGACGGCGCGGGCGGTGAACTCGGGCATCTGCATGGTGGGCGGCACGAAGGGCTGGAACTTTTTCGGCGGCGCCTGGTTGCTGACGGGAGTGCTCATGCGATGAGTCCTCGATTCGAAATCCGGGGTTCAACAAGACCGCGCAAAGTAGCACGGGGGGAGGCCGAATGACAACCCGAACCGAGATTCTACGCTGGCAGCGGCACGGGTGGGAAGCGCGCGCAGCGCGTTAGGCGCGAGGTTGCGGGCTCGTTGCCGCGGGTCGAGCAAGTGGCTATACTGGGGGAAGTGACGCCAAGGCCCGCCCTGGGCTTGCGGTCGCAAGGAGGGTCGTCTTCAGCAGTAGACCACCCCAGCACGTCAAAAACCGCGCCGTGCCGGGGACCCCGGAACGCGGGGACCTAACCCGGTCGGTCAAGGAACCCACGCAGCGAGGGCACTGGTTTGTTTTTTCTCTAGCCGACGGATTGCTGTCGGTGCTGTTTCCCTCCCATTGCAGGTTGTGCCAGGCGCCGCTGACGCAGATGTCGCGGCTGCCGGTGTGCCATGAGTGCCTGGCGAACATCCGGCCGATTGAGGGACCGCGCTGCGCCGCCTGCGGTGAGCGGCTGATGAGCCGGCATTTGCACCAGGACACACCCGAAGGGGGCGTGTGCCACACCGGGCGCGTCTGCCACACCATCTTTGTGCCTGATGTGCACGCAGAATGAGCCCACGTTTACGCGCGCCTCGGCTTACGGCAGCAATGAGGCCGGACTGCGCGATCTGGTCCATCTGCTGAAGTACGAGCGGGTGCGTCCGGCGGCGAATCTGCTGGGACGGATGTTGGCGGAAGTGGCGGCCGGCCTGGCGGAGTCATTCGGGCCGCAGCCGCCGGTGGTGATCGCCGTGCCGCTGCACACGTCGAAGATGCGGCAGCGCGGGTTCAACCAGTCGGAGTTGATCGCGCGCGCCATGCTCAAGCTGAAGCCGTCGGCGCTGGACGTAAAGCTGAACACCACCGTTCTGGTGCGGCATCGGGCCACCGAATCGCAGACGGGATTGACGCCATCGCAGCGGCGGGACAACGTGCGCGGGGCGTTCCAGGTGGCGCGCGGCGACCAGGTCAGGGGGCGCGACATCCTGTTAGTCGACGACGTATTCACCACCGGGAGCACGGTGTCGGAGTGCGCACGCGTGTTGCGCCGAGCAGGGGCCGGGCGCGTTTTCGTCGCGACCGTGGTTCGGGTGCTGAAGCCGGAAGCGCAGCGGGCGGAGCCGGAATTTGAGGAGCCGCAGGCGATGGCGGAACAAGCGTAGAAGTCTCCAGTCTCCAGCCGCCAGGCGGCAGGAAGAAATCTCTGGAGACTGACGACTGGAGACTGGCGACTAGGATTTATGTCAGGCGGCAAGGGACACATACCGGGTTACGCGCATCGCAGGCCGATGTTCGAAACGGCGGCGCCGTCTGTCCACGAGGGCAACGGGCACGGAGTGATGCACGCGCCGGTGCTGGTGCTAAACGCGTCGTACGAGCCGATCAATGTGTGCGCGGCGCGACGGGCCATCGTGCTGGTGCTGAAGGGCGTCGCCATGACGGAGGAGGAGAACGGGCACTTTCTGCACGCGGCGCGCCTCACCATCCGCGTGCCGTCGGTCATCCGCCTGCTGGAATACCGGCGCATCCCGCATCAGACGCGGGCGCTGTCGCGCAAGAACATCCTGCTGCGCGACCGCAGCAGTTGCCAGTATTGCGGCGCGGTGCTGGGCTCCAGCGAGTTGACGCTGGACCACGTGGTGCCGCGGTCCCGCGGAGGGCTGTCCACTTGGGAAAACCTGGTGGCATGCTGCCACTCCTGCAACCGGCGCAAGGGGAACCAGCTTCCGGTGGAAGCGAACATGAAGCTGATCCGCGAGCCGCGCGCGTTCAACCTGCACACCAGCCGGCACATCATGCGGCTGCTGGGACATTCCGACGCGAAGTGGCGGAAGTATTTGTTCTATTAGGGCTCGGGCTGACGCCCTCGCCTGAGGCGTGCCGCCCCTGAAGGGGCTCGGACAGGTCAAGGCGCAGCAACCCGGGGCTTACGCCCCGGGCTATGTACTGCCGCCCTCGTTACGCTCGGGCTCTCATGCTGCAACACCCCTGCTTGGGCCAAAAACCAAAGCCCGGTCGAGGGCGACCGGGCTACATCCATCTCAACTGAAACTGAAACTCGAAACCGAAACTAGTTCTTCGGCGGCTTCTGCTGCTGCGCCTGCGGCTGGCCCGGCGGTTGCTGATCGCCCTGGCCCTTGGGCAGTTCCTGCCCTTCGTAGGTGATCTTCACGTTGGCGCCGAAGCGTTTGTAGTTGGTGTACTTCACGATCTCGCGGATGTGCACGTCGCCGCCGGAGAAGTGAAGGTCGTCGTCGGCCTTGGTGTAGGTCGGGAACCAATACTTGCCATCAACCTGTTCGCGCCAGGTGGTGAAGGCGGGGAACAGGTTTTCTTCATTCTTCTTCTTGCGGATGTCGGGCACGGTCTTGCCTCGGGTTTTTACGATCTGGAAATCGCGGTCATCCACCCAGATGCGTCCCTGGAAATAACGCTTGCTGCCCTCGATGTGCTTGGGCGCGATATCGAACACGTAACAGTGGAGCTCGTCCTCCTGCTGCTGGCCCGCGTACAGGATCTGGTACTCGGGAATCTCGTCGGAAGTGAGGACGAAGGGCAGGCGGTGCTGAATGTCGTCCACGTCCTCCCTGGTCATCGAAACGCGCTGCAGGCTGGACTGAGGCGCGAACACGACGCGCTCCTGGCGGCGGCCCTTGTCGTCAAAGGTGACGTCCACCACCTGGTGGTATTCGCCGTCGACGGTATTGCCGTCGAGGGTCTGGACTTTGACGTCCTGGCGGTAGGTGTAGTTGTCGCGCGCCTGCTTGAATTCCTTTTCCTTGGCGGCAAAGCGCTGGATGAGCTGGTCCACGCTGATGCCTTTCGGCTCGGCGGGATTGAGCTGGCCTTCCTGGGCGAACGACAGGAGCGGCAGTGCCAGGGCGACAGCCAGAAATACGATGAGGGAGACTTTTCGTTTCATACGATTGGAACAACCCCGAGATAAGCGGGAAAGTTGCGTTTGCGTCCTGCTCAAATTAGATGCGCCAGAGCGGCTCCGGGCGCAAATGTGCTGAGTCCAGTATAGGGGGTGGATGGCCGTTGGTCGATGGCCGATGGCCGAGGCAATGAAGTGAGCGGCACAACCCACTGCTGCCAAGCTACAGGCAGATGTGGGGCACCAGCCGGGGGGCCCGATGGCGGCGGCAAATCAGCGGACTGCGGCGAGCTCCTGCTGAAAATTCTGGTTGAGCAACTGGATATAGCTGTCCCTGGGCATCAAGTCGCGGCTGACGACTTGCAGTGCCTGCTCCGAAATGGCGCCGTCGCGCACCAGTTGCACGCCGGCATCGCGGGCGGCGTCGAGAACGTCGCGCACCGGCGCGCCCATTTCCAGCATGGCGGCGAGCAGCGGTCCCGCGGGTCGCAGCAAGGCGCCGGCGAATTCAAAGCCGATGATGCGGCACATGGTCTGCATCTGCGCCAGCAGGGGATCGAAGTTGTCCATCTCCCAGAAGCCACAGTTGGAAACCAGCACGATCTTGGCGCGCTTCGTGTCTGGGCGCCGCGGATGCGAGCAGTGCCCCTGGTTTAGGTAGATGAACGGTTCGATCAGGGGAATGATGCGGTCGATCAGGTTCTTGAGCGGGCCGGTGATGCCCCATACGTAGACGGGCGAGGCGAAGACCCAGACGTCGGCCTCGCGCAACTTGGGATGGACGAGTTGCATGTCGTCCTGCTGATGGCACTTGCCCGGCGTCTTGAGCCAGCAGTTGAAGTCGCCCAGGCAGGGATGGATGTTGAGCTTGCTGGTGTAAAGCAGGTCCACGTCGGCGCCGGCTTCGCGCAGGCCGTCGACAAACGGCGCGAGGATGAGGGCGGTGTTGCCCTTGTCCATTTTCGGGCTTCCGTTGAAGGCGAGAACTTTCATGACTGCCTCCCGCACGCGAGAAGTGTGGGAGGGCAGCACAGCGGTGTCAATGCCGAGTGTGGCAGTGGGGAGAGGAATTCCTGCACTGCGGGACCGAAATGGGAATGGGGACGGTCGACGGCTGACGGGCTGGTACACTTTGGGGTTTTGTTCGGGAGGCACGGCAATGATTCGTCGCGTGATCATCTTTTTGATGCTGGTGGCGGGATTGGGCTGGGGGCAGCAGAAGCGCCCGTTCACCTTTGAAGACATGATGGCCCTGAAGCGCGTGGGCGAACCCGTGGTGTCGCCCAACGGGAAATGGGTGGCGTTCAGCGCGGTCGAGGTGAACCTGCGGGAGAACACGAAGACGTCGCACTTGTGGTATGTGCCGATTGCGGGCGGCGAGGCGAAGCGGATTTCCAACGACGTGGCGGGTGAGGACCGGCCGCGGTGGTCGCCGGATGGGAAGCGCCTGGCATTCATTTCGGCGAAGGATGGCGGCGCGCAGGTGTGGTTGGCGGATTTCGATCCGGCGGCGGCCGCGCTCGGCACGCCGCAGAAGATCACCAGCATTTCGACCGAAGCGGGCGGGGAACTGTGGTCGCCCGATGGGAAGTACATCCTGTTTACGTCGGAGGTGTATCCGGACTGCCCGGACGACGCGTGCAACAAGCAGCGCGACGAACAGAAGGCGCAGTCGAAGGTGAAGGCGGCAATCTTCCGCGGGCTGTTCTTCCGGCACTGGTCGAATTACACGGGCGACAAGCGCACGCATATCTTCATTCAGCCGGTGGCGGGCGGACCGGCGAAAGACCTGACGCCGGGGGACCACGATGCGCCGCCGTTTTCGCTCGGCGGGCAGGACATGTACGCTTTTTCGCCCGACTCGCAGGAGGTGGCATTCACCAGCAACATTGACGAGGTGGAGGCGATCTCGACCAACAACGAAATTTTCATCGTGCCGGTCGGGGGCGGCACGCCGAAGAAGATTTCCACTTCGCCGGGATCGGATTCGACGCCGCTGTATTCGCCGGATGGGAAGTACATCGCGTGGCGCATGCAGGAGACGCCGGGGTACGAAAGCGATCGCTTCCAGTTGGTGCTGTACGACCGGAAGTCGGGGCAGATTCGTTCGCTGACGAAGGATTTTGATCGCTGGGTGGGCTCAGTCGCATGGGCACCTAACTCCGCGTTCCTGTTCATCACGGCGGAAGACAAAGGTGAGTCTCCTATCTACACCGTGGAACTGAATGGATCTGGCGTGAAGGAGTTCCTTCGCGGTCACTTCGACGACATGGTAGCTGTATCGGTCATCGATCTGGTATTCACCAAGATGTCGGCCTCTGCGCCGAACGAGATCTACAAGACAGAAGACAAGTGTCAGGTTTTGAGCTCCCGGAGCTGCAGGACGGCGGTTCAACTGACGCACCTGAACGACGCCATCCTTTCGCAAGTCTCGATGCCGCCGCTGGAATCGTTCTGGTTCACCGGCGCGGCGAATGCCAAAGTGCAGGGTTTCCTGATCAAGCCGCCGAACTTCGATGCATCGAAGAAATATCCGGTTAAGTTCCTCATTCACGGCGGACCGGAGGGGGCGTGGGGAGATTCGTGGTCATACCGCTGGAATGCCGAGTTGATGGCCGCCGGCGGCTACGTGGTGGTGATGATCAACTTCACCGGCTCGACCGGCTACGGGCAGAAGTTCACGCAGGCCATCCAGGGCGACTGGGGCGGGCGTCCGTATGAGGACCTGATGAAGGGTCTGGATTACGTCGAAAAGACATATCCCTTCGTGGACAAGGACCGGGAATGCGCGCTGGGCGCCAGCTTCGGCGGCTACATGGCGAACTGGATCCTGGGGCACACCATGCGCTTCAAGTGCATCGTGTCGCACGACGGGGGATTCAACCTGACAGCGCACTACGGCACGACCGAGGAGCTGTGGTTTCCCGAGTGGGAGTTCAAGGGCACGCCGTGGACGAACCGCGCGATGTACGACAAGTGGTCGCCGCACATGTTCGCGCAGAACTTCAAAACGCCGACCCTGGTGGTGCACGGGCAACGCGATTACCGACTGGACGTCTCGGAGGGATTCCAGCTATTCACCACACTACAGCGTCTAAAGGTGCCGTCGAAGATGCTGTACTTCCCCGACGAGGGACACTGGGTGCTGAAGCCGCAGAACAGCCAGCTTTGGTGGAAGACGGTTGGGGAGTGGGTGGATCAGTGGACGAAGTAATCGGGTGATCGCGTGATCTGGTGATCGGGTGATCTGAGCCGTTGATCCATCGTGCCGTCCCTACGGGACTCGGGCTATGGGGGGCGGCTTACCCGGCACTCACGTACCGGGCTATCTCTACCGCCCCTGCGGGGCTGGGGTCACTGGTGATCCTGAAGGCTGAAGCGACCCGCATAAGGGGATGTCAACAGAGCCAAACCAGTTCTAGTTACTCGTCCACGGGCCGCAGACGTGACGGGCGTGGTTGCTTTGTGGGGTAGGAGTTCGTCCCGCCCAGCGTGTGCAGCGTGAATGACACCGTCTGCCCGCCCGCAATGCTCGCCTGGATATCAATGCGCACGGCGCCCCAAGCGGCGGCGATCTCCGGTGTGTAGCTTGCCTGGCCCCAGCCATCGGAATAAACGGTCATGTCGGCACTAGAAATCGCGACCGGCTGCGTACGATGCCCGGTGACGACCTCACCCGCCAGCTGCAGGGAGCTGCTGCCCTGACCGCGATACACGGCGCTGTGGAAGCGAACCGCCATGCCGGAGACAGAATTCGGCGGCACGTTGTTGTCCGACACGCGGACGCGGACGGGCGCGAACACTTGTCCGGCGGGCACGTACTGCTCGTCGCCGCCCGCCTTGAGCAGCCGCACGCCGCCGGCGGCGCCGACCGGGTAAACATAGAAGATGTCGCACGCGGTCTGCGGCGCAACCCCCACGCAGGCACTCACCCGGACTTCGGAGGCGAGGTTGGTGACCGCAAGGATGGAGCGTGCTTCGCCGGCAGAATCGGTGGTGGCAGTGGTTGGGGAGAGCGAGCCGGAACCGAGCATGATCTGGAATTCCACCAGGCGTCCAGGAAGCGCGGCGTTGTTTCCGACCACCCGCGCCAGCAGCGGCACCGAGGCGGTGGTGTTGGCCGCGGCATAGACCTTCGGCGGCACCGCCGAGATCATCAGCGAGCCGCTGACACCGTTGACCGTGGCGGAAGTCGTCTGCCCGTTGGCGAGCGACGCGGTAATCGTGGTTGCGCCCGAGGCCTTCACCAAAATCCAGATGTCGGCTTCGCCGGTGCCGTCGGTGGCGACGAGGCACGCGGTGGTGTTGCACGGCAGCAGCGACACCGACGAGCCCGGTGCGGTGAAGGTCACCGACGCGCCGGCGACGGGCGTGACGCCGTCGGCGGCCAGGACCCGCACGCGAAATGGATTGGGCGCCTTGACGCCGACCGGGACCGGCGGATTGGAGCCGAGCAGCAATTGCAGCGTTGTCGCCCCGCCACCGCCGTAGGTGATGGCGCCGGGGATGCCGGCGGTGGCGCCAGTCGCGGGGTCGGTGAGGGTGAGGTCGTTGACGCCATCGGGAAGCGCGGGCGCCGCAACCAGCAACTCATCCACGGCATAGGAGAGGACTGCGGCGGAGGCGCTTCCGATGGTGACGTTGATGTCCGGCACGAATCCCAAGCCGGTGATGCGCAGCACGGTACCGGCGGCGGCCTGCGCCGGGGAGACGTCGTCGGCGTAGAGCAGGCGTGCGCTGTAATGGAAGTCGGGGCGGCCGTCACCGCGGGCATCGGCAATGGCGAGCTTGTACATCCCGGCCGAGGCAAGCGTGGCGCGCAGGCGAGTGGTGCCACCGGCAACGTTGAACCAGGTTTGAGCGGCGAGCGGCGCGTCGGATTCGGCGGCGTCGGGCGCCCACAGCCCGATCACGGGCAGTGCCTTGGAGGTGGTCGCGGCGCCGGAGTCGTCCAGCGCGGTGATGTCGAGGGTGAAGCTGCGATTGGCCCCGGCGTGCAAGGCGTGCCAGTCGAAGTCGCCGTAGAAGCCGAGCGACGCCATCCAGTGGCCCGCGCCGGGAATGGCCGCCGGCTGCGCGAATGAGTTTGGCTCGGTGCTGTCCAGCGGCGCGGAGTCGGCGCCCTGCATGACGATGTCCTGGACAACGTCACCGCCGCGAGCCACGGTGAGCACCAGCGGTGCGAACGTGCCCGCTGGGCTGACCTGCGACAACTTGTACGGGCCGACGGCCAGCCCGCCGGTGTAGAGCGGGCTTATGGCCTCGACCGTGAGCTGGAATCGCGCGCTGTTGTACCCCGCCGGAATCTCCAGCCCGGCGAGGTCGTAAGCGCCGCGCAGCGCCGTGTCATCGGAACCCCAGTGGTCGAACCGCTCCCCGGTGGCGCCGGTGAACCCGGTGACCTGGTTGCCGGCATTGCCGCGGAACAGGAAGCCCGAGAGGGACGACGCGGTCATGGCATGCGACGCCGCGCCGGTCACGGGATCAATATATCGTGCAACGATATTAACGCCCTGCATGCCGTCCCCGGGCGCGTGGTCCCAGCCGGGGAACAGGACGCGCCCGCGAATGCGGGCGGTGGAGGAGGCGAATACCGTCTTGCCCGCGAACTGCGCCAGGTTGTCGGAGGTCACGGGATAGAGCCGCGAAATGGCGGCGCGGTCGTCCATGCGGAGCTGGTCCCCGTTGTAAAGGCAGCCGTAGGACCTGCTGCACAGGCCGCCTTCCGGATGCATCAGGGGGAAGCCGGCGAAATCGTCCGTGGTTGGGGAGGTGGACCGGGTAAAGACATTATCGTTGAGCTGCGACCAATCGAGCCCGAGCGCGCGGCCGATGGCGCGCGCCAGGGCGTAGCGAAGCTGCGGTATGTCGTACGAGGCGCGGGCGCAGTTGCCGTTCAAAATGAGCAGCGCGTGCGCGATGTGCGCGTCGGCGGTGAAGCGGTCAGGGCCGCCGATGACGGCGTTGGTGGCGCAATATTGCGCCGCGGAAGCGCCGGCGCCGAGCAGCGCGTCAATGACCTGGCCGTCGTAGTCGTAAACGATGGCGAAGGGCTTGGCGGATGCGGGCTGAAGGTCGACGGGCATGCTGAGCACGGTGCCCGAGCGCGTGACGTTGGCGCCGCTGACGTCCTCGTCGAGTTGGCCGGCGCGCGCGGCAGCGAGCGCGGCGGTGGGAACGGAGGTCCAGCGGGAAAAGACGTCGGCGACGAAGCCGTTCGCGTCCGACTGGCGCAGCAGCGTGCTGAGATCGCCCTGGTCGGTGTAGTACGAGATCTGTCCGCCGGCCCAGGTCAGGGGCGTACCAGCGGCGCCGGAATTGAAGCCGCTGCCGGCGACATACAACGGCCCGCCGGCGTGGACCGCGATCGGCAGCGCCAAGGCAAGCAGGACGGCGAGGGTGAACGACCGGTTCCGCATCGTCATTCCACAACTCTCGCGCGCCTCGGCGGCCTGGGAGGTCGACTTGGGTTGTG